>JAGBNH010000073.1 GCA_017634475.1 Eubacterium sp.
GGTATATCTTTGGGGATGACGGCGCTTTACAGAGTACTCTTGGTAAACTGCTGCAGGATGGCTGGAAGAAGTCAGGGAGTGATTGGTACTATTTTAAAGGTGGTGCTTTGGTAAATGGATCCCTTTCCGTTGGGGGAAAGGAATATACCTTCGAAGACAGCCGGATGATCGGCGGCCCGGGATTTGAGAATGTATGGCACGGAAAATATGGATCAAATGAAGATGGCTGTTATTATAATAATGTGAACGGGCAGGCACAGAATTTCGTTGGCTGGAAGCGGATTGATGGAAAATGGTATTGCTTTGGTGAGAATTCCAAGGCATACATGAATAGTTGGTATCGGGTAAATGGAAAATTGTATTATCAACGTGAGGACGGTATCGTAACCGGTGTGCAGTTGATCAATTGGAGATTGTATCAGTTTGATAAAACCGGCGCACTGATAAAGCTCCTCACATATGATGACGGCTGGCATAAGCTTGAAGGGAAGTGGTATTATTTCCGGGGAGGAAGACCGGTTACCTCCGACATCATAACCACCGGGGGAAAGACTTACCTCCTTGGGGAGGACGGAGCACTGGCCTGCAATGAACTTGTCGGCGGCGATCCGCGTTATGGTTTAAAAAGGTATGGCTATTTACCAACTCGTGGTTGATATTTGTAAATTCCCGAAGTTTTTCTGCTCCGGTCCTTTAATGGCACTAGCCTAATGCCTCTACCTGATCTAATTCAGGCTACATATTTTTAGTGAATATAGAAATATGGCCTTTGTTAAGTTTCGGCCTATAACCTTTAAGATTTTACGCTATTCAAGGATTTTTAGAAAGCAACCCCTTATCTTTTCAATGATCGATATATATCATTATATCGAACATGCGTTCTGGTGTCAACCATGAATTGTAAAATAGCCATAGATCTTACCTCCCAGATCCTTAAAGCGCTTCTCCATCCGAAGGGACATCTGCAGGGATGCGCCCATGGGGATATTTCCGTTTCCGTCTGCCATGGTGGCGTAGGATACCAGGAAGGAATAGGCTGCGTATTCCTTCGGCAGATAATCGCAGATCATCTTCTGCATCAGCGGGGAATGGAATCTTTTACTGTATTCCTCCAGGGAGATCTTGCCGTTTATTTCTTTTTCTTCAGTCCGTGGGGATCACTGTGCGGCCAGCTTTGCCGTACACCAGGCGATCTGCAGATTAAACCCTCCGGTAAGAGCATCACAATCGATCATTTCTCCCGCTACACGAAGTCCCTGAAGCCTCTTTACCTCCATGGTCCGGGGATCGATCTCCTTCACGGACAGGCCGCCTGCGGAAATGATGGCTTCATCGAAGCCCCGCAGTCCCGTTATGGGCAGACGGAAGGCTTTCAGCGTCTCCACCAGCTTTCTCCTCTGCTCCTGCTTCAGATCATGGACCCGAAGCTCCGGATCCATTTCTGCCAGAGCAAGGACCGGAAGGATCGCTGCTCTGGGAAGGAGTCCCTCCATGGCGTTCTGCAGCGTCTTATTCTTGGCCTGATCAAAGTCACGAAGGATCCGCTGATCCAGCTGTTCCGGCGTAAGGGCCGGTTTCCAGTCCAGACGAAGCTCCAGTCTCTCCTTGGATCTGCCGTCTGCGGTGAAGTATTTCTGCAGCATTCCCGACGCGGACAGGATCACCGGTCCGCTGACGCCGAAATGGGTGAACAGCATTTCTCCGAATTCACGATATACCGGTTTCTTGGGTTTATCCAGCCGGTAAAAGCTCACCTCCACGTTCTTCGGTGCAAGTCCCATCATGGGCTTACAGATGGACAGATCGCTTTCCATGGGGACCAGAGACGGCTGGAAGGGACGGATGGACAGCCCCTGCTTCTCCAGGAAGGTCACGCCTTCGCCGGAGGCTCCGGTTCCGGGATAAGAGATACCGCCGGTGGCAAGGACTACCACGTCTGCGGTAAGCTTTGTTCCGTCGGACAGAAGGACGCCGGTGACTCTTTTTATGCCACAGGATTCTTCGCTTCGCTCAGAATGACAGACTGGTCCAAGGGATTCTTCGCTTCGCTCAGAATGACAGACGGGGTCGGAGGATTCTTCGCTTCGCTCAGAATGACAGACGGGGTCGGAGGATTCTTCGCTTCGCTCAGAATGACAGACATGTCTACGGGATTCTTCGCTCTGCTCAGAATGACAGACGGGGTCTGAGGATTCTTCGCTTCGCTCAGAATGACAGACTGGTCCAAGGGATTCTTCGCTTCGCTCAGAATGACAGACGAGTTCGGAGGATTCTTCGCTTCGCTCAGAATGACAGACGGGGTCGGAGGATTCTTCGCATCGCTCAGAATGACAGACGGGTTCGGAATGACAGAGGAGGCCGCGGACATGGGTATTTAAACGGATATCCACGCCTCTTTTTCGCATCTGCTGTTCCAGGGTCCGGATCACATCAGAGGAATGATCCGATTCCGGAAACACCCGGTTTCCCCGCTCTGTCTTCACCTTAAGCCCCCAGTCCTGAAAGGACCGGATCACTGCTTCCGGCGGATAGGCAGAGATGGCGCTGTACAGGAATTTCGGGTTGGACATGACATTTTTCAGAAATGTCTCCTCGTCGCAGGCATTCGTCAGGTTGCAGCGGCCCTTTCCCGTGATAAAGAGCTTCTTGCCGAGCTTGTCGTTCTTCTCCAGCAGGAGGACTTTGTAGTTTTCGGCAGCGTGGATCGCTGTCATCATTCCGGCGGCGCCACCGCCGACTATGATCATTTTTTTCATGGGGTTCCTTCTTTCAAGATCCTTCTTTTAAGATCCTTCGCTTCGCTCAGGATGACACGGGGTATGTGGCTCAGGATGACATGGGGTTTTGGCCGAAGGTCCTTCGCCTTCGGCTCAGGATGACACGGGGTTTTGACCGAAGATCCTTCGCCTTCGGCTCAGGATGACAGAAGGACTATAGGTTAAGGATGACACCTGTCTGTCATTCTGAGGGAGCATAGCGACCGAAGAATCCTTTCGTTTATTCGCTGTATTCTGGCCTTCGGTTCACGGGATCCTTCGCCTTCGGCTCAGGATGACATGGTGGCCTTCGGTTCACGGGATCCTTCGCCTTCGGCTCAGGATGACATGGTGGCCTTCGGCTCAGGATGACACGGGGTTTTGACCGAAGATCCTTCGCCTTCGGCTCAGGATGACATCAGGGCTTCAGCTCAATACAATCGTTTTAATTGAGGCCTGTCTGTTTCCGGAAGTATTCCAGCATCTTTCGGTTGGTTACCTTGCTCTCGTACCAGCTCCAGAATTCCACATTGAAGACATGCATGAGATGTGCTCCGTCTTCCTTCTTCCAGATCATCTTCTCATAGTTCACCTGTTTTTCATCCATGCATTTCAGGATCTTCAATGTCTGGTAATGCAGGGATTCATTCTCGGAACCGATGAAGAAGATGGGCGGGAGTTTCTTCACATCCGGAACAAATCGGATAAACTCCGAGAAGCTGAGAGCTTTGCTCCATGGTGCGTCCTCTCCCATTTCGCCAAGCATCAGCTCGCGATATGCTTCGGAAAGCTTCACCTTCTCCTCTTCCGATCCATAGGGGAGCAGAAACAGGGAATCCATTTCCGCACAGGGACAGCTGATGCCCAGGGTTCCGATCTTAAAGGAAACCGGTGTCACGCCGTAGATCCTCTGAAGCTCTTCGCTTTCCTGGATACATGCCACAAGAAGGGACAAATGTGCACCGGCGGAGTCTCCGGTGATCAGTACATGCTCCAGATCAAAGCCTCGTCTGGGTCCACAGTTTTCCAGCCAGTGCAGCGCGGTATAGATATCCTGTACGATCCCCTGCATATCCGTCGTGGGGATCAGGCGATACCCCATGCCCATAACGGCGTATCCCATGGAGGCGATCTCCGCCATATACTGCTCGGAATCCTCCACATGACCAAAAAGCCATCCACCACCATGGATATTGATCACCGTGGGAAGCTTTTCTCCTTCCTTCATGCTCTTTGGATAATAATTGCAGAGCATATGGTCGATATTATAGTCCTGGATATAGGGGATCTTCCGCTCCGCCCTTATGTCCTCCGGAAGGGGAATGCTGTATTCCACCTTGTGGTTCATTTCCACTGCCTTCCAGAATGCAACCACCTTGTTTTGCTCATCTGTTCTTATGATCATCAGTAAATCTCCCTTAAAATAACCTTTGTTTACATCCATTTCCACCACAGCAACGAAGAAACGCCGCAGCCGTTATGGGCTGCGGCGTGGTTTATCCGTCGTGTGATCCATTCCATATGGAATTAGACAGGATAAGTCATATTATCCTTATCCGCCTTGGAAATGTCAATCTTCTTCTGCTGTGCATCTCTGTACTGGAAGAACTCGGTAGCAACCTGCGGGAACAATGCATAGGAAAGCACGTCCTCATCCTGCTGCTTATACTGAGCCACAGCCTTTTCCATATCCGGAAGCTGTGGAGCGATCAGGTCTGCAGGACGGCAGGTAATGGGCTCCGTATCTCCGATGGCCTTCTTCTGTACCTCAGGATTAAAGGGCTTTACGGTCTGGCCATATTTACCGGAAAGAAGATCCTTGGACTGCTGGGTAAACATCTTATAACGCTCCCCGAGAACTACGTTCAGAACTGCCTGCGTACCCACAATCTGGGAGGACGGAGTAACAAGCGGCGGCTCACCGAAGTCCTTACGTACACGCGGAACCTCTTCAAGCACATCCTTAAGCTTATCTTCCTTACCCTGCTCCTTCAGCTGGGATACCAGGTTGGAAAGCATTCCGCCGGGTACCTGATACAGAAGGGTCTTGATGTTTACGCCCATAACCTTGGTGCTCATGAGGCCGCTGGAAATGTACTTCTCTCTGAGGGGTGCGAAGTAATCCGCGATCTCAGCCAGAAGATGCTGATCCAGACCGGTATCGTAAGGTGTACCCTTAAAGGTCTCAACCAGAACCTCGGTTGCGGGCTGAGATGTACCCATGGCCATGGGAGACATAGCGCAGTCGATGACATCACATCCGGCTTCAACCGCCTTCAGATAGGTCATTGCTGCCACACCGGAGGTATAGTGCGTATGGAGCTGAATGGGAAGCTTTGTACCTTCCTTCAGTGCCTTTACCAGCTTCTCTGCTTCATACGGAACGAGCAGTCCGGCCATATCCTTGATGCAGATAGAATCTGCACCCATTTCCTCGATCTCACGGGCGATATTTCTCCAGTAATCCAGAGTATATGCATCACCCAGTGTATAGGAAAGAGCAATCTGTGCATGACCTTTTTCCTTATTTGCTGCCTTCACAGCCGTCTCCAGGTTACGAAGATCGTTGAGGCAGTCAAAGATACGGATGATATCGATACCGTTTGCGATAGATTTCTGTACGAAGTATTCTACCACGTCATCGGAATAATGGTTATAACCCAGGATGTTCTGTCCGCGGAACAGCATCTGCAGCTTGGTATTCTTGAAACCGTCACGAAGCTTGCGAAGTCTTACCCACGGATCCTCTTTCAGGAAACGGAGGCATGCATCAAAGGTTGCACCACCCCAGCACTCTACGGAATGATAGCCCACCTTATCCATCTTATCAATGATGGGAAGCATGTCTTCCGTCGTCATTCTTGTTGCGATCAGAGACTGATGTGCGTCACGGAGCACGGTCTCTGTAATACCTACTTTTCTTATTTCAGACATTTTCTTCTCCTCAAAATTATACTGTTTGTCAACCATGGGATCCTTCGTCGCTGTGTTTCGCGCTGCCGCTTGGTCAATCTCGGCGCACGAACGTGCGTGCCACCGGCACGCGTGCGCCCCTCAGGATGACACAGACACTAGCTTATGTTGAAAATGGCAAGGAACGTACCTGCAGCTACCGCGGTACCGATAACGCCGGCCACATTGGGCCCCATGGCGTTCATCAGAAGGAAGTTGGTGGGATCGTATTCAGCACCGACCTTCTGGGATACACGGGCCGCCATGGGAACGGCGGACACTCCGGCAGAACCGATAAGCGGATTAACCTTGCCGTGGGTGACGGCACACATGATCTTTCCGAATATGACACCCATGGCCGTACCCAGGATAAATGCTGCAAGTCCGAGACCAACGATCTTCAGTGTACTTACCTGCAGGAATGCTTCCGCACTTGTAGTTGCTCCTACGGAAGTACCCAGCAGGATAACAACGATGTACATCAGGGCATTGGAAGATGTCTCTGTCAGCTGCTTAACTACGCCTGATTCACGGAAAAGGTTTCCGAGCATCAGCATACCGATCAGCGGAGCTGTAGTCGGCAGGATCAAACATACAACAAGAGTTACAACAATGGGGAAGAGGATCTTCTCCAGCTTTGTTACCTGACGAAGCTGCGGCATCTTGACCTTCCGCTCTTTCTCTGTCGTCAGAAGCTTCATTACCGGCGGCTGAATGACAGGCACAAGGGACATGTACGAATATGCCGCCACAGCGATGGGGCCGAGAAGTGTTCCGCCCATACCCAGCTTACCTGCAAGGAAGATGGAGGTCGGTCCGTCCGCACCACCGATGATGGAAATTGCCGCTGCTTCCTTTCCTGTGAAACCGAAAGCAATAGCAAGGAAATAAGCACCGTAAATACCAAACTGTGCCGCCGCACCTAAGATAAAGCTCGGCGGGTAGGCGATCAGCGGACCGAAGTCGGTCATGGCACCGACGCCCATGAAGATCAGGGACGGAAGAATACTCCACTCATCCAGCTTATAGAAGTAGTGAAGAAGTCCGCCTTCCTGAATGATACTCGGGAACATGTTCACCAGGAACATACCAAATGAAATCGGAACCAGCAGCAGCGGCTCAAAACCCTTGGCAATGGCAAGATACATGAAAATGAACGCGATGAGGATCATTACATAGTTCTTCCAGTCCAGAGTTGCAAAACCGGTCTGTTCTGCCAGATTCTTTAATATATCCAGCATTGTTACTCCTCCTTAAATGTTTGCGTCAGCACTGCTATCCTAGTTCAATGTAGCCAGAGTATCTCCGGCTTCCACGGAATCGCCTACGCCAACATTAACAGAAGCAACTGTGCCATCTTCCGGAGCAACGATCTCGTTCTCCATCTTCATGGCCTCAAGGATCAACAGTACTTCACCCTTCTTTACGCTCTTGCCTACCTCAGTCTTAACGCCAAGGATCTTACCGGGCATGGGGGAAGAAACGGTAACGCTTCCAGCTGAAGCTGCTGCCTTCGGAGCTGCTGCCGGAGCCGGAGCAGGTGCTGCCGGTTTAACAACCGGAGCAGGCGCTGCTGCCGGAGCTGCCGCTCCTGCTGCACCATCTTCTACGGTTACATCATAGGTATTTCCATTTACGGTGATTCTATAGTTCTTCATGATTTTCCTCCTGGAATGATTCTCTTTTTTCTAAATTGAATATGATAATTGATTATTTGCTCTGATCATCTGTATATGATCTTATCGTGGCCAAACCGGGTCATCTTACCCGACGGATGGAACGCACAACCAGTCCGTCGTTACTTGCGGTATAAGCCGGAGGATGCGCTACCCCGGTATTCCCCGCGCTTTCGGAAAGATAAGCATGCAGAGCGGCAGTGATCACTGCGATCAGCTCACCATCCTCAACCTCCTTGCCAACCTCGGGAACGGCAATCGCTGCCTGAGGTGTGCTCTCCTTCTTTGTTTCCTGAACAGCTGCCTTCGGAGCTTCAGGAGCCTTGGGAAGTACCGGTTTCTTCTCTCTTCCGAGAAGCCGCGGTACAAACTTCAGCAAACTGATGATGAAGGAAATGAAGATCAGGACAAGGAATACGATGCCCATACCAACACCCATGTTCTTCGCACCGTTTGCCAGAAGTTCCCCTGTGGAATAGATCGCCGTGACCTCACACTCGTCAGGAGTGTAGGGAGATATCTGTGCATTTGCATATAGGTACTCATCCACGAACTTGGAAAGACTTTCGGTGGAGAAACCGTAATCTCCCAGTTTTTCCTTTACATAGGCATCCACATCCGTATAACCGGCCAGCGTGGCGTTATAGGTGAGCTCGTCTGTAATGGATTCCTTCTGGATCCCGAACAGCTTGTTTTCCGTATAGGATACCTTGACCTGTACATCACGATTTTCAAATTTGCAGACGATAGTACAGAGAATATTGTTACGATTTCCATCTTCGAATTTTACTTTATCCTCAGATGTGTCAAATCCCAGGAACTTACCAACCTTATCTGTATTCTGCGCCTGACGGAAGCCGTTAACCGCTCCCTTCTCGTAATCCTGACCCTGCTCCAGCAGATAATCGCCCTGCAGCTCTGTGACACCATTCAAGTTCGTAACAATGGACTTGGTCATTTCGATCATCATGTCCTTGTTAAACTCGTAGTTATGGGCCTCTTCATCGCAGCCGGTAAAAATGAACATCAGCAGGAGGGTAATCAGCGGTATGATCTTTTTCTTTAACATTTCCGGTTACCTCTCATTATTATTAGCGGGCACTGTGTTTTCTGCCCGGACGATCCTCAGCTTTCTCTGCCAGCATTTCAAAAGCGGCAATGACTCTCTTTCTCGTCGCATCCGGTTCGATGATATCGTCGATATACCCGCGTCTTGCTGCCGCAAGGGCGCTGCCCTGAAGCTCGGTATATTCCTTTGCGATCTCCTTCTCACGGGCTGCCTTGTCCGGAGAAGCTGCGATCTCATCGGCATACATGATCCTTGCTGCCATAACGGCATCCATCATACCGATCTTTGCAGACGGCCATGCATAAACCATATCCGCGCCAAGAGACTTGGAATCCATGGTGATATATGCGGAGCCGTAGGCTTCACCGGTAACCACCGTAACCTTCTCCACCGTGGCATCACTGAAAGCGAAGGACAGCTTGGCTGCAGCACTGGAGATGGTCTTCTCCTCTTCTATGGTTGCTGCAAAATTCTTCACATCCACAAGGGTAAGGAGCGGGATGCTGAAGGCATCACAGAAACGGACAAAACGTGCAGCCTTGTACATGCCGGCGGAGGTAAGGGTCTTATCCGCATTTGCCACAACACCCACAGTTACGCCGTTCATACGGATAAAGCCGATCTTCATATCCGGTGCATAAGCCTTCTTGATCTCATAGAACACCAGGTCATCGGCAATATTTGTGATAATGCCTTCCATATCCATAGCCTCGATACCGGGTACGGTACGGTTCAGCTCGTCACCGCAGGGCGCAATGGCAAGATCTTCATTATTGGAGGGAAGGAATCCCACCAGTGTACGGATCTCGGAAAGTACATCTGCTTCCGTTGCAAATACACCATCAACCAGACCGGTGTTCTCGCTGATATAGGAAGCAGCAGAGGTATCCACCTTTCCTTCGTAATTGCCGTCCAGTGCATTGGGGCTGTTTACGAAAAGTCTGGAATTCTGATCTGTCATAAAGGTGAAATCGGTAAGAGAAGGGATCATGGCAGTACCGCCGCCGCAGGTACCGAAGATCGCCGTGATCTGCGGGATCACACCCGAAGCAAGAGACATCTTCTTGAAGATCCGGCCAAATGCGGTAAGTGCGTCTGTCGCCTCCTGAAGACGAAGACCTGCACAATCCAGAAGACCGATCACCGGTGCTCCGCATTTTACTGCCAGATTGTAAAGATTGGCAATTTTCTTGGCATGCATCTCACCAATGGATCCTCCAAGCACGGAAGCATCCTGGCTGTAGACATATACCAGCTTTCCATCGATAACGCCGTAGCCGGTGATGACACCATCCTTCGGTGTATCGAAGTCCTTCAGGTTGAAGTCGGTGCTTCTTGCGGTAACATAAGCACCGATCTCTACAAAGCTCGCGGGATCCAACAGGGCTTCGATCCGCTGACTTGCAGAGTACTTCTTAATCTCGCTCATTTCTAGTCCTCCATAAAACTATTCTAAAAATATATTGGGGTTTATATGAAAACCATTTTCGCCCATTGTATTTTATAACTTTTGCCTGTCGATTTCAAGGAAAATCTCATAAAGAAATGGGGCAGAAAATAAACTCCCCTGCCCCATTGAACCTTCTTATTTGTATGAGCTGATCACATCCCTGTTTTTGATAACATACTCGATCAGCGAGATCACCGTAAGTCCCAGTGCCAGGTATACCAGAACCTTCTCGATGATGTGAACTGTGTCTCCCCCGAAATCACAGATCAGCAGGATCACCATGAACATCTGGACCACCGTCTTCACCTTGCCCCAAATGCTGGCGGCAATGACCTTGCCGTTGTCGGAGGCGATGAGACGGAAGCCGCTGATGGTGAACTCTCTGGCAATGATGATGATCACCACCCAGGCCGGCATACGGACCGGATCTGTGGAGGTAAGGGCGATCATGGCCGAGCAGATCAGAAGCTTATCTGCCAACGGATCCATAAACTTACCGAAATCTGTCACCAGATTATTCTTTCTGGCCAGATATCCGTCAAAGAAATCCGAAACAGAGGCCAGGCAGAAAAAGATCAGCGCCCACCATTTTGCTCCGGGGATACTCTGCACCAGCATAAAAAAGATAAAAACCGGTATAAGCAATACGCGAAATACAGTAATCTTATTCGGTAAATTCATGACAACAGTCTCCTTTATTCTTAGCCCCGAAAGCCGGAGCCTTTGATTTAAACTATATAAACCGTTACACCGGTTCAGCGTTCAGGTCATACTCAGCCGCCTCGGTGATCACCACCGGAAGGATATCCCCGGTGATCAGTTCCCGCTCAGAAGGGAAGAATACGAAACCGTCCACCTCCGGCGCATCCCGGTAGGATCTGGCCACATAGACCTCTTCATCGGGAAGATACCCCTCCACGATAACCTCCAGTGTCCGGCCGATCATGGTCTCATTCTTATCCATGGAGATCTCCTGCTGAAGCTCCATGATCTCATCCCGGTATCTTCGCTTTACTTCCTCCGGGATCTGTTCGGGAAATGTGGCTGCAACCGTTCCCTCTTCCCGGGAATAGGGAAATACCCCCAGCCGGTCAAATTCCAGCTGATCCAGAGTCTCCATGAGAGCCCTGTGTTCTTCCTCCGTCTCTCCCGGAAATCCGGTGATGAGCGTGGTCCGAAGGGCTATGTCCGGGATCTCGCTGCGCAGCCTGTCCACCAGTTCAAAGAGCTTCTTTTTGGTCAGTCTCCTTCCCATCCGCTGAAGCACGTGGTCTTCTGTATGCTGAAGGGGCATATCGATATAATGCAGCACCTTCGGCAGCGTACGGATGGCTTCGATCAGAACATCATCGATCTCCTCGGGATAGCAGTAAAGCAATCGGATCCAACGAAGCTCCTCGATCCCGGAAAGCCGCCGGAGAAGCTCGGCAAGCTTCTTCTCTCCGTAGAGATCCTTACCGTAGACCGTGGTCTCCTGCGCCACCAGGATCAGTTCCCTCACTCCGCTCTGCACCAGCTCCTCTGCCGTTTTCACCAGCCGGTTCATGGGAATACTGCGGTAGGCCCCCCGGAAGGACGGGATGGCACAGTAGGTACATTTCTTGTCACAGCCCTCTGCGATCTTCAGATATCCCACATGGGGTTGTCCCGGCGCACGGTATCTGGGATTCTCTTCCGTGATACGGTTGACGTCCTCATAAACCCGTATTTCTTTTTCTCCGTTGATCAGGCGTTCAACTACCTGGGCAATGGCGGAAAATGCAGTGGTTCCGACGAAGGCATCCACCTCCGGCAGTTCCTTCATTGCCTCATCCTTAAACCGTTCGGACATACAGCCTGCAACGATCAGGTACTTCACCCCCGTGGTCTTCTTAAGCTCCGCCACGGAAAGCACCGTCTGGATACTCTCCTCCAGCGCATCACCGATGAAGCAGCAGGTATTGACGATCACCGCATTCGCATCCTCGGGAAGCTCAGTAAGCTGATATCCCTTCTGATCCAGGATACCGAGCATTTCCTCACTGTCCACGGTGTTCTTGTCGCAGCCCAGGGAAATGAGTGCTATTTTGAATACTTCGTTAGTCAATTTTATATTCCTTTATACTAACTCATGCCATAAGATTCTTCGCTTTGCTCAGAATGACACGATATCATGTCATCCTGAGGAGCGCAGCGACGAAGGATCCCTTCGACTTTGCCAGGGGATTCTTCGCTTTGCGCTGCCGCTTGGTCGCACTCGGCGCACAAACATGCGTGCCACCGGCACGCGTGCGCCCGCTCAGAATGACATAATTATTATACTCTTCCGTGATGCATCAGCGATGCCTGAAGCGTATTTACCATCAGCATGGCAATGGTCATGGGACCTACACCACCGGGAACCGGAGTGATCTTACCGGCAACCTGGGATACAGACGCGTAATCACAGTCACCGCAGAGCTTGTTGCCCTCTCCTGTTCTGTGGATACCTACATCAATGACGGTAGCGCCTTCCTTCACATAGGAGGCATCGATCATCATGGGCTTTCCGATGGCTACCACCAGGATATCCGCCCGCTTTGTTACTTCTCTCAGGTCTTTGGTATGGGAATGACAGATGGTCACTGTTCCGTTCTCCCTGAGAAGCAGCATGGACATGGGCTTACCCACGATATTGCTCCGGCCGATGACCACACATTCCTTTCCGTCGATCACCGTGTTGCTGCGCTTCAGCAGCTCGATGACGCCGGCAGGTGTACAGGATACAAATCCACGCTCACCGATGGAAAGACGTCCCACGCTTTCGGGATGGAAACCATCCACATCCTTATCCGGAGAGATCCGGCGGATCACCCGATCCTCGTTGATCTGCTTCGGCAGGGGAAGCTGAACCAGGATCCCGTCCACGGAATTGTCCGCATTCAGTTCATCGATCAGCTGAAGCAGCTCCTCTTCCTTTGTATCCTCTGCAAGTTCATAGGATACGGAACGCATTCCGGTATATTCACAGGCCTTCTTCTTATTATTTACATAGACGCCGGAGGCCGGATCATTTCCCACAAGGATCACCGCCAGGGTAACCTCGATCCCATCCTCCTTCAGATGCTCTACTTTATTCTTCACTTCATCCTTGATCTCCTGGGAGATCTTCTTACCATCGATGATTTCTGCCATTCTATCTTCCTTTCTTTCTTAGAACAATCCAACGGTCCGACCTTCTTCATCGATACCGATCTGCTCTGCAGCCGGCACCTTCGGAAGTCCGGGCATGGTCATGATGGATCCCGCAATGGCCACCACAAATCCAGCGCCGGCGGATACATATGCCTCACGGATGCTTACGGTAAAGTTCTCCGGGCGACCCAGCTTCTTGGGATCATCCGAAAGAGAATACTGGGTTTTAGCCATACATACCGGGAACGCACCATAGCCCTCTGCCTCCGCTGTATCCAGTGCCCTGGCAGCCTCAGAGGAATACTCAACACCGTCAGCGCCGTAGATCTCACGGGAAATGGTCTCGATCTTCTCCCGCAGGGACAGATCGGATCCGTAAAGCGGATGGTAATGGTTTCGTCCGGATCCCAGTTCCTCAAGAACCGCCCTGGCAAGCTCCGCTCCGCCTTCGCCGCCCCTGGCCCAAACCTCGGATACCGTCAGTGTGCAGCCTCGTTCGGCACAGTATCTGCGGACCACCTCGATCTCCGCATCCGTATCGGACACAAACCGATTCAGGGTAACCACCGGATTCATACCGAATTTCTTCAGGTTCTCGATATGCTTTCCGAGGTTTGCGATACCGGCCTCAAGGGCCTCTACATTTTCATTGGAGAGATCAGCCTTTGCCACCCCTCCGTTATACTTCAGTGCACGGACAGTTGCCACCAGCACCACTGCATCCGGCTTAAGCTCAGCCATCCGGCATTTGATATTCAGGAATTTCTCTGCGCCGAGATCCGCTCCGAAGCCTGCTTCCGTCACCACGTAATCTGCGGAACGAAGGGCTGTCTTGGTGGCCCGGACGGAGTTGCAGCCATGGGCGATATTCGCAAAGGGACCGCCATGGACAACTGCAGGGGTATGCTCCAGTGTCTGGATCAGATTCGGTCGTATGGCATCCTTCAGGAGAACCGTCATGGAACCAACCACCTTAAGGTCAGCCGCGGTAACCGGTTTTCCCCCATAGGTGTAAGCCACAATGATCCGGGAAAGTCTGTCATACAGATCATGGATATCCTCAGCCAGGCAGAGGATCGCCATAACCTCGGTGGCTACGGTGATGATGAAATGATCCTCCCGTACCACACCATCCATCCGTTTTCCCATACCGATCACAATATTTCTCAGGGCACGGTCATTCATATCGAGACAGCGCTTGAACAGGATCCGCTTCGGATCGATCCCCAGCTGGTTACCCTGCTGAAGATGATTGTCCAGAGCCGCAGCCAGCAGATTGTTGGCGCTGGTAATGGCATGGAAATCTCCTGTGAAATGCAGGTTCAGCTTCTCCATGGGAACCACCTGTGCGTATCCTCCGCCTGCAGCTCCGCCCTTGATCCCGAAGCAGGGACCCAGGGAAGGCTCACGAAGAGCGATCATGGTTTTCTTTCCCGCACGGGTCAGCGCATCACCCAGACCGATGGTCACCGTGGTCTTGCCCTCTCCCGCAGGAGTGGGGTTAATGGCCGTGACCAGGATCAGCTTTCCGTAGGGCCGGTTTTCGATCTTCTTCAGGTACTCGTCAGAGAACTTGGCCATATAGGGGCCATAGTTCTCGATCTCATCCTCGTCAAGACCGATGGATGCGGCAACATCACGGATCTTCTTTAATTCTGCTTTCTGCGCGATCTCAATGTCTGTTAACATACAATTCCTCGCATTCCTTTTATTCTGTCATTTACAGGGATATAAACTCCTCAAATTCATCCATGGTCATCAGAACCTTCCGGGGCTTGGTGCCTTCTTCGGGGCCCACCACGCCGGCGTCTGCCAGTTGATCCATGATCCTGGCCGCACGGTTAAAGCCGATGCGGAATACCCGCTGCAGGTAACCGATGGAGGCTTTATCCTTCTCGATCACCAGACGGCCTGCCTCTTCGAAATACTCATCGTACTTCTCGTCTTCCTCCTGGTCAGGGGCGTCTGCGGATCCTGCTGCCGGAACTCCGGCATCAATGGACTGGGCGATATCTTCATCATATTCCGTGTCGCCGCACTGATTCTTGATGAAATCGGTGACATGAAGGACCTCGTCATCCGATACAAACGCACCCTGTACACGTATGGGATTCGTTACACCGACAGGGCTATACAGCATATCTCCCTTTCCGAGAAGCTTCTCCGCACCCACCCTGTCCAGAATGGTACGGGAATCCGTTCCGCTGGACACCATGAAGGCGATACGGGATGGTACATTTGCCTTGATGAGGCCGGTAATGACATCCACCGAAGGCCGCTGTGTGGCGATGATCAGGTGGATCCCTGCGGCACGGGCCAACTGGGACAGCCGCACGATGGCGTCTTCCACCTCGCCGTGGGCCACCATCATCAGGTCGGCAAGCTCATCCACCACCACCACGATCTGGGGCATGAACCGAAGATCTGCCTTGGTGATATCCTCCGGATCGATGGGGCCTTCCGCTTCCACCTTCTTATTGAAGCCTTCCAGATTCCGCACGTTGTGGCGGGCGAAAAGCTTGTAACGTCGTTCCATCTCCTGAACGGCCCAGTTCAATGCTCCCGCAGCTTTCTTTGCATCCGTGACTACCGGGATGAGCAGATGCGGGATACCGTTATAGACCGTAAGCTCTACCATCTTCGGATCCACCATGATGAGACGGACCTCTTCAGGCTTCGCCTTGTACAGGATACTCATGAGGATGGTGTTGATACATACGGACTTACCGGAACCGGTAGATCCGGCGATGAGCATATGGGGCATCTTGGCAATATCCCCAATGATGGTCTGTCCGCCGATATCCTTACCAATGGCAAAGGAGATCTTGGACTTTGCATTTCTGAATGCATCCGTATCCACAAGCTCCCGGAAGGAGACCATCTGCTTCTCCTTATTGGGAACCTCGATACCGATGGCGGATTTCCCCGGGATCGGTGCTTCGATCCGGATATCCTGGGCAGCCAGGCTCAGCTTGATATCATCCTGCAGGGAGAGGATCCGGCTTACCTTCACACCGGACTCCGGCGTAAGCTCATAGCGGGTAACCGAAGGTCCGCGACTGTAATCCGTAATGGTTACATTTACGCCGAAGCTTTCCAGAGTGGCCCTGAGCTTCATGGCGGTTTCCCGCACATCCTGATCATTCTTTCCGGTTTTATTCTTTGAGGGATTCAGCAGAGATACCGGTGGATACTTATAGGGCTTCTTCGGAGGAACAGGCTTCTCCTCCACGCTCTGCCGGATCTCTTCCATTTCTCTTAAGGTATCGGAATGGGTAACCTTCCCTTCCGCGACTTTTGCAGTCTTCGCCCTGATGGCTTCTGCATCCAGAGGTTCATCCTCCAGGTTAAATGCGGAATCCAGATCACTGTCATAGGAATCCTCTGCCGAATCACTCCGGGTCCGGGCCTTCTGCCCGGGGAAACCTTCCTCCGCTTCAACGGAAAGAGGCTTGTTCCAATCCTTATCCTCCCAGTTATCTCCCAGGGGATCTTCGTAATCCGGCTTCAGTTCATAGAAATTCACATTTTCCCGGCTCTCAGCAGAGGGTTCTGTCTTGCTCTTTTCCTCGGCAAAACCGCCCGTAGATACGGTCCTTCCCATGGGAGCCCCCTGCCCGATGGTGTAACTGCTGGGGATACTCAGTCCTCTGTCCGGTTCCTCCGGGATCAATCCGTCAGCCGTGGACTGTACCATGCTTTCCGCCGGTTTTGCTTCGGTCTGCCGGGCATACGCTTTCTCCACCTCAACCTTACGGCGGGCAGCCTCCTTCAGCTCCTCCAGATCATCCCGGAAGGGATCCGGCCGAAGCTCGGTCATCTCATCCCTGGGAACAAACGATCCTTCTTCCTCTTCTTTTTTCTTCTTTCTTCCCCGTTTTTTGGGTTCTATCTCCTCTGAAGGCGCATCCTCCGGAAGAACCTTCAGTCCATTTTCGATGTCCATCTTACGACGGTTCATGGGACGGACCGGTGACAGTTCCTCCGGTTCATCCTCCTCGTCATAATCCTCATCATCACCGCTGTAGCCGTAGGTAAAGGCACCCTTGATAAGCTCGATCAGGGATATACCCGTGATCTGGATCACAGCAACGATGGATACAAGCACGGTAAGGATGATGACACCCACCTTACCGATCATCTTATACAGCAGCACCAGAAGTCCGCCGAAGATCACTCCTCCGCCCCGGTGCTCGTCATAGCCTGCGGAATACAGCGTACTTGCGGTCATATCCGCAGCGCCGTAGGCCAGCTGGAAGATCCAGGAGGTGAGCATAAGGATCACCGCACCCCAGATCAGCTTCCGGATGATGCTCTTCTTCGGCCCGTTGGACAGAAGAAATGCAGCAGCCGCAAAAAGATAAAACGGGATCAGATACTGGCTCCAGCCGAAAAGGCCAAAGAAGAAACCGCTGAAGACTCTTCCCACTGCCCCGCAGATGCCGAAGTTGCTGCAGATCATAAAGATCGCCACGGCAAGATAGACAAAGAACATGATCTCTCTTCGTCTTGCCGGACTCAGCGCTTTCTCCGCATCATCATTGATCACACGGCTGACACGCTCTCTGTTCCGGGACGTTGCAGGTGATTTTCCCCGGTTTCCGGTTGATCTTTTGGGCGAACCGTTAACCGGCCGTTTCCCTCCGCCGGCAGCTGTCTTTCTGTTTCCTGTATTCGATTTGGCGCTGTTTGATGCTGCCATTCGATCCCCTTTTTTAAATCCCTTATTTCGCACAGCCGCCCCACCGGTCTCTGAAGCAGGATACACCCTTGTTTTTACGGGGTTCGATCCGGCTCCCGGGCCCGGTGGGGCACAGGTGCGAAAAAGCAATCAATGATTTGTTTTCGAATTATTTCATTACTACAACGATCTCATTCTCATCCTTCAGGTCTGCTGCCGGGATGTAGTTATCGCTGTACTCTGTACCGTTCACGGTCATGGAAGCAACACCGGATTCGGAACCGTTGGGGTTCTTAACAACGATGTGCAGCTTCTTACCGCGGAACAGCTTGCAGATCTCGAATTCCTTCCACTCTTTGGATACGGAAGGAGCGATCCGAAGTCCGTAGAAGTCCGGACGCATACCCAGGATACCTTCTACGCAGCCAACCATAACGGTGGATGCGGTACCGGTAAGCCAGTGTACGTGAGAACGTCCGTGGTGCGGGCTGTCCTTACCCTCGGTAAACTGTCCGTGTGAATACGGCTCCAGCTTACGGATCTCAGCCTTGTCATTCATGGAAGCCGGTGAAGACTCCTTGAAGTACTGGAATGCACGGTCACCATGGCCGCGAAGCGCTTCAGCCAGGATGATCCAGCCCTGAGGCTGTGAGAAAATACCTGCATTTTCCTTGGTGCATGCGTTAAAGAGGAGCATCAGAGCGCCGTCAAATGCATGTTCACGATAAGGCGGATACATTACCATACAACCATAGTCAGTATTCAGCTCACGGTTAACGCTGTCCAGTGCAAGGTCTGCCTGTTCAGGCGTAGCCAGACCGGAGATAACTGCCCAGCTCTGGGGATTCAGCCACATGGAAGCTTCCGGATCGGTACGCTGACCGATGACCATACCATCCTCCTTGAATCCACGGATGAAACGATCCTCGTTCCAGCAAAGCTTCTGCAGTGTATCATACAGCTTCGGCTGAACATCATCCAGATAAGCCAGATAAACCTCATCCTTCTTGTATTCCGCAAACTCACGGATCACCGTCATGGCATAATACAGCTGGAATGCCACGAAGGTAGACTCGCCCTGCTTACCGAGACGGAGGCAGTCATTCCAGTCTGCATGCAGACCGGCCGGCATGCCGTGGGGTCCGAGACGGTTCATGGAGAAGTCGATGGCTCTCTTCAGATGGTCGTAAACCGAACCCTCATCCTTGTTTGCGTAAAGGATAACCTCGTCGATGAAGTCCAGATTTCCGGACTCAGCGATATATTTGTAAATGGTGGGGAACAGCCACAGCGCATCATCTGCACGATATGCCGGGTGACCTGTCTCCTTCACATAGGATGCATCATCCGGTGTATCCTCATGTCCTGCATTGTGTGTGAACTTAACCAGCGGAAGTCCGCCGCCGTTGTCCACCTGCGCGGAAAGCATGAAACGGATCTTCTCCACTGCCATTTCCGGTGCCAGATGGATCACACCCTGGATATCCTGTACGGTATCGCGATAGCCGTAGCCGTTACGAAGTCCGCAGTAGATAAAGGATGCCGCACGGGACCAGATAAAGGTCATGAAGCAGTTAAATGCATTCCATGTATTGATCATGGCGTTGAACTCCTGGCTCGGAGTCTTTACCTGGAAATGAGACAGCTTCTCATGCCAGTAGCCGATCAGGGTCTCCAGCTCTGCAGAAACCTTTGCCCCTACATTTGCATAGGACTTGATCACTGCATCCGCTTCCTTATCTTCCTTCATGCCTACCAGGAAGGCAATCTCCTTCTCCTCACCGGGCTGAAGGGTGATCTTGGTGGAAAGGGCGCCGCAACCGTTGGCATTGTAGTTCAGCTTATTACCGAGGTCGCCGTTCTCAACGCCCACCGGATTTCCATAGCCGTGATACAGTCCCAGGAATTCTTCCCTGTCGCCGCAGTAGGAGGAAATATCACTTCCTGCCATACCGAAGAACTTGCACTGTACTACGCTGCCGTTAACTGCTGCTTCCTTCTTTACAAATTCATTTACCACCTGCTTGATGCGGTTCTCGCAGAAATAAGTTCTGGTGATAAACAGAGTATACTGCAGGTTCACCTGATCCTGCTCATAATTGGTCTCATTGGTGAATTCACCGTAACCGGTCACGGTAAGATTTCTTACCTTATCGGAATTGTTCTTTACCTTCAGTGCCCATACTTCATGTGTCGCGTCCAGAGGAACATAATAAAGCACTTCGGAACGAATCCCGGCATAATCCGTCTCCATCTTCGTATACGCTGTACCGTGACGCACAACGTTCTTATACTCGGACAGATCCTTTCCTACCGGCTGCCAGGATGCTGACCAGTAGTCCTTCGACTCGTCATCCCGGATATAGATATAACGGCCGGGCTGGTCGAACTGATTGAACACATACCGGAGGATACGTCCGTTTGCTCCCGATTTTGCGAAGCTGTAGCCGCCGGCATTGTTGGATACGATAGCGCCATACTCCGGGGAACCAAGATAATTGGCCCAGGGAGCCGGGGTATCCGGACGCTCGATCACATACTCCTTCTTCTCCTCATCAAAGAATCCATAGCGCATAAACAGTAACTCCTTTTTATACATTTTATTTTCTCCGGGGCCGTATCCGGCCCCGGAACAGGGTTCATTATTTATCTGCATCCTTAAGGCTCAGGCTGATCTTACCCATATCGATACCCAGCACCTTAACCCGGACTACATCACCGATATTTACCACATCCTCCACCTTCTCCACACGATGCGGAGCCAGCTTGGAAATGTGGATCATTCCGTCCTTGTTCGGTGTGATCTGTACGAATGCACCGAAGGGCATGATGCGGACAACCTGTCCTTCATAGGTCTTTCCTACTTCGATGGGATCTACGATAGCGTGGATCATCTTCAGGGCATTGTCGATACCCTCCTGCTCTACGCCGCAGATATCGATCCGTCCGGAATCATCGATATCGATCTTAACGCCTGTAACCTCGATGATGCTGTTGATGGTCTTACCCTTCTGTCCGATGACCTCACCGATCTTGTCCGGATCGATGTTCATGGATACGATCTTCGGAGCATAAGCGGAAAGCTGCTTTCTGGGTTCGGGAATAGCCTTTAGCATAACCTCGTTCAGGATATACATACGGGCTTCTCTTGTCCGTGCGATAGCTTCGCGGATGATGTCGTTGGTCAGACCGTGGATCTTGATATCCATCTGGATCGCGGTAATACCCTTCTCTGTACCGGCAACCTTGAAGTCCATGTCGCCGAAGAAGTCCTCAAGTCCCTGAATATCGGTAAGAACGATGTAATCATCATCTGTCTCGCCTGTTACCAGACCGCAGGAGATACCTGCTACCGGAGCCTTGATGGGCACGCCTGCTGCCATAAGGGACATACAGGATGCACAGGTAGATGCCATGGATGTGGATCCGTTGGACTCAAAGGTCTCGGATACGGCACGGATGGCATAGGGGAACTCTTCCTCGGACGGAAGTACCGGAAGAAGGGCTCTCTCTGCAAGAGCACCATGGCCGATCTCACGACGTCCGGGGCCGCGGGAAACTCTGGTCTCACCTACGGAGTAGGACGGGAAATTATAGTGGTGCATATATCTCTTTGTTACAACGGTAGAATCCAGTCCGTCGATCTTCTGTGCCTCGGAAAGAGGAGCAAGAGTCACGATGTCGCAGATCTGTGTCTGTCCGCGGGTGAACATGGAGGAACCATGTACTCTGGGGATCAGATCAACCTCAGCTGCAAGAGGACGGATCTGGTTGATGGCGCGGCCATCCGGACGCTTGTGATCCTTCAAGATCATCTTACGAACGGTCTTCTTCTGGTACTGATACAGTGCATCGCCCAGAAGGCCCAGCCACTCTTCATTATCTGCAAATGCCTCAGTCATCTTGGCCTTGATATCGTCGATATTCTTCTCTCTGGTCTGCTTATCGTCTGTGAAGACAGCAACCTCCATCTCTTCCGGCGGAACAACTTCCTTCATTGCTGCAAAAAGCTCCTCCGGGATCGCATAGCTGTTATAGCTGTGCTTCGGCTTGCCACACTCTGCAACGATCTTGTCGATGAAAGCGATCACTTCCTGGTTTACCTTGTGTGCTGCGAAGATAGCTTCCAGCATCTTATCCTCAGGCACTTCATTTGCACCGGCCTCGATCATGATCACCTTCTCGCGGGTAGAAGCAACGGTGAGCTTCAGATCGGAGTTCATGTTCATGGTGGAGTTAGGGTTGAAGATCAGATCTCCGTTTACCAGACCAACCTGTGTGGTTGCGCAGGGGCCGTCAAAGGGGATATCCGAGATGGATACTGCGATAGCTGTACCAAGCATAGCGGTAAGCTCAGGCGCACACTCGGGATCTACGGAAAGCACCAGGTTCTCCAGGGTTACATCATTCCGGTAATCCTTGGGGAACAGGGGACGCATGGGACGATCGATGACACGATCAGTAAGAATTGCGTTCTCGGAAGGTTTAGACTCACGCTTGTTGAATCCTCCGGGGATCTTGCCAACAGCGTACATTTTCTCACTGTACTCTACGGAAAGCGGGAAGAAATCGATTCCCTCTCTCGGCTCCTTGGATGCGGTAGCTGTAGAGAGCACCACCGTATCACCATAATGAATCAGCACGGCACCATTTGCCTGCTTCGCCACACGATCCACATCCACGCGGAGTGTACGTCCGGCAAGTTCCATTTCAAACGTCTTGTACATATCTTTCTCCTTTAGCATATATTCTGACTGTCATGACAAGGGGCCGAAACCACTGAACAAAGGACTCGGGATCCGCCAATCCTTTCTTCAGAAGTCTCGGGTACACCTTGAGAACAATCTTTAACAGTTTACCATAATCGCCCTCTTCATTCAAGGCATATTTCCGAAATAACCCCGCTAAAAATCTGCTAAATTTACCAGGATTTTTCTACTCTTTTCACCACTTCACCCTGTTCGTTCACATACCCTACGACCCTCGCCGGGACTCCCTCCACCAGGGCGTAATCCGGCACATCATGGGTCACCACCGAACCTGCAGCCACCATGGAAAACCGTCCCAGGGTATTCCCGCAGACGATGGTGGCGTTGGCGCCGATGCTGGCCCCTTCCTTCACCAGAGTCTTCTTATAGTTTTCGTGCCCCTTGGGAAATCTTGCCCGGGGCGTCAGATCATTGGTAAATACACAGGAAGGCCCGCAGAACACCCCATCCTCCAGGGTAACTCCCTCATAGATGGAAACATTATTCTGGATCTTGCAGTTATTCCCGATCTTTACCCGGTTGGCTACATTCACATTCTGTCCCAGGGAGCAGTTCTCTCCGATCTCGGCTCCGCTCTGGATGTGACAGAAATACCAGATCTTCGTTCCGTCACCGATCACTGCACCTTCATCCACATAGCTGCTTTCATGCTTGAAATATGACATAGTGTACGCCTTTCCGCCTATTGCACTTTAGTTTATCATCAGGACCATGGGATTCTTCCTTCCCTGCCCGTACTCGCTGCCGCGAGCACGGCACCGGAAGGCTATGCACTGTCCTCAGAATGACAGAATGTCTGTCATCCTGAGCCGCAGGCGAAGGATCCCCTGGTTTTCCACTGAAATCATCGATCTATTTTGAAATCTCTGCTGCTATCATCTCAACGGTCTTTCCATCCACCGTGACCACCCGGTCTGCTGCCGCATCATAGGAAGCTCTGCGGGTCTCCAGCATGGTATGGATCTTCTGTCTCAGAGCCTCTTCTCCCCCGGCGTCCAGCAAGGGCCTGTTTCTGTCACTCTTCACCCGGTCAAATGTGGTTTTCTCCGACGCCTGGAGCCAGATCACCTGCCCCGCGTCCTTCATCAGTTCCCGGTTTTCCTTCCGTAGGACTGCTCCTCCTCCGGTGGCGATCACCGTATGCACCGCCGTATCCCTGAGCTTCCGAAGGCAGGCAGTTTCCAGCTCCCGGAAGCCCGCTTCTCCTCTCTCCTCGAATATCTTCCGGATGGTACAGCCCATCTCCTGCTCGATCAGCGCGTCCATATCCAGGAAATCCATACCCTGTTCCTCTGCAAGCTTGCGACCCACCGTGGATTTGCCGCAGCCCATATAGCCCACAAGAAGCACATTTTCACCATACAGCCGGCGTTCCAGCTTCATCCTCACCCGCTGAACCAGATCCTCGCCGATGGTCTCTCCGGTCCAGAGCTCATATGCGATGACTCCCTGATATAACAGCATGGAGAGTCCGTTATCCCCCGGGATACCCATTTCCCGAAGCAGCTTCAGGAAGGGAGTGACCGCAGGATTATAGACCAGGTCATAACCGTAGATCGCCTTTTTATAAAACGCCCGGTCCTCGATCAGCAGTCCGTCACCTTCATGAAGTCCCAGGGAAGTGCACTGGATCATCACTGTGGGCTTCTCCGGCACCAGCTGATACTCCTCCTTGGAGAGGGGGATCATCTTCCCTTCCGGGAAATGTGCCAGCAGATCCTCTGCCAGGGCCTGCGCCTTTTCTTTCGTGCGGTTGATCAGATAGACAGACTCTGCCCGTTCCGTAAGGGCAAGCACGCAGACTGCCCGGGACGCCCCGCCCGCACCGAGGACCACCACCTGTTTTCCTTCCAGGGTAACGCCCTTTGTGCGAAGAGATCTTCCAAGTCCCGGCATATCCGTATTGTAGCCCTTATATCCGCCGTCTACACGGACCAGGGTATTTACCGCGCCGATGGCCTCAGCTGCGGGATCGATCTCCACCAGCGCCGGGATCACCCCAAGCTTATGTGGAACCGTCACATTCATTCCCCGGATGCCCAGGTGATATGCGCCGCGTACAGCCTCCACCGGATCCTCTTCCACCGGGAATGCAACATAGACCATATCCCGCCCCAGTTCTTCGGAGAGGGTATTATGGATCTCGGGAGACATGGTATGCCGGACCGGATTTCCCATCAGGCCGAGCAGTTCGGTTTTGCCGGATATTTTCATCATTTCTTCCTCACATAGATTGTTTTATGCCTGTAACAGCAAAAACCACAGGATTCTTCGCTTCCTGCTAACATCTTCCGGAGACTCGCTCGCATTCGCGAGCATAGCTCCGGAAGGCTATGCAGTATGCTCAGAATGACACCTCGAATAATCACAAAAAGCAGCGGGGATCCCGCTGCTTTCTGTAAGGCTGTATCCGATTATTTTCTCAGACCAAGCTTCTGAACGATAGCTCTGTAGCGCTCGATATCCTTTGTCTTCAGGTATGCCAGCATGTTACGACGCTGACCAACCATCTTCAGAAGTCCGCGGCGGGAATGATGATCATGGGTATGAACCTTGAAGTGCTCATTCAGATCATTGATCCGTGCGGTAAGAAGTGCGATCTGTACTTCCGGTGAACCTGTATCACCGCTTCCGTTGCCATAGGTTGCTACGATTTCTGCTTTCTGTTCTTTGGTAATCATTTTTGATTCCTCCATATGATAATTATTCGCTTTTCACCGGGCAAAGGTCGGAGATTCCGTAAGCTCAGTGAAAGTACCTACGTGATGATAACAAATCCCAAAGGGAAATGCAAGCATTTCTTGGCGAAACTCGCGATCACTTCCGGTCATCACAGTTCCGCCCCACATTTCCCAGATGCAGCTTCCGGTTACTCCCGGCCTGTATAGGTGAAATCCTTCTCCTCAATAGCCTTCTTTACAGCCGCTTCATCGAATTCACCGGACAGCTTCATCACCGCCGTCTTCTTCTCGTGGCTGGCGGTCGCCTCTTCCACAAAGGGCAGCGCTTCAAGAGCTTTCTTCACGGACATCTCGCAGTGTCCGCACATCATTCCATCAATCTTAACCGTTACTTCCATTGTCTTCTTCCTTTCTGTCTTCTTCCTATTCCATTCTCCGAGCAATGCCTCCGGGAGCTCCTTCAGTTTCGGGGCTTTATCTCTGTCACCCTGTCCGGGCTTCATGAGGTTTAACCGCAGGGCGTTCATGCATACCGTAAAGCTGGAGAGACACATGGCCATTGCCCCGTACATGGGCTTCATGGCCAGACCAAAGAGTCCCGCCGCAAGAGGGATGCAGATCAGGTTATAGAAAAATGCCCAGAACAGATTCTCATGAATGTTCCGCAGGGTATTCCTGCTGATCCGGATGGCTGCCGCCACATCGGAAAGGGAGCTGTTCATCAGCACCACATCCGCACTGTCCACAGCCACATCCGTACCGGCTCCGATGGCGATCCCCATGTCCGCCCGGGTTAGGGCCGGAGCATCATTGATCCCGTCACCTACCATAGTAACCCTTCCATGGTTCTTTAGCAAGCGGATAATTTTCTCTTTTTCCTCCGGAAGCACCTCTGCAGCCACCTCATCTACACCAGCCTCGACACCGATGGCCTCGGCTGTCCTTCTGTGATCCCCGGTGACCATGATCACCCGGAGTCCCAGACCTTTAAGCTCACGAACCGCTTTCACCGAATCCGGCCGAAGGGCATCTGCCACAGCGATAACACCCAGCAGCCGTTCATCCTCGGCAAAGAAGATCGGCGTCTTTCCCTGGGTCGCCAGCTGTTCCGCCTGTTTCTGTATCCCGGCAGGAAGCGCAGCCTGTTCCCGGATAAAGACGGCGTTTCCGCCTCGAAGATGCTTCTCCCCACGCTTACCGGACAGACCGTGTCCCGCGTGTTCCTTAAAGTCCGTGATCTTCTCCAGATCACAGCTATCCTTACCGCAGGAGCTTACGATGGCCTTTGCCAGAGGATGGGTACTCCACCGTTCCAGAGAGACTGCCGCATCCGTAAGTTCACTCTCCGAAACGCCTTCTGCAGGCAGGATATCCGTCACCACCGGTTCCCCCGTGGTAAGGGTTCCGGTTTTATCCAACACCAGGATCTGGGACCTTCCCACATTTTCAAGGGCTTCCCCGGTCTTAAACAGGATCCCGTGCCGCGCACCCACGCCGTTTCCTACCATGACCGCCACCGGAGTGGCAAGCCCCAGGGCGCAGGGGCAGGAAATCACCAGCACGCAGATCCCGCGAGCCAGCGCATCACCGAACTCCGCTCCCGTCAGCATCCAGCCGATCACCGTGATCACCGCCAGCCCTATCACTACCGGTACAAAGATGCCGGACACCTTGTCCGCGATCCGCTGTGTCGGCGCCTTGGTGGCCGCCGCGTCGGATACCAGCCGGACGATCTGGGATAAGGTCGTATCCCGGCCTACCCTGACGGCTTCGCAGGTAAGGGCGCCGGACAGGTTCACCGTTGCAGCGCTGAGCCGGTCTCCCACGGTTTTATCCACCGGAATGGATTCCCCCGTCAGCATGGACTCATCCACTGCTCCGTTCCCGGAAAGCACCACGCCATCCACCGGGATCCGGTCCCCCGGCCGAAGAAGGAAGGTATCTCCCACCCGGACCTCCGCCACCGGAACCGTAACCTCAGCTCCGTCCCGAAGCAGCACCGCCGTCTCGGGGGCCAGACTGAGGAGACTCTTCAAAGCATCGGTGGTCTTCCCCTTGGAAAGGGATTCCAGAAGCTTCCCCAAAGTGATGAGGGCAGGGATCATGGCTGCAGACTCAAAATACAGCTGGTTATGATAGAGCTCCATGATCTCGGATTCCGGAGCACTCGTGAGCCGGAACAGGATATACACCGACCAGCCAAAGGATATGGAGGATCCCAGGGCTACCAGCGTATCCATATTGGGAGCGCCGTGAAACAGTGACCGGAAGCCGTTGATAAAGAATTTCTGATTGATGATCATCACCACTGCAGAAAGCAGCAGTTGAGTCAGACCAAGGGCAACATGGTTCCCCTTAAGGAAACCCGGCAGGGGCCATCCCCACATGCCTGCGCCCATGGTAATATACATGAGGATCAGGAGGATCAGCACCGAGGAAATGAGGCGTCTTCTCAGGATCGGCGTCTCCCTGTCCTTCAGGGCGTCCTTCTCCGCAGCAAAGAGCTGATCTCCGGCATTTCCGGCAGATACAGACCGGGGGCTCTGGCCATCCGTTCCTGTCTTCAACGCAGCGCCGTAGCCTGCTGCTTCCACCGCCCGGATCACTTCTTCCGGAGAAACATTTCCTTCCACCCCCATGGAATTGGTAAGCAGACTTACGGATACCGAAGTCACCCCCGGAAGCTTCGTCACTGCCTTCTCCACGCGGGTCTGGCATGCCGCACAGCTCATGCCGGTTACGATATATTGCTCCATGGCGTCCTCCTTTCCGTAAGGCCCGGTGCGATTGCGCAAGCGCATCGAACGATCCTTTTGACCCTATCATCATATCACAGTCCATTTTGATTTTCCACAAAGGTTAGATAAAACTAACTGTGCTATACCGAAACAGCCCGAGGGACCGACCGGTCATCTGTCTCCGGGCTGTTGAATGAAGTCTGTAGTTGTCCGTGATAACATCTGCGAAGGCCATAAGATCCTTCGCTTCGCTCAGGATGACAGACATATGTCATTCTGAGGCCGCAAGGCCGAAGAATCCCCCGGCTTGCTCACAGGAACCCTTCACTCATTGACACCTACTGCGTGATCTTCTGCAGGATCTCGTTGCTCCGCTTTACAAAACGGGTAAGCTCTTCTGCGGTGAGGGGACGGTTAGCCAGTGCCGCAAGATCATAGAGCTGGCAGCATACGGTATCCGTAAGCTCTCCCTCCGGATTGTCCAGCACATATTTTACCAGGTTGTTTCCTGCATTCAGTACCAGTGTCTCCGAATCCTTACCCATATCTCCGAGATTCATTCCGGCCATACCGTAAGCCTTCATCATTTCCGCCATACGGCGGGACTCCTCGGACTGTGTCAGCATGGCTGATACGGACTCATCCTTCAGCCGGTCAACCTTCACCTTAAGATTTTCCTTGCCCAGAGCCTTGCGGAAGGTCTTCTCCAGTTTCTCGGTGAAGTCCTTCTCCTCTTCCTCGGAAAGCTTCTCTCCCTGAAGGTTCTTGTTCACCTCTGCATCGATGCGGAGGAACTTCACCTTACCTTCCTTATCCTCCTTACCGGCATTTCTTGCTTCCAGGCTGGTGATAAAAGGATTATCGATATTGTGGGTCATGTAGACCGCATCCAGTCCCTGACTCTTGAACATTTCAATGTACTGTGCCTGCAGCTGCTCATCGGTCACATAGAATACCGTATTCTCATGACTCTCCTTAGCAGCCTCCAGATACTCGGGAAGGGATACGTACTTGCCCTCCAGATTCTTATAGATGATGTAGTCCTTCATCTTGTCGTTGAACTTGTCATCTCTCAGGCAGCCGAACTTAACAAAGGGAGACAGATCGTCCCAGAGCTTCTCATACTCATCTCTGTGATTCTTGCACATACCGATGAGCTTATCTGCCACCTTCTTGGTGATATGATCAGAGATCTTCTGCACAAATCCATCGTTCTGCAGCGCGGAACGGGATACATTCAGCGGCAGGTCCGGGCAGTCGATAACGCCCTTCAGCACCAGAAGGAATTCCGGGATGACCTCCTTGATATTGTCCGCAACGAATACCTGGTTGTTATACAGCTTAACCTTGCCTTCCAGCTGATCCACCTGAGGGTTGATCCGGGGGAAGTAAAGGATACCCTTCAGGTTGAAGGGATAATCCATGTTCAGATGGATCCAGAACATGGGCTCCTTAAAGTCATAGAATACCTTCTGATAGAATTCCTTATAATCCTCATCGGTGCAGTCGCCGGGGGTCTTCATCCAGAGGGGATCGGTATCGTTCAGCGGAACTTCCTTCTCTTCTCCCTCATCCAGTTCCTCAGTATCGACAATGTCCTCTTTCTCTTCTTCCTTCTTTACAGAACCGCCGACCAAATCATCCTCTTCGGCCTTTGCTTTTGCCTTCTTGTCCTTCTTCGCTTTCTCGGCCTTCTCCTTCTTCTTCTCCTCTAACTCATCCGCCTTCTTCTTGGCCTCATCCTCATCCACGAAGAAGATCTCCACGGGCATGAAGGAGCAGTATTTGTTGATGGTCTCACGGACCATGTAAGCGTTACAGAACTTCAGGCTGTCCTCGGAGAGATACAGGGTGATGCGGGTACCTCGCTCTCTGCGGCTTCCCTTCTTCATGCTGTACTCCGTACCGCCGTCACATACCCACTGTACCGGTGCAGCATCCTTCTGATAAGACAGGGTCTCGATCTCTACCTTATCCGCAACCATGAAGGCACTGTAAAAGCCCAGTCCGAAATGTCCGATGATCTGATCCTGGCTGTCCTTATCCTTATACTTTGCCAGGAAATCCGATGCGCCGGAGAAAGCGATCTGGTTAATGTATTTATCTACCTCTTCATCGGTCATACCGATTCCGTTATCTTCAAAGACCAACGTCTTATCCTTGGCGGACGCATATACAGTAACACGATATTTCTCACCGTCCGCAACCTCTGCCTCACCCAGAGATACCAGTCGTTTCAGCTTGGTGATGGCATCCACGCCATTGGAGATCAGCTCACGGATAAAGATATCCTGATCGGAATAGAGCCACTTCTTAATGATCGGGAAAATATTCTCACTGTTGATGGTTAAACTGCCTTTGGATTTGATCTTTTTCTCGCCTGCCACTTGTACAACCTTCTTTCTATTATTGATCTTCTATGTCCTGTTCCGGACCTTTACTATCTTAGTGCGCTTTGGAACAAAAGTCAAGCAAAAATTAGCACTCATCTCTCGCGAGTGCTAATCAAACTGTTTTTCTCAGACAAAAAAAGATGCCGATCCGGGACTGAATCGACACCTCTCATTTGGTAAAGGATGGTTTTCTCTATCTTTTCTTCTGCACAAGACTACTATACCACATTATGTTGTGATTTTCAACAATTTCTTTGATTTATTTTGCACAAATAATTGTCTGACAATTATCCGATATCCAGCCTGTGCATAACTTCCTGCACAAACCGGTCCCACTCCTGCCCCACGGTCTGGTCCGGCGGGAAGATATTCTGGGCCACGCCGGTGGTGATGCCGGTGTTCTTCCGGTCATAGGAAATGTTGAGATAGAGGCTGCAGAGCTCTGCCGCCCGCCCGATCAGCTTCTCACTCTCCTCCTTCGGATAACGGAATACGATCTTAAAGCTGAGCGGCAGGACCTTTCCCCGGATGGCCTGAAAGAAATTCGGTTTCTCCTCTCTCCATCGGATATACTCTCCCCGGACCTCCTCCTGTGAATCATAGAATTCTCCATGGATCTTGCCATCCACCGTCCGGGTGACCGCAGTCATAAGCTCCAGACGGACCATTTCCAAACCATCAAAAAAGGGTTCGGACAGCAGTCCCTCGATCAGCGTCTTTGTCTGTTCCACTGTGATATAGATCATGTCATCTCCTGTTCATCGAATCCATCGTTCACTGGCTCACATACAGGGTGAGCACCGTGAAATTAAAGCCCCCAATGGTGGAATACATCACCTTCTTGATGGTGGGCACCGTGTTTATACCCGTCAGGGTGGTATTGGTCATTTCAAACTGCGAAAAAGCACATTCCATGGTTCCGTAGGGCCGGATCATCAGCCGCTGGGTCACGTACCGGTCCAGATCATAGGAGTTTTCAAAATAGGCATTCTCCCGACGGAAATAGTTCCAGCTCATATCCGGACAGGGGTCGTACTTTTCCTTATCCCAGATATGATCCCGGGCCATCAGATCGTCGCTCATATTGAAGTAGGCATGGGACACGATCTCCTCGTCCCCCATGGGGTCATCCCAGGTGGCATCCAGATGATACCAGGTACCGTTGACCAGCACCAGGTTCCAGGCATGATTCTCCGTGCGGCCGGATTCATCCCCCGCCTGCTGATCCGAGGAATACCTTCTGCTGCCGGAATTCGCCGTTCCTACCACATACTGATTCTGCACGCCCGCACAGGAAAGCATAAGGGCCATGGCTTCTGCATAGCCGTTGCAGACAGCCTCTCCCTCCACCAGAGCCCCGTAGGCCCGGTACTCATTATCATTTTCCGAGCTGCCGTGGCTGTAGGTACAATGCTCCACCAGGTAGTCATGCAGCTTAAGCTCCTTCTGATAATCCGTCATAACACCGGACAGTTTGTCTCCCAGGATCTGCTTCACCCGTACCAGAAGCTTCTGGGCCTCCGGCCGGTTCTGGGGAATGGGAGTTCCGTTTTTATAGGCATCAAAGACATAGCTGTTATCCGAACGGACGATGGTAAAGGATACCCGCCGAACCCCAAACAGCTTGGGATAGACCGAATAAGAATCAATGCTCCCGTTCAGATTGCTCATGATATAATTGATGCTCTTCAGCTCTTCATCGGGAATGTCCTTTATATAAAGGACAACCTCTCCGTCCACCCCCTGATCCACCTCATGGGTGAGCATGGCCGCCACCTCATTAATATTCAGAAGAGCTTCTTTCCTCTTAAACAGATTGTCCATGGGATTTACGCCGGTAAAATATTCCACCAGCTTGAAGATGATCATGACCATAACGATCACGACAACGATTTCGATCAGAATTTTTATTAAACGAGACTTTTTACGTTCCATTTTCACAGGAAACCCCTTTATCCAAATCCATGGAGAACATTTTAGCACGTTTTTCCTTCCTTTTCCACCCTTGCCGCCCGGAGAAATAAAGTGTATAATACGGAAAGTATTTTTAAGAAATGAGGAAACCTACATGGCACAGTTATGGGGAGGCCGGTTTACCAAGCAGACCGACCAGATGGTATATGATTTCAACGCATCCATTCTCTTCGACCGGCGCCTTCTCCCCCAGGATATCCGGGGAAGCAGAGCACACGCTACGATGCTGGCGAAGGTGGGAGTGATCACTGAGGAGGAACGGGACAAGATCCTGAACGGTCTGGACAGCATCCTTCAGGATGTTACCGACGGAAACCTTAAGATCACCACCGAATATGAGGATGTTCACAGCTTTGTGGAGGCAAATCTGATCGACCGGATCGGAGACGCCGGAAAGAAGCTGCATACCGGCCGCAGCCGGAACGATCAGGTAGCGCTGGACATGCGTCTCTACACCCGGGGCGAGATCTCCGCTGTGGAGGAGCTGCTGCAGTCCCTGATGCAGACCCTGCAGACCCTGATGGAGGAAAACCTGGACACCTATATGCCCGGCTTCACCCATCTGCAGAAGGCACAGCCCGTCAGCTTCTCCCATCATATCGGGGCCTATATGGAAATGTTCAAGCGGGATTTCTCCCGCCTTAAGGATATCTACACACGGATGAACTACTGTCCTCTGGGTGCCGGAGCACTGGCCGGAACCACCTATCCGCTGGACCGGGATATGACGGCAGAGCTTCTTGGGTTCGCCGGCCCCACGCTGAATTCCATGGATTCCGTGTCTGACAGGGATTATCTGCTTGAGTATCTTTCCGCCCTGTCCGTGATCATGATGCATCTCTCCCGTTTTTCGGAGGAGATCATCCTCTGGAATTCCAACGAATACGGCTTTATCGAGCTGGACGACGCCTACAGCACCGGCAGCTCCATCATGCCCCAGAAGAAGAATCCGGATATCGCAGAGCTGGTTCGTGGCAAAACAGGCCGGGTATACGGCGCCCTCACTTCCATGCTCACCACCATGAAGGGTATCCCCCTTGCCTATAACAAGGATATGCAGGAGGATAAGGAAATGTCCTTCGACGCCATGGATACCGTAAAGAACTGTCTGGCCCTGTTCACCGGAATGATCTCCACCATGAAGCTCAACAAGGAACGGATGGCGGAAAGCGCCATGATGGGCTTCACCAATGCCACCGACGCTGCTGACTATCTGGTTAAGAAGGGGGTTCCCTTCCGGGATGCGCACGGGATCATCGGCCGTCTGGTACTCTACTGCATCGATAAAAAGACCTCCATTGACGCCCTGTCTCTGGAGGAGCTGAAAGATATCGATGCACATTTTGAAGAGGATGTCTATGACGCCATCTCCCTTTCCACCTGCGTGGAAGCCCGGAACACCATCGGTGCTCCGGGACACAGCGCCATGAAGAAGGTGCTGGAGATCAACCGCAGCTATCTGAACAGCCTGGTCATCGACCCCGCTTAAACCGCTGACGGACACGGTCCTCTGCTGAAGGACAAGGCCCTACGCTTACGCACGATGACCGTAATAGACCCATGACAAAGGACTGAGGAGGTAAAACAGATGAACAATACAACAAAAGCAAAATATGATCTGGCCGCAAGGATGCTGAAGGGAAATATCCCTGTGGAAGAGGTGGTACTGATGTCCGGCCTCTCCGAAGAAGAAGTGAAGAAGCTGCAGTTTGAACTCAGGGATGAGATCCAGGACCGCAACGCCATGCGGGGGATCGATCTGTAGCAGAAAAGCTTACGCAGATATAACGCAAATACCAAAAGCAAAATACTCTGCCGGCACAAACTAAAGCATAATACGCAAAAGGTTGCAAGATCGGATAAAAAAAGACACTGCCCGAAAACAGTGTCTTTTTTATACACGCTTTTATGCTCGCATTGTACGAACGGACCCACTAGCGGATCCAGAACTTGAACTCCTCGTCTGCCAGACGGATGTAATCATCGTTGGACAGGCGGATCTCAAATTCCGGCTGGATCAGCTTACCGTTGATAAAGGTATGATTCGTGGAATTGTGATCCCGGACATAGCACTCTCCGTTACTGATCCGGAAAGTGGCATGCCGACGGCTTACCCTGCGGTTATCCACGATCTGATAATCCGCATCCGGAGACTTGCCGATGAGGAATTCCGTCTTGATGATGGCGATCAGCTCATTGGTCTTGATCCGTACCAGATACGGAATGGGATTATTGTAATCGGAAGCGGTGGGGGTCTCAGAGGAAGGCTCGGAAGAATTCTTGCCGATGGTATCCTCCTGGATCATCTCCTCTTCCAGAGAAAGCACGTAATGATAGAACTCCTCCAGATCGAACATCAGCTTGCTGTCCAGATATTTCAGCAGCTTCTCCACGCACTCTACGCAGGCCATGTTGGCAAAGCGCACCTTACTGATGAAGTTCTGAATGAACTCCGTGACATTGCAGTCACTGAACTTCTTCAGGATCGGCATATACATCAGCTGAATATCCAGTGTGGAAAGCTCGATATACATATAGTGAACATTCAGCAGCAGCTTATTCAGCGACATCTGATTCTCTTCAAAATAGATCAGCTGACTCAGAATGTTGGAAAGGATCGACAGGAACTCCCCCTTGTACAACTGTTTCCGAAGGAACTGCTCCAACGGAAGCGTTGCAGGTATACTGAACTGCAGGGCTCTCTCTTCTTCGTCCTCAACAACCGTACAGATCGTGCGGTTACCCCCGAATTCATAGTTAAAGATCGTCAGCTCCCGCTGTGCGACTTCATCGCCTTCATCTATCCGAAATCTCAGCGTAAATTCATCGTAGCTCGTATTTGCACCAGCCATAGTATCCTCTTCCCTTCTCCCCTAAGTACTATATCTGATCAACAGGGACACACCCACAATCTCCCTGTAACCCTATTGCTCTATTTTATCACATTTCAGCTGTTTCAGCAACGCAATTCTGTGCAATATTACGGTCATACAAAGCCTTATTTACTTGAAAATGCCCGGTGTTACTCTCCGATATTGGCAGCCTCGGAAAGCAGACGCTCCTTGGTCTCATACAGCTCCTTGGAGAGGTCCAGATAGTGGATATGAGGATTGGCGAAACGCTGTTCCTCCTCCCATACATCCTCCTTCAGCTGCTTCTTCACATACTCCTGGATCTCCTTCAGTGAAGGCTGCTCATAGACCAGCTCGCCGTCCTTAAAGATGGTCACCTGAAGGGGCTTCACCGTACTGTTCTTGAAATGCATCCGCTTCCAGGGACGGGTCGGATCGATGAAAGCATAGGGCTTCTCGTCGTCCACATCCTCTCCTTCCAAAGTCAGCAGATCCGCATAGCCATACCCGGTCTCGTTGCTGAAGACACGCCACAGCTTCTTCTTACCGGGGTTGGTGATCTTCTCCACATTTTCGGATACCTTGATCTTCGGAATGAAGGTATCTCCTTCTTTAACGGCTACCAGCTTATAAACACCGCCGAATACGGGATCCGACTTGGATGTGATCATACGCTCGCCCACGCCGTAGGAATTGATGCAGGCCTTCTGCTTATTCAGGGAGTCGATGAGATACTCATCCACACTGTTGGAAACCACGATCTTGCAGTCCGTAAGACCCTCTGCATCCAGTCTCTTCCGGATCTTCTTGGAGAAGTACGCAAGGTCACCGCTGTCGATGCGGACGCCGGCCAGACGCTTGCCCATGGGTTCCAGCACCTCATGTGCCACACGGATGGCGTTGGGAAGACCGCTCTTTAAGATGTCATAGGTATCGATCAGAAGGGTACATGCATCCGGATAAACCTCTGCATAGGCCTTGAAAGAATCATATTCCGACGGGAAGAACTCGATCCAGCTGTGTGCCATGGTACCCACAGCCTTAACGCCGAACTTCTGGTCTGCCAGTACGGTTGCCGTGGTATCCACGCCACCGATGAAGCAGGCTCTGGTTCCCCATACAGCCGCATCCGGTCCCTGTGCACGTCTTGCACCGAACTCCATAACGATGGCCCCGCCGGCTCCTGCCGCCCTTGCGATACGATTGGCCTTGGTGGCAATCAGCGACTGGAAGTTGATGCATATGAGAAGCATGGTCTCGATCAGCTGTGCCTCGATGATGGGAGCGGTCACGGTAACGATGGGGGTGTTGGGATATACTATAGTTCCCTCCGGAACAGCCTCAATGGTACCGGTGAACTTAAAGTCCTTCAGATACTCCAGGAAGCCTTCGTCGAACATGTTTCTGCCCCGCAGATACTCGATATCCTCTTCGGTGAAATGCAGGTCCTTCACATAGTCGATCAGCATGCCCAAACCCGCACTGACAACGAAACCGCCGCCATCCGGGTTTCTCCGGTAAACCATATCAAATACGGCTACCTTATCTTTATTTCCGGTCACAAAATAACCATTTGCCATGGTCAGCTCATAAAAATCCATCAGCATGGTAAGATTTCTCATTTGATATCCCCTCCTCAATACATACTATTGCATTTATCATCTATACGGTTTTCAGGATTCTTCGTCGTGCTCCGCACTCCTCAGAATGACAGACATCTTGTTGCACTCCTCAGAATGACAGACATCTTGCCAAAGCTCCTCAGAATGACAGATATTAACCCTGGTTCTTCCGGTTCTCGCGAAGACGGATCCGGGAATCCAGGATCTTCTTCCGGATCCTGAGACTCTTGGGTGTGATCTCCAGCAGCTCGTCATTATCCAGGAAATCCAGGGACTGCTCCAGCGAAAGCACCTTCGGCGGCGTAAGCTTCAGCGCCTCATCCGATCCGGAGGAACGGGTGTTGGACAGATGCTTGGTCTTACATACATTGACCTCGATATCCTCCGCGCGGCCGGTCTCTCCTACCACCATTCCCGCATAAACCTCTACGCCTGCGCCGATGAACAGAGTTCCGCGCTCCTGGGCGTTGAAGAGTCCGTAGGTAATGGAGGTTCCTGCTTCAAAAGCGATGAGGGAACCGTTGGAGCGGTAGCTCATATCTCCCTTATAATCATCATATCCGTCGAAAATGGTATTGATCACACCATTTCCCTTGGTGGCGGTCATGAAGGGTCCGCGGAAACCGATGAGTCCTCTTGAGGGGATACGGAACTCCAGTCTGGTGGTTCCGCTGTCTGAGGGTGACATACCCGAAAGCTCACCCTTACGGACACTCATCATATTGATCACGGTACCGGAGAACTCATCCGGCACATCCACAACGGCGATCTCGAAGGGCTCGCTCTTCTTTCCCCGCTCGTCATATTTATAAATAACCTCTGCCTTGCTGACAGCGAATTCATAGCCTTCCCGGCGCATATTCTCGATCAGCACGGAGAGATGCAGCTCACCACGTCCGGAAACCTTGAAGCAATCCATGGAATCCGTATCTTCCACCCGAAGGCTGACATCCGTATTCAGCTCCCGATACAGACGGTCGCGGATATGGCGGGAGGTAACGAATTTACCCTCCTTACCGGCCATGGGCGAATCATTTACCATAAACTGCATGGAAATGGTGGGCTCTGTGATCTTCTGGAACGGAATGGGATCCGGCTGATCCACGGAGCAGATGGTATCTCCGATCTTCAGATCCGCGATACCGGATACGGCTACGATGGAACCGATGGTGGCTTCAGACACATCCACCCGGCCCAGTCCTTCATACTCATACAGCTTGCCGATCTTCACTCTCGCGGAGCGGTCCTTGTCGTGATGGTTGACCAGCAGCGCTTCCTGATTCAGGCGGATGGTACCGTTATCGATCTTACCGACACCGATCCGGCCCACATATTCGTTATAATCAATGGTACTGATGAGGATCTGCAGACCCGCATCCGGATCTCCCTCCGGTGCAGGGATATGTTTAAGGATGGTCTCAAAAAGAGGCTTCATATCCGTTCCCGGCTCATCAGCGGTATAGGAGGCAACCCCCTGTCTTGCGGATGCATAAACAAAGGGGCAGTCCAGCTGCTCATCGGTGGCATCCAGGTCCATCAGAAGCTCCAGGACCTCTTCCTCCACCTCTGCGGGACGTGCATCCGGACGATCGATCTTGTTCACACAGACGATGACGGACAGATTCAGGGAAAGCGCCTTCTGCAGAACGAATCTGGTCTGGGGCATGGGGCCCTCAAATGCATCCACCACCAGAATTACGCCGTTTACCATCTTCAGCACACGCTCAACCTCGCCGCCGAAGTCCGCATGGCCCGGGGTATCGATGATGTTGATCTTTACGCCGTTATAGGTCACTGCCGTATTCTTGGAGAGGATGGTGATCCCCCGCTCCCGCTCGATGTCATTGGAGTCCATGACCCGCTCTGCCACTTCCTGATTCTCACGGAATATGCCGCTCTGCTGCAGCAGGCCGTCCACCAGTGTGGTTTTACCATGATCGACATGGGCGATGATCGCCACGTTTCGGATGTCTTCTCTTTTCATTGACTTACCTTTTCCTTGCTTTTTGTTCCTGTATCCCCGTTTTTAAGCGGGGATGATTTATTTCTGTTAGCACAAGACAAGCGCGGGCCGGTGCCCGCGCTGTCAAAATGTTCTTTCTGTCAAAAGATTTACTGGTCACCTGTGGAATAGTTGGGTGCTTCCTTGGTGATCTGAATATCATGAGGATGACTCTCACGAAGACCTGCGGAGGTGATCTTTACGAACTTTGCCTTCTCATGCAGCTCCTCGATGGTTGCCGCTCCCACATAACCCATACCGGAACGAAGACCACCGATCAGCTGGAATACCGTATCCTCTACGCTTCCCTTGTAAGCCACACGGCCTTCCACACCTTCCGGAACCAGCTTCTTTGCATTTGCCTGGAAATACCGGTCCTTGGAACCTGCCTCCATAGCGGAGAGAGAACCCATACCGCGGTATACCTTGTATTTACGTCCCTGATACAGCTCGAACTCGCCGGGTGCCTCATCGGTACCTGCGAAGATGGAGCCCATCATACATACATTTCCACCTGCAGCCAAGGCCTTGGTCACATCGCCGGAGTACTTGATACCGCCATCGGCGATCACCGGGATACCTGCCACCTTTGCTGCTTCATATGCCTGCATAACTGCTGTGATCTGGGGAACACCGATACCTGCAACCACACGGGTGGTACAGATGGAACCGGGTCCGATACCGATCTTAACCGCATCTACGCCCGCATCGATCATTGCCTGAGTACCTTCTTTGGTTGCCACATTTCCGGCGATAACGTCCAGATCCGGATATTTCTCCTTGATCATGGCGAAGGTACGAAGTACATTTGCGGAATGGCCATGCGCGGTATCGATCACGACTGCGTCTACATGAGACTTAACCAGCTCATCGATACGCTCGGTCACATCCCTGGTCACACCAACGGCTGCTGCGCAGAGCAGACGACCGTGGCTGTCCTTTGCTGCCTGGGGATACTTGATGGCCTTCTCAATATCCTTAATGGTGATGAGTCCCTTAAGAACACCGTCAGCATCTACGATGGGAAGCTTCTCCTTACGGGCTTCACCCAGGATCTTCTTAGCTTCCTCCAGGGTCACACCCTCACGGGCTGTGATGAGTCCCTGTGCGGTCATGACATCCTTGATCTTCTTGGAATAATCCGTTTCAAACTTCAGATCGCGGTTGGTAATGATACCTACCAGCTTTCCGCCGTCAGCAACAATGGGAACGCCGGAGATCCGGAACTTGCCCATCAGATCATCCGCATCCTTAAGTGTATGCTCGGGAGTAAGGGAGAACGGATCGGTAATAACTCCATTCTCAGAACGCTTAACCATATCCACTTCCTCTGCCTGAGCCTCAATGGACATATTCTTGTGAATAACGCCGATACCGCCCTGTCTTGCCATGGCGATGGCCATACGATGCTCGGTGACCGTATCCATGCCGGCGCTCATCAGCGGGATGTTCAGCCGGATATTCCTGGTAAGCTGTGTGGACAGATCCACTTCATTCGGTAACACTTCAGAGTAGCCCGGAATCAACAACACATCATCAAACGTAATTCCTTCACCAATAATCTCGCTCATTTCTACTCTCCTTTCTCCTCTGCACTCTTTTGATCAACCATAACTATATAGGGATTACTCTACCAAAGATATAATGTAGTGTCAACGATATTATCCCATATAAAAATGCCGAAAATCAGGGCCCACTTTTTAACGATTTTGTGGGAATTTACATGAAATCGAGTAGGAGGGGGTCCCTCCTACTCGATGTCGCGTTGGCCGGCCTATGTGCATGCAAGCACGCCCGCATGCCGGCCGTATCGCGCATATAAAAAAGACATCCACTTGCGTGAATGTCTTTTTTATGATTACTCAGCGGTTGCAGCTTCTGCAGCTTCAGCAACTTCCGGCTTAACGTCCTCAGCGATCTCCTGATCATCCTCGAAGAAGTCATCGTCAAAGTCGTCATCAAACTCGTCAAAATCATCCAGATAATCCGGAGTCAGATACTTGTAGATAGCAACTGCAACTGCAGCGATGATAACGATGATACCTGCGATGAGGCAGATATTAAAGAGCGAGCTCTTTTTCTTCTTCCCTTCTGTTTCAGCTGTAACCAACTTTACTTCCTTCATAACGTAACCTCCTGTTATTTGTTAGTAATAAACTAAGATATTCAGAGTATAGCATAATTGACATGAATCCGCAAGTAAGCGGAAAAGGATTTTCTCAAGTTTTATTCCAGTGCGTCTTTCATGCTTTTTACGTATGCTCCGATCTTCTCCGGCGCGTCCTTCCCGTATTCCGCCAGGATCTTGATGATGGCCGAACCGACGATGGCTCCGTCGGCTATAGCTGCCATCTTCTTTGCCTGCCCGGGAGTGGAAATGCCGAAGCCGATGGCACAGGGAACCTCTGTATTTGCACGGATCACATCCACGATGGACTGAAGGTCCGTTTTGATCTCACTTCTGGTTCCCGTAACCCCCAGACTGGAGACCACATAGATGAAGCCCTCTGCTTCTTTTGCGATCATGGAGATCCGATCAGCGGAGGTGGGGGCGATGAGAGAGATCAGATCCACCCCGTAGATCTTGCAGATGGGCTGGAACTCATCCTTCTCCTCAAAGGGAAGATCCGGAAGGATCAGGCCATCGATGCCGATCTCGCTGCAGGTCCGGATGAAATCCTCTGCTCCGTAGGAATACACCACATTTGCATAGGTCATGAATACCATGGGGATCGTTACATCCCTCCTGAGGTCCCGGACCAGGTCGAACACCTTGTCCGTGGTCATGCCGCCCTCCAGGGCTCTCAGGTTGGCGCCCTGGATCACCGGGCCCTCTGCCGTGGGATCCGAGAAGGGGATCCCCAGCTCGATAAGGTCCGCGCCGGCAGCCACCATGGCCCGTACCGCTTTCGCCGTTGTTTCCGTATCCGGATCACCGCAGGTGATGAACGGAATAAATGCCTTATGCCCGTCAAAGGCTTCTCTGATCTTACTCATGGATGTCCTCCCCTCTGTATCTGGCGATGGCCGCGCAGTCCTTATCTCCCCGTCCGGAAATGGTGATCACCATGATCTGGGACGGATCCATCTGGGGCGCCAGCTTCCTTGCATAGGCAACCGCATGGGCGGATTCGATGGCCGGGATGATCCCCTCCATTTTCGCCAGATATTCAAATGCACATACCGCTTCTTCATCGGTCACCGGCACATATTCCGCTCTTCCGGTATCATGCAGCCATGCATGCTCCGGTCCTACCCCGGGGTAATCCAGTCCGGCGGAAATGGAATAAACCGGTGCGATCTGTCCGTATTTATCCTGACAGAAATAGGATTTCATGCCATGGAAAATGCCCAGCCGTCCCGTGGCGATGGTGGCTGCGGTCTCAAAGGTATCCACGCCCCGTCCCGCTGCCTCGCAGCCGATGAGACGTACCGAGGTGTCAGGGATGAAATGATAGAAGCTTCCGATGGCATTGGAGCCGCCGCCTACGCAGGCAAGCACCGCATCCGGAAGTCTTCCCTCCTTCTCCAGCATCTGCTCCTTGATCTCCCTGGAGATCACCGCCTGGAAATCCCGGACGATCGTCGGGAAGGGGTGCGGTCCCATGACTGATCCCAGACAGTAATGGGTATCCGCGATCCGGGAGGTCCACTCCCGCATAGCCTCGGAAACCGCATCCTTTAGTGTCTTTGTCCCTGTCTTCACCGGTACAACCTCTGCTCCCAGAAGCCGCATACGGTATACGTTGAGAGCCTGTCGGATGGTATCCTCTTCTCCCATGAATACCACGCATTCCATACCCATCAGGGCTGCTGCCGTTGCGGTAGCCACGCCGTGCTGTCCCGCGCCGGTCTCGGCGATGAGGCGGGTCTTCCCCATCTTCTTTGCCAGGAGCGCCTGTCCCAGTACATTGTTGATCTTATGGGCGCCGGTATGGTTCAGATCCTCCCGCTTAAGGTAGATCTTCGCCCCACCCAGATCCTTTGTCATCTTCTCCGCATAGTAGAGTCTGGAAGGTCTTCCTGCATAATTATTGAACAGCTCCGAAAGCTCCCGGTTGAACTCCGGATCCTCCTTATAATGTATATAGGCCTGCTCCAGCTCAATCACTGCATTCATCAGAGTTTCCGGGATATACTGTCCGCCATGAACTCCGAATCTTCCCTTCGAATTCGTCATATTTCCGTCCTCATTTCTTATCTTTCCACCGCACGAACTGCCTGCACAAAATCCAGCAGCTTCTGCGGATCCTTTTTTCCGTCTGTTTCCACACCTGAGCTTACATCCACCGCAAAGGGCCTGATGGACTGTACCGCATCCGCGGCGTTCTTTGGGTCAAGCCCTCCGGCCAGAAAGAAGGGCCTGCAAATGCTCTTGATCAGGGACCAGTCAAAAGTAGTTCCTGTCCCTCCCGTACCGGAGTCCAGGAGCACAAGATCCGCCGAGCTTGCCTCAGCCTCCTGCACATCCTCCTCTGTATCGATGCGAAAGGCCTTGATAATGGGCTTATCCGTAAGCTTCCGAAGTCTTTGGATATAGGTCTCATCCTCTCCGCCGTGAAGCTGGGGGATGTCGATCACTCCGTCTTGCAGCAACCCGGCAATGACCGCCGGATCCTCCCGGACAAATACCCCTACGGCCTTGATCTGGGGATCCAGGAGTTTTTTCAGCTCCATGGCCTTGTCCCGGCTCACCCAACGCCTGCTTCCCCTGGCAAAGACGAAGCCGATGTAGTCCGGTTTCAGCCGGTTCACCGCCTCGATATCCTCCGCCCTGCTGAGCCCGCATATTTTGATCCTTGTGTGTATCGTATCCATTTCTTCCCTCTCAGGATAACAGTTCCTTAAGCTTCGCCTTCTTATCCTCTGCCCGCATCAGGGTCTCTCCGATCAGCACCGCATCCACGCCGTTTTCCCGGAGCAGACGCACATCCTCTGCTGTCCGGACTCCGCTTTCCGAAACAAAGACCACATCCCCCGGCACGATATCCCGGAGTCTCCTGCTGTTCTCCGTATCTACGGAAAAATCCTTCAGATTCCGGTTATTTACGCCGATGATCCTTGCTCCCACGCGAAGGGCGGTCTTTACTTCCTCCTGATCATGAGCCTCCACCAGGGCCGAAAGTCCCAGGCGCTCCGATTCCTCCAGATATGCCTGAAGACTTCTCTCCGGCAGGATGGAACAGATCAGAAGCACCGCCGAAGCCCCCAGTACCCTGGCCTCATGGATCATATAGGGATCCACGGTAAAATCCTTTCTTAAGCAGGGCAGGCTTACCGCACCGGCGATCTCCTGCAGATACCGGTCGCTGCCCAGAAACCATTTCGGTTCCGTAAGCACCGATACCGCATCCGCACCCGCCTCTTCATAGGCTCTGGCAATGTCCAGATAGGGGAAATTCTCAGCGATGAGCCCCTTGGAGGGAGAGGCCTTCTTGCACTCCGCGATGACGGATATCCCATCCCGCTTCAACGCCTTTTCAAAACGAAAGTCCAGCTTCGGAAGGGAAAATGCCCGTTCCCGCATTTCCTCAGCGGAAACCCGTTCCATGGCAAGCTGTGTTCTTCTTCTGGCATGCTCCGCCAGCTGATCCAATATCGTCATACCTTTACTCCTCAGTATCCGGACGGTTACTTACATCGATCATCTTGCTCAGTACCTGCAGAGCCTTTCCGGAATCGATCAGCTCTGCTGCCAGTTTGATGCCCTCTTCCATGCTCTCTGCCTTGCCGCCGATATAGAGAGACGCACCGGCGTTCAGTAAAACGGCGTCACGCTTCGGTCCCTTCTCACCGCTCAGGATACCGATGGTGATCTTTGCATTGTCCTCCGGCGTACTTCCCTCCAGATCCTTCTTGGAGCACCGGGTGAACCCGAACTGTTCCGGTGTGATCACTGTGGTCCGGAACCATCCGTCCCGGATCTCGCAGATCTTTGTGGGGGAGGACATGGATATCTCATCCAGCTTGTCCATGCCGTAGACCACCATTCCCCGTTCAACCCCCAGGCTTACCAGTACCTGTGCCAGAGGCTCAACAAGATAATCGTCATATACACCCAACAGCTGCCGCTTCGGGGATCCCGGATTGGTGAGGGGTCCCAGGATATTGAATACCGTACGGAAGCCCAGCTCCTTACGGATCGCTCCCACATATTTCATGGAGGTCTGATACTTCTGTGCAAAGAAGAAGCACATGCCGGCTTCATTCAACATTTCCACGCAGCGCTTCGGGCTCTGCTGTATATTTACGCCCAGGGCCTCCAGACAGTCTGCTGTTCCGCATTTGGAAGAAGCCGCCCGGTTACCGTGCTTTGCCACCTTCATTCCTCCTGCCGCGGCCACCAGTGCCGATGTGGTTGAAATGTTGAAGGTGTGGGCGTTGTCCCCGCCGGTTCCCACGATCTCGAAGATGTCCATGCCTGTCTCCACCCTGGTGGCGTGATCCCTCATGGCTGCCGCACAGCCTGCGATCTCATCCGTGGTCTCTGCTCTTGCGCTCTTGGTGGACAGGGCGGAAAGAAATGCCGCGTTCTGGGTGGGCGTGGTCTCTCCGCTCATGATCTCATTCATTACACTGTAGGCCTCATCATAGGTAAGGTCTTCCTTGTTTACGATCTTAACGATAGCTTCCTTGATCATTGTTGTCTTCCTTTCTGTTTATAATGTATACGTATTATTATTTTCACTTGTCTCACATAAAGGCCAATGGGATTCTTCGCTTCGCTCAGAATGACAGACTCTCTGTCATCCTGAACCGAACGAAGTGAGGTGAAGGATCCCATGACTTCTCACGTAAAGGCCAATGGGATTCTTCGCTTCGCTCAGAATGACAGACTGTCTGTCATCCTGAACCGAACGAAGTGAGGTGAAGGATCCCATGACTTTACTGCTCTGCCAGGAAATTAGCCAGTATCGTTCTTCCGTCCGGCGTCAGTATGGATTCCGGATGGAACTGCAATCCGTAAATGGGATATTCCCTGTGTTCCACCGCCATTACCTCGCCGTCCCCGGTCACTGCGGTGATCTTAAGCTCCTGCGGCATGGTGCCCGGATCCGCTGCCAGGGAATGGTAACGGGCTACGGGAAAATGCTCCGGCAGCCCACGGAACAGGCTGCAGTCCGGATCCGCATTTACCACGGACTGTTTTCCGTGCATCAGCTGCTTTGCGTAGGTCACGGTTGCTCCAAAGGCTGCGCAGATAGCCTGATGTCCGAGACATACCCCAAGGGTGGGGATCTCCTTCCCCAGGGTCCTCGCCGCTTCGATGATGATCCCCGCATCCTCCGGTCTTCCCGGTCCCGGGGAAAGGATGATCCGGTCGGGGTTTAGCGCCCGTATCTCTTCAATGGTCATCTCATCATTGCGGATCACCCGGATATCCGGATCCAGCTCTCCGATCAGCTGATACAGATTATAGGAAAAGCTGTCATAATTATCGATCAGAAGGATCATATCTCCTCACCCCCTTCTTCCATATTTCCCGCCTGCTTCAGGGCCGTAAGGGAAGCCCGTGCCTTGTTCAGGCATTCCTGGTATTCGGTCTCCGGTACGGAATCCGCAACGATCCCCGCGCCGCTTCGTACGAATACCTTGCCGTTCTTCTTATACGCGATGCGGATGGCGATGCAGGTATCCATATTCCCGGTAAAATCGATGTAGCCGATGGCTCCGCCGTAGATCCCCCGCTTATTCCCTTCCAGCTCTTCGATGAGCTGACAGGCCCGGATCTTCGGCGCACCGGACAAGGTTCCCGCCGGAAGCACTGCCTCGATGGCATCCAGCGCATCCTTATCCTCCCGGATCTCCCCCCGAACGGTGGAACCGATATGCATGACGTGGGAAAAACGTTCCACGCTCCTCAGCTTCTCCACCTGCACGGTGCCGAATTTGGAGATCTTCCCCAGATCATTTCTTCCCAGATCCACCAGCATATTATGCTCCGCCAGTTCCTTCTCGTCCTGCAGAAGCTCCGCCTCCAGGGCGTTGTCCTCTGCCTCATCCTTTCCTCTGGGCCGGGTTCCCGCCAGAGGGAAGGTGTGCAGCACACCGTTTTCCAGCTTCACCAGGGTTTCCGGCGATGCCCCCGCAACCTCCACATCCGTTCCCGAGAAGTAAAACATATAGGGAGAAGGATTGATGGTCCGAAGCATCCGGTAGGTATCCAGAAGACTTCCTTCAAAGGGCGCCTCCAGCCGGTTGGACAGAACGATCTGGAAGATATCCCCTTCTTTTATGTAATGCTTGCCCCGCTCCACCATCCGGCAGAATTCTTCCTTGCTGAAGAGAGCCTTAACCTCTCCCAACAGACGTCCGGGGGCTTCTTCGTTCCGTTTTCCGTTCTTCAGAAGGTCTGCCAGGATCTTCAGCCGGTTCCTTGCCCGCTCATATTCCTGATCCACATCCGAAAGCCGGACATTTACCATGAGGATGATCTTCTGACGGACGTTATCAAAGGCGATCACCTGATCGAACAGCATCAGATCCACATCCTGAAAGGCTTCATTGTCCTCCACCTCTCTCCTTATGGAGGGCTCGCTGTAGCCCAGATAATCAAAGGCAAAATACCCTACCAGACCGCCTGTGAAGGGGGGAAGGGAAAGGAGTCTGGGACTCCGGTACTCGGAAAGGATCCTTCGGATCTCTTCGGAGGGATCATCGGTATGGAAGACTTCGTCCCCCACCTTCATCTCTCCCTCTCTGCAGCTGATGGATGCCTTGGGATCAAATCCAAGGAAGGTATATCTGCCCCAGGCTTCACTGGCCTGTGCCGATTCCAGCAGATAACAGTGTGTCGATACTGCCTTCAGCTTCCGAAGGGCCTCAATGGGAGTGATAAAATCCGAAAGCAGCTCTGTGCTTACCGGACATACCTTATACTTCCCTTCTTCGGCGAAACGCCGTACTTCTTCCAGTTCGGGGTATAGATTCATCTTACGCCTCCTCCTTTTATTGCTTATCCATGCCGCATCTCCGGTTGCTTCGCAACCGTCGATGTCGCGGCTTCGCCGTATACAGCCTCTTCGATCCTGCATCGCCTGGGAGCGAGCTCCCGCTCTACGGATCTCGCGGCTGTGCATGGCTCATTTTCACGCAAAAGAAAAGTCCCTGACAAAGCATGCTGCCATGCTCTGTCAAGGACGAATGATCTTGATCTATTCGCGGTGCCACCTTGATTTACGGTCCTCGAAAAAAGTCCTTCCGGCCTTCTCCGGATCCCATACACTCTGCGGGATACCAACATATCCCCGGCATATAACGTCTGCCTTCAACGTCGCAGAATACTCTGCCGCCGGAACCTCTTCGGATCCGATGCATTTGACTGCGCCCTCCGCGGTCCATTTGATCACTTGTTTCTCACCCGGCTCTCAGCTTCCCGGGCTCTCTGTAGAGGCATCATAACCTTTATCTCCGCTTCATCGGTTTGAAGTATTAAATTCTTGTGTAGAATAACACTAATCCGCTTCAACGTCAACAGTTTTTTATGGATTTAGAAAAAATTATACTTTTCTCAGCTTGGCCAGAGAGGCAAACATCCGCTTCTCTCCGCAGAATTCGAAATTCACAGCCACCTCGTAGTCATTTCCGCCCTTGATGAGCTCTGTGACCACGCCCTTTCCGAACTTGATATGGCGAACCTGATCACCTACCTGATAATCCGGCTGGAAGCCCCTGGACATGGACTGTACATTTCCAACGCTGCCGTTTCGGAACAGGTCTTCGATACCCTTCTTCTCCGGTTCGGCCTTTTTCGGCCGGAAGGTGGTTCCTCTCCACTCATCCTCCACCGGTTCACGCCGGATAGTACTGCCGGATCCCTCTTCATATTCGTCACGGTGCCCCGCCCCCTTCTTCTCCAGAAGATATTTGGGGATCTCCTTGATAAAACGGGATTCTCCGGGGTAGATATAATTTCCGTTCAGCATCCGCTGCCGCGCAGCACTTAAGAAAAGCTTCTTCTCGGCCCGGGTGATCCCCACATAGCAGAGTCTCCGTTCCTCCTCCACCGCATCCGGATCATCCGAATCGATGGCCATGCCGCTGGGGAAAAGCCGTTCCTCCATACCCACCATGAAGACCACAGGGAATTCCAGTCCCTTGGCACTGTGCAAGGTCATCAGGGTAAGGCGGTCACCGGTTTCATCCTCATTATCTGTATCCGCCACCAGGGATATCTCTTCCAGAAGAGTAAGCAGTGTGGCATCCTCATGATTCAGCTCAAAATCCGCGATCTTATTTCCCAGCTCGTCCAGGTTCTCCACGCGGCCCCTGGCTTCCTCCGTATTCTCCGCCAGAAGTCCGCTGCGGTAACCGGTCTTCTGCAGGATCTCCTGATACAGGCCATGGAGATCATTTTCCTCTGCCTTTCTGCGAAAGCCCTGCATCATTTCCGCAAATGCACTGACCTTCCCCGCAGATCTGCCGATATCCGGGAGGTTCTTCGCCTCCACCACCACATCATACAGGCTCATGTCATGGGCGTCCGCATATTCCCGCATTTTCACCACGGTAGAATCACCGATCCCCCGTCTGGGAACATTGATGATCCGGGCCAGGGACTGATCATCCGCCGGATTGGAGATACATTTCAGATATCCCACCATATCCCGGATCTCCTTACGGGCGTAGAAGTTCGTTCCCCCCACCATCTGATAGGGAACCCCTTCCCGTACCAGCTGCTCCTCGATCACACGGGACTGGGCATTGGTCCGGTACAGCACCGCCAGATCCGAATTGCAAAGGCCCTTCCTGCGAAGCATCCGGAGGTTGGTCACGATCCCCCTTGCTTCCTCCCGGTCATTGGGATAAAGGGTATAGGAAAGCTTCTCTCCCTCTTCATTCTCCGTCCAGAGGGTCTTCTCCTTCCGACCGGTGTTGTTGGCGATGACGGCATTTGCCGCATTCAGGATATTGGCGGTGGAACGGTAATTCTGTTCCAGACGGGTGACCTTCGCATCCGGGTACTCATCTTCAAAATTCAGGATGTTATAGATGTTCGCTCCGCGGAACTTGTAAATGGACTGATCATCATCACCCACCACGCAGAGATTCCGGTACTTTGCCGCCAAAAGCTTCACCAGGACAAACTGGGCGTGATTGGTATCCTGGTACTCATCCACCATGATGTAGCGGAAGCGCTCCTGATAAATGGACAGAACATCCGGATGCTCCATAAAGAGCCGTATGGTCTTGTTGATCAGATCATCAAAATCCAGCGCGTTATTCTTCTGCAGACGCTTCTCATATTCCGCGTAGATATCGGCCACATTCCGGCCCCGATAGCTTCCAGCTTCATTCCTCGCATACTCCTCCGGAGAGAGGAATTCCTCCTTCGCCTTGGAAATGGAGGAGATCATCCCCCGTATGGGATACTGCTTCTCGTCCAGCCCCAGATGTTTCAGCGTCTCCTTGATGATGGCCTTCTGATCATCCGTATCGTAAATATTGAAATTGTTCTTTCCCCCCAGCTTCTCGTAAAACCGCCGCAATATGCGTACACACATGGAGTGAAAGGTCTTGACCCAGATCTCCTTCGCTCCGTCCGTCAGCATCCGGTCCACACGCTCCCGCATTTCCTCCGCCGCCTTGTTGGTGAAGGTGATGGCAAGGATATTGCGCGGGTTCACGCCCTTTCCTTCTATGAGGTAGGCGATCCTGTGGGTGATCACTCTTGTTTTTCCGCTTCCTGCTCCCGCTAAAATAAGGAGAGGCCCCTCGGTATACGAGCAGGCCTCTTCTTGTTCGGGATTTAATCCTGTAATCTGATACATGAACTAACTCCTGATAAGTAAATGCACGTCTATGTATTACTGCTGAGATGTTACTCCAAGCTTAGCCTTCAGTGCTGCAAGCTCATCCTGAACAACAGAGTCCGGAGCTGCATCATACTTTGCAGCAAGACTGTCAACCTCAGAGGTTGCTGCAGTCATATTCAGCTCGGTCTGGGCATTTGCCATATCCAGCATTGCATCAGCCTTGGCTTCCATACGCTCGAAGGCAGCGATGCTTGCGCTGGAATCGGTAAAGTTGGAGGTCATCTGGTTGATCTTCTGCTGTGTCTTAGCTACCTTGATCTTCGCCTTGATGGCATCCTTACGATCATTCAGGGCATTGATATCATTAACCAGCTTATCATGCATCTGACGCATCTTCATTGCGTTGGCAGCTGCAACATCATAGGTCTGCTGAAGGGACTGCTGCTTGGTCATAAGCTTAGCCTTCTCCTGAAGGAACTTGGCAGCATCGCCGTCATTTCCCGCAAGGACTGCCTTCTCTGCATAGGACTGCATCTTGGCGATCTCGCCGTTGCACTCATCCAGCTGACGCTTAGCCCGGGCTTCATCAGCCATGACGGCTGCGGTCTCTTCCTTAACCTTGCCCAGATCCTTGGTGAGGTTGCGCATGGTCTGGTCGATCATCTTCTCCGGATCCTCAGCCTTATCCAGGAGCGCATTGATATTCGATGCCATAATGTCCTTGAATCTTGTTAAGATACCCATAATTAAATATCCTCCCTGTAATTATCACGTTTGCTAATAAAACCTTCCGTCCGGCCGTTCAAAACAACCGACTAGACCATTATACATAGATTCCTATGTTTTTACAACTTATTTTCTGATTAAAATCTCGTTAATCCCGGGTTAATGCCGAAGGATCTCATGGATCACCGGCGGTACCTCCGGCTTCTCCTCCGATATGGTGTAGGCATTAAGCAGTCTCTCCCGGGCTGCGGGCATAACCTCCCAATGATTGGAGTAGAGGACCGCTATGGGCTTCTCGGGACTCACCCGTTCCCCCAGTCCGGCCAGGATCCGGATCCCGGCGGAATAGTCTATGGGATCTCCCTTTTTGTTCCTGCCCGCTCCCAGCATGACGGAGGTAAGTCCTACCTCAGCCGTATTACAGGAATAAAGATACCCTTCCTGTTCCGGGTAGACCGGCTGTTCATAGGCACAGGTCCTTACGGGATGATCAAGAAAACGGGTATCCCCGCCGCAGGCTTCCACGAACCGGTAGAAACGGTCCTTTGCGGAGCCGTCGGTCAGGACCTGCTCCACTGCCGCTGCCGCTTCCTCCCGGGTAGCTCTTGCCTGATCCGAGAGCTGGAGCATTTCCACTGCCAGATCGATGATCAGCCGGTGAAGCCGCTCCTCTCCTCCTCCGGACAGGACCTCCAGTGCCTCTTCCACCTCGATGATGTTCCCCACGGCGGTTCCCAGAGGCTGGTTCATATCCGAGATCACCGCAACGGTCTCTCTTCCTGCCAGCCTTCCGATGCGGATCATCTGTGCTGCCAGGGCTCTTGCTTTTTCCGGATCCTGCATAAATGCACCGCTGCCGCATTTCACATCCAGCACGATCCTGTCAGCACCCGCTGCCAGTTTTTTACTCATGATACTGGAAGCAATCAGCGGGATACAGTCCACGGTAGCCGTAACATCCCGGAGAGAATACAGCAGCTTATCCGCGGGAGCAAGCTCCGCAGTCTGCGCCACATCCACAAATCCCACATCTTCCAGCACCTGCAGGAACTGATCCTGCGTAAGATCCGAGCGAAAACCCGGAATGCTTTCCAGCTTGTCCACGGTTCCTCCGGTGAAGCCCAGACCCCGGCCGCTCATTTTCGCTGTTGGGACCTTCAAGGCCGCCAGCACCGGTCCCAGGATCATGGATGTCTTATCTCCCACACCACCGGTAGAATGCTTATCCAGCTTGATCCCCTTCACCATTTTCAGATTCAGCTGTTCGCCGCTCTGGGCCATGGCCAGGGTAAGCCAGGTGGTCTCCCGGTCTGTCATCCCCTTAAACCAGATGGCCATAAGGAGCGCGGCCATCTGGTAATCCGGCAGCTGCCCGGCCGTGTAATCCGTGATCATGGAACGGATCTCGTCCTCGGTGAGCTCGCCGCCGTGTTTCTTCTTCTCGATCAGATCATACATCCTGTATTTCATACGGTTCTCCGATCTGTCAAAACCCTACTTACTCTCCTCAGCTGCCTGATTCTTTGCGATCTCGGCCTTTGCCACCTCATCCGGAGCCTGCTCGTAGCGAACGAATTCGTAAGCGAAAAGCCCGCTGCCCCGGGACATGGAGTAAAGACGGGTATCATACTCATAGAGCTCCATATACGGGATCTCAGCCTGGATCTCCGTGATGCCGTTTCCTACGGGATTCATACCCAGCACACGGGCACGGCGCTTGTTCAGATCGCCCATAACGTCGCCGGTGAATTCATCGGATACAGTTACGGTAAGCGCTGCGATGGGCTCAAGAAGAACCGGTTTTGCATCCATGAAGCCCTTCTTGAAGGCCTGCTCTGTAGCCACCTTGAAGGCAAGCTCGGAGGAATCCACCGGATGGTAGCTTCCGTCATACAGCGTAACCTTGACTCCGGTAACCGGATAGCCGGCCAGCGGGCCTGCCTTAACGGACTCGATCACACCCTTCTCCACTGCCGGATAGTAGTTCTTCGGAACTGCACCGCCCACTACGGTCTGTGCAAATTCATACTGTTTATCCATGGTGCCCAGGGGCTCCATGATGATCTTAACATGACCGTACTGGCCATGACCGCCTGACTGCTTCTTGTACTTGTACTCGGTATCGGACTTGCCGTTGATGGTCTCCTTGAAGGCGATCTTCGGACGAAGGAGATCGATACCCACCTTGTACTTCTCCTGCAGAACGCTCTGTACCACCTCCAGCTGCTGTGCACTGATACCGTAGATCAGGGTCTGTCCGTTCTCACCGTCATTTACGGTCTTGATGGTCAGATCCTCCTTCATCATCTTGCCCAGAGCCTGGGAGATCTTATCCTCATCTCCCTTGTTCTTTGCCTTGTAACGACGATATACGTAAGGCTTGGAAATGGAGGTACGGATATAGGTTACCGGAACCTTTCTTGTGGAAAGAGTATCCGTGGTCTGGCTGTCCGTAAGCTTGGCCAGAGCACCGATATCCCCGGCATGAAGCTCTTTAACCTCTTCAACCTTATTTCCGCAGATGGTATAAAGCTTGCCAACCTTCTCATCCACATCCCGGTGATAGTTGAAGAGCATATCATCCGGCTTCAGTACGCCGGAATTCACCTTGATCAGGGAATAGGTACCGATATAGGGATCGGCAATGGTCTTGAAGATATATGCGGACTTCGGCTTAGCGAAGTTGTAATCCGCCTCAAATACCTCATTATTCTCGGTATTGATTCCTGCACATTTGCAATGATCCGGGCTGGGGAAGTACTTGATGATATCCGCCATCAGGGTATACATACCCCGGGCCAGGGTGTTGGAGCCCATGAGCACCGGAACTACGGAGCCGTCCATAACGCCTACACGGAGGGCCTGACGGATCTCATCCTCGGAGAATTCATCTCCGCCGAAATAGCGTTCCATATACTCTTCACTGGTCTCAGCCACAGACTCCAGCAGAGCCTCACGGCAGATGGAGAGGTTCTCCCGGGAATAATCGGGTACATCGAACTTATCAACGGTACCCTTGTCGTTCCAGCGCTTTGCCTTCTGCTGGATCACGTTGACATAGCCCACAAACTGCTCATTTTCACGGATCGGAAGGTGGAACGGAGCGATGTGCTTGCCGTACATTTCCTGAAGGTTCTGAACGATCTCACGGAAGCTGGCCTTGTCGTCGTCCATGTCCGTTACGAAGAACATCCGCGGAAGCTTACGCTTCTCGCACAGATCCCATGCGCGCTTTGTTCCTGCTTCCACACCTGCTTTACCGGAGATCACAATGACTGCCGCATCTGCTGCAGCTACTGCTTCTTCCGCCTCACCCACATAATCATGGAAACCCGGTGCGTCCAGAAGATTTACCTTTACGCCATCCCACACCACCGGAACAACGGTCGTCTTGATGGAGATGCCGCGCTTGATCTCTTCCTTGTCGTAATCGCTGATGGTATTGCCGTTAGCTACCGTACCCATACGGTTGGTCATGCCTGCCAGATAGGCAATGGCTTCCACCAGTGACGTCTTCCCGCATCCCCCATGACCGAGAAGCACTACGTTTCTGATCTTGTCTGTGGTAAATACATTCATTTTGTTTCCTCCCCATAAAAATTATTGATTTGCTATTGTAACCCTTGTCATTCATCCATCTGCGGCTTCAGCTCCATGGCTGTTCCGATGGGCAGATGCCGCACCCCGAGCAGCTTTCCCACAGTTTCGCCGATATCCGCAAATGTATCTCTCACGCCCAGATCCCCCGGGGCAAGCTTCCGGCCCCAGACCAGGATCGGAACATATTCTCTGGTATGATCCGTTCCGGTAAATGTAGGATCACAGCCGTGATCAGCCGTGATAAAAAGCAGATCCTCCTCTCCCATAGCATTCATGATCTCGGGAAGCCTCCGGTCAAAAGCCTCCAGCCCTTCCCTGTAGCCCGAAACATTTCTCCTGTGCCCCCACACGGAATCGAATTCCACCAGGTTCGTGAAGATCAGCTCCTTCCCTTTCGGCGGGGCGTTCTTCAGAAGTGCAACGGTCTGATCCACGCCGTCCATGTTGCTGACCGTCCGGATGGCTCTGGCGATCCCCTTTCCGCAGAACAGATCATTGATCTTCCCCACGGAGATCACCGGGATCCCTGCTTCCGAAAGATAATACAGCAGGTTCTCATCCCCCGGATCGATGGCATAATCATGCCGGTTCACGGTCCGCTCAAACAGTGCTTCTCCCGGCTCCTTTGCCCGGACAAACGGTCTTGCGATCACCCTGGCCATGAGGTTCTCCCCCATAAGGAGCTCTCTTGCCACCTGACAGACCTGATAGAGCCGATCCAGTCCGAAGGTCTCCTCCGATGCCGCGATCTGAAAGACCGAATCCTGGGAGGTATAGACAATGGGACATCCTGTCCGTTCATGCTCCTCCCCCAGCCGCTGGATGATGGCCGTTCCGGAATCCACGCAGTTTCCCAGAACGCCGGGAACCTTTGCTTCCCGGACGAAGGCCTCTATGATGGAGTCCGGAAATCCGTCAGGAAAGGTCCTGAAGGGAACAGAGGTCTCGATGCCGATCATTTCCCAGTGACCGGTGACCGAATCCTTCCCCCTGGAGCATTCCGCTGCTTTTCCGTACATTCCCACCGGGTGCTCCACCGCTCCGATGGACGAAGCCACGCCATCGATACAGCCCAGACCCAGCTTCCTCAGATTCGGGATCCGGATATCCGGAAATGTACCGCAGATATGTCCGAGGGTATCCGCCCCCGTATCCAGGTAGTCGCCTGCATCCGGCAGAGCACCGATCCCCACGCTGTCCAACACGATCCAAATAACACGGCCTCCCGACTCTAAATGCAAGCTGCTCACCTCCATTCACACACTGCAATAATTTTACCAAAAAATCTTCATTCTATCAAACTTTTTTGTTAAATTTCCCGATTTAATGCCTCCGTTCCCGGAAGGACAAAACGCCCGTCCCGGATGAGCTCCTTCTCCCGTCCGTCCGGATATACCGCAGCGATCCTTCCGATCTCCCGATAGGGGATGGTAATGTCCGTATGACAGTTGAAATACGCCTTCTCCGGTGCCGTATCCCGCAGCAGGGAGAAATCATTCTCCCGGGAAATGATCTCCTTTCCGTCCGGATTAAACACTGCCGTATCTTCGGAATGACTGTAGCATGTGTCTCCCAGGGCAAAATGCGGTCCGGTCTTCTCCACGATCAGGATCGGAAGCTTCCCCAGGATGTCGTATTTCTTCGCCATGAAATAGGCCGGCATGTTGGTGCCGATGGCGAATTCCCCAATGGGAAGGGTCTCATGATTGAACAGGATATTCTCCCGGATATAGGCCCTTCCGGCTTCCTCATCCGCATAGTTGCCGCAGCTGTAGGAGGAAACCATACCGTCCTTGAAAACGATCTCCAGATCCTTGAAATAATACCCGTTCAGATAGACGCCGCTCACATGCAGGGTCCCTTCCGTACCGGAAAGAACCGGGGAAGTGAAGACCTCTCCCAGGGGGATATTCACATCCGCCACACAGTTTTCATACTGGGTCTGTCCGGCAGGATCGGCGAGTTTACGCATTTTCACCCGCATTCTTGTCCGATTCTCCCCGCAGCCCTCCACCAGGATATGATCCGCGGGATCCATGGCGTCGATGAGCTTCTGCTGCAGCGGGATATACTCTTCATTCTTCAGTGTATTGATCCGTACCGTATCCCGGAAGATCTCCCGGAAATCCGGTCCGATCTCGGGTGACGGCCAGGCAATGATGGAGAAGCTGTAGCTTTCTCCCGGAAGAAATTCCTGCAGGAGCATGGCTGACCTGGCGTAAAGCGTGGTGGAAAGCTCCTGCTGCTGTTCGGACAGGGTGATGACCCCTTCCTTCTTGGCCGGCATGAAGGTTTCCTCTCCAAAGGACTCAACCACTGCCGGACCGGCATATCCGGTGAAAACATCCGCATTTTCCTGCAGCAGCTCCTCATAAGCCTTCCTCAGGGCGGAGAGCTTCCTGTCCACATACTGCGGATCCAGGAAAAGCGCCTCATCCATCCGGTGATCATAGATAAACTGACGGGATGCGGGTGTGCCCGTGATCCCCTTTCTCACTGTTCCCCGGAGGTTTACCCTGCTTCCGGGAACCCGGGTAAGTATGGGTTTAAGGCCGATCTCTTCGAAGCGCCGGATCACCCTTCGGATCATCCGTTCCTGCCCGAGGATATAGCGAATCCCCACAGTGGTCTTCCCCGCGAAGGGCACCCGCATGGTGTCAAAGCCTCTGCGATAGCCGTCCACAAAGGTAGCGGCCATGGCATCGATCTCCTCTTCAGAAAGCGTGTTCAGGAAGGCTGCCATTTCCAGCTCCGTATCCGAGATATACTCTCCCAGCTTGTAGAGATATGCAGGATCCGACAGGTCCTCCTGCATCACCACCCGGTACAGGGTATTCTCCAGCGGAAGAAAGGAATTTCTGGCGCCGATCCGGACGATCTCCTCCAGATAATCTGTCACATGGAAGCGCACTGCTTCCTCCAGGCTCTGCACTGCAGGAGCATCCTCATCCCCAAAGCGTCCGTAGATCTCCAGAAAGAGCTCCGTCAGGGTAACGATCATAAAGAGCTGCCCGTCGAAGATATATCCCGGCAGACTGTAGATCTCCGCCAGAAGGAAGGAAAGCACCTCTCCATAGGTCCCCAGCTTCACCGCCATGTCAGGATTGGCGTAGCTTTGGGCATAAGCTCCTTCCATCAGCGGGGCGTAGAGTATCCGGTTGATCTCTTTCCATTCTTCTGTGGAAATGTCCTTCCAATCCTCTACCCCGGGGCCTTCGGGAGAAAAGAGCGAGTCTCCCAGTCTGTCTATAACAAAAAAGCAGGAACCAAGGTAATCTGCCGCGCCTGCAAAACAGGCCCGCAGATTTCCCCTGATCTCTGCCGGTATTTTCGTCGAAAGAAACGTATCCAGTTCCGATTTGATTTCCGCTACCCTGTCCCGAGACAGGGCAAGCCGTTCACGTAAGTCACACATATGGTATTCCTTTTCTTGTTTTATAAGATCCTTCACTTCGTTCAGGATGACATTCTACAGAATATACAGCAGGAACAGCAGTGCCAGGGCTACCAGGGAAAGTACAACGGAAAGCCACTTGGCGTTGTTGTCGCCTTCCACCGCCCGGTAGGACAGGCCGCCGAAGATGAGGCCCGTAACTGCCATCACGCCGGCCATCAGGAGCAGGACGCCTACCTGATCCGGCAGGTCTCCGCCCATCACTGCGCCGGCTATGATGGAGCCTACAATGATGAGCAGCGAAAGGCCGGTAAAAACGAAGGATATCTTCGTATCCGCCGCGATCTGGTCATCGGCAAAACGATATTTCTTTTTTCTTCTTCCAAACCATCGCAGCATGGCTCAACTGACATCCTTCACGTTAATTCTCAAAGCTATTCCACACTATTCCAAGTGTCTAAAGGCATTTCCTTGTTCACTGAAATCCCAAACCACTTCGCATTTTCAATGCAATTACAGACCTTTCCGGTTCTTGCTGAGCCCCGGATCCCATCACTTTTTATGGTATTTACAGACCTTTCCGGTTCTTGCTGAGCCCCGGATTCCATCACTTTTTATGGTATTTACAGACCTTTCCGGTTCTTGCTGAGCCCCGGATCCCATCACTTTTTATGGTATTTACAGACACTTCCGGATCTCACTGAGATCCTTGATCCCCTCGTGTTTCATGTAGTCTTCGATACCTTCAATGATCTTTGCGGTGACGAAGGGATCGTGGAAGTTTGCCGTGCCCACGGAAACCATGGTCGCACCGGCCATGATAAACTCGATGGCATCCTCCCAGCAGGAGATACCGCCCATTCCGATCACCGGAAGGTCCACTGCATGGCACACCTGATAGACCATGCGTACGGCTACAGGCTTGATTGCCGGACCGGAAAGTCCTCCGGTACGGTTTGCCAGGGCAAATGCCCTTTTCCTGATATCGATCTTCATTCCGGTAATGGTGTTGATCAGCGAAAGCGCATCCGCTCCGCCTGCTTCTGCTGCCTTGGCCATATCCACGATATTGGTGACATTCGGGGACAGCTTCATGATGATGGGCTGCTTTGCCTTCTTCTTCACCTCTTCCGTGATATGCTGCAATGCCGCAGGATCCACGCCGAAGGCGATACCACCTTCCTTAACATTCGGACAGGAGACATTGATCTCCAGAAGATCCACGGGTTCCTCCTGCAGACGTTCCACAACGCCCACATACTCTTCTTCGGAATGTCCGCAGACATTCACAATGATCCGGGTATCCTTCTTCTTCAGAAATTCGATATCCTTCTTCAGGAACTCTTCGATCCCCGGATTCTGCAGACCCACGGCATTCATCATGCCTCCGTAGGTTTCCGCGATGCGGGGAGTAGGATTCCCCGCCCAGGGAGTAAGGGCCACGCCCTTGGTGGTCACAGCGCCGAGACGCTCCACATTTACAAATTCATCATATTCCATTCCGGAACCGAAGGTGCCGGAAGCAACAGTTACCGGATTCTTCATTTCCACTCCGCAGAAGGTAACGGAAGTATCGATCTGCATCAGAATTCCACCTCCTCTGCATAGAATACCGGACCGTCCTTGCAGACTCTCCGGGTATTTACCTTGAAATGTTCATCCACCTCTGCCGTCTTGCATACGCAGGCCAGACATGCACCGATGCCGCAGGCCATCCGTTCCTCCAGGGACAGCTGGGCCGGCAGATCGTTCTCATACGCATACCGCTTAATGGCCCGGAGCATGGGGGTCGGACCGCAGGCGTAGATCATATCGCCCACGATATTCTCCTCCCGTACGCAGTCCACCACATTTCCCTTCATGCCTACAGCGCCGCTGTCACTGGTGATATGCAGAGTGGCGATCTTCTTAAATTCTTCCGCCAGGAAGGCCACATCCCGGTAGCCCAGTACAACATGCAGATGCTTCCTGGAAACGCCCTTCTCTGCAAAGGCCTTTGCCAGCTCCAGCATGGGAGGGATTCCGATACCGCCCCCCATAAGGATGGGATTCTCGGCATTCAGGGTGAAGCCGTTGCCCAGAGGCCCCATGACTCTGACGGTATCTCCGGAACGATAACCGGCGAATTCCTTCGTGCCTTCGCCCACCACGCGGTAAACCAGACGAAGGGTTCCCTTGTTCCGGTTGATCTCGCAGAGACTGATGGGACGAGGAAGCAAACGGGAGCTGTCCTTCGGATAGAGGGATACAAACTGCCCCGGAACCGCTTCTTCGGCGATCTCATGTGCCTTTAGTACCAGACTGTAAATGTCTTCGGTTATATGGCTCTGGCTTGCCACCTCGGCCGTGATCATATGTTTCGACATGAACTGATTCTCCTGATGATATCCTGCGATCCGTGAGCCCCTTCGCTCTTTGGATGGCAGGTTGTTTTACTGGACAAATGAAGCCTACTTCGTTCCCAGTGCGCCGCGAACATCATCCAGCATATCTATAACTGCCTGACGGGAAGCATCCGCGAAATGTTCCTCACCGAACTTCGCATATTCCGACTTGGTATGCGCCGCAATGATGCCTCTGGAGGAATTGATGATGGCACCCAATCCGTCGGGATTGAAGAAGTCCACCAGATCCGCTCCCTTTCCGCCCTGAGCGCCGTAACCCGGAACCAGGATGTAGGTCTTCGGCATCAGCTTACGAAGGATCCGTCCCTGCTCGGGATAGGTCGCACCCACAACCGCACCTACGTTGCTGTAATCGCCGTCCATGGAGGATTTGCCCCATTCTACCACCTTCTCTGCTACCAGCTCATACAGCGGACGTCCGTCGATCTCTCTGTCCTGGAACTCGCCGGAGGAAGGATTGGAGGTCTTTACCAGAACGAAAATGCCCCGGTCATTCCTGTTGCAGATATCGATGAAGGGCTGTACGCCGTCAGAGCCCAAATACGGGTTCACGGTGACAATATCTTCATCGAAGGGCGTAAAGATTTTTGAGCCTACGGTCACATTTCCGATATGTCCCATGGCATAGGCGCCGGAGGTGGAGCCGATATCTCCACGCTTGATATCCCCAATGACAATGAGTCCCTTAGACTTGGCATATTCCACGGTCTGGCTGAATGCCACCATTCCCGGGATACCAAACTGCTCATACATGGCGATCTGCGGCTTCACGGCCGGGATCAGATCGTATGTGGCGTCGATGATAGCCTTATTAAACTCAAATACTGCCTCAGCCACCGCTTCCAGGGATTCTCCATACTCCTTGAACCCTGCATGTAACAGCTTTTTCGGCAGGAATCCCAACTGGGGATCCAGGCCTACCACGATGGGTGCATTCTTCTTCTGTATCTCCTTGATCAGTTTTGAAATCATTTTCTTCTCCTGTTTAAAGCATCTTATGCTATTTCTGTTACTTTTGTTATTTCCTTACATCATTTTTCCCGGGTTCCGCCCCGGATCGCACGTTACTCATCATCCCGGTAAACCACCTTGCCGCCGCAGATGGTCATAGCTACTTTGCCAAGCAGTGTCTTTCCTTCAAAGGGAGTATTTCTTCCCTTGGACTTGAACTTCGCGGGATCTACAACCCACTGCTTATCCGGATCGAACAGTACCACATCCGCCAGGGCGCCCTGCCGGAAGGTCCCCCGCTCGGAATCCACGCCGATGATCTTCGCCGGATTCCAGCTCATGAGTCTTACCATATCACTGACAGAGATCAGACCCGGTCCCACAAGAGCGGTAAAGGTAAGGGCAGCACTGGTTTCCAGTCCGACGATGCCGAAGAGGGACTTGAATCCCCTGCTCTTCTCCTCTGCCGTATGGGGTGCATGATCCGTGGAGATCACATCCATGGTGCCATCCCTCAGCCCCTCGATCAGCGCCTGTACATCCTCCTCCGAACGAAGAGGCGGGTTCATCTTCCAGTTTCCCAGATCTCCCGGGATGTCCGCATCCGTCAGGGTAAAGTAATGGGGACAGGTTTCCGCAGTCACCCGGTAACCCCTTTTCTTGGCCAGACGCATCATTTCCACCGAATCCCTGGTGGAGCAATGACACAGATGAAGCCTTACGCCCTGCTCTGCAGCCATAAAGATGTCTCTGGCAACGATCACATCTTCCACTGCGTTGGTGATCCCCCGGTAGCCCAGCTCTTCCTGCTTTGCTCCGGCGTTCATCACGCCTCCGTCCACCAGATCCTTATCCTCGCAATGGGACATGACCAGTCCGTCCACAGCTGCGATCTGCTTCAGACCTTCACGATAAAGCAATGTGTTCATCACGCTCTTCCCGTCCTCCGAGAAGGCAATGGCACCGGCCTTCTTCATGGCCGGGATATCCACCAGCTCCTCATTTGCCTCACCCACGGTTATGGTGGAAAGCTGCTCCACCCGGATAGGCGCCTGGGCTGCCTTATCCAGGATATACCTCAGAGTCTCCACCGAATCCACCGTCGGCTTCGTATTCGGCATGGCGCAGACGGTGGTCACGCCACCGGCAGCCGCTGCAGCCGCGCCGGTCAGGATATCTTCCTTCTCGGTCTGTCCGGGATCACGGAAATGTACATGCAGGTCGATGAGTCCGGGGAACACGTACATTCCCGCTGCGTCGATCACCTGCTCCTCTGCATCACTTTCCTTTATCTTCTCGGGAGCGCATTTCCGATTGCATACCATAGCGATCCTGCCATCGCGGATCACCAGCGTTCCCGGTCCTTCGATCCCCTGTGACGGATCAACGATTATACCA
>JAGBNH010000074.1 GCA_017634475.1 Eubacterium sp.
ATAGGCCGAAACTTAACAAAGGCCATATTTCGATATTCACTAAAAATATGTAGCTTGAATTAGATCAGGTAGAGGCATTAGGCTAGTGCCATTAAAGGACCGGAGCAGAAAAACTTCGGGAATTTACAAATATCAACCACGAGTTGGTAAATAGCCATGTTCATAAACTTGTATACTGTGAAGAAACCTGGAGCATCAATGACGCAATAGCCAGAGAAAAACAAATCAAAGGCTGGAAAAGAGAAAAAAAGAATCAATTGGTTGAGATGATAAATCCTGAATGGAAAGACTTGAGTGAAGAAAAGTAACAGCTCCGTATCTAGGGGATTCTTCGCTTCGCTCAGAATGACAGAAAATGGGGGGACTATGAAACAAAGACTGGCAGACTATATCGCGGACTTTCTGACATCTCGTGGCATCACCGACTGCTTCACCGTGACCGGTGGCGGAGCCATGCATCTGAATGATGCCTTCGGCCATCATCCGAAGCTGCACTGCACCTATAATCATCATGAACAGGCCAGCGCTATCGCGGCGGAGTCTTACGCAAGGCTCACGAACCGGATGGCGCTGGTCTGCGTGACTACAGGCCCCGGCGGGACGAACGCCCTCACCGGCGTGTTGGGCGGCTGGCTGGATTCTATCCCCATGTTCATCATTTCCGGACAGGTTCGGTATGACACCACGGCAAGGTTTAACACACAGTTTACGGGGAAACCGCTACGGGCAGTGGGAGATCAGGAATTCGACATCACAAAGGCGGCAGGAGCCATGTGCAAATATGCCGTTATGCTGGAGGACCCCCAGGATATCCGATACTGTCTGGAACGGGCCTGGTATATCGCCACCACGGGCCGGCCGGGACCGGTGTGGCTGGACATCCCGGTGAATTTCCAGGGATGCACCATTGAAACGGATCAGCTTCGGGGCTATGACGAATTTGATCGGGTGAAGGACGAGGATGAAATGGGCCTTCCCGAACCTTTTGATACGGATGTTGTTCAGGATGTGCTGGATCAGCTGGCGCAGGCAAAACGGCCGGTGATCTACGCCGGTAACGGCATTCGCCTGGCGGGAGCCCTGGAGGAGTTTAAGAAGGTGGTTAACCTGCTGGGGGTTCCGGTTTGTACCTACTGGGACGCCATCGATCTCATCGAAACGGATCATCCCCTTTATGTGGGCCGCGGCGGAAATATGGGTGACCGCCCGGGAAACTTCGCCGTGCAAAATGCGGATCTGGTGCTGGCCATCGGAAACCGTCTTCCCATCCGGGTTACGGGTTATAACTGGCAGACCTGGGCCCGAGAAGCAAAGGTCATCATGGTAGATATCGACGCCGGGGAAATGAAGAAGCACACCATCCATGTGGAGCAGAAGATCCATGCGGACGCCAGGGTGTTCCTGTCGGAGATGCTGGAGGAGCTGACCTGTCATCCTGAATCGGACTGTCATCCTGAGCGAAGCGAAGGATCCCGTGGCACTGAAGACGAGGGGATTCTTCGTCGCTCCGCTCCTCAGAATGACAGACAAGTGACAAGTGATCAAGAGACCGCAGGTTATGCTGAAACCGTCTGTCATCCTGAGCGAAGCGAAGGATCTTTTGACGCAGAATCCGAAGAGATTCTTCGTCGCTCCGCTCCTCAGAATGACACGCATTCTGAATGGGTAGCAATCTGCCAGAACTGGAAGCAAAAATACCCGGTAGTCACTGAAACCATGAAAGCGGAAGCCACCCCGGCCAACCCCTACGCAGTATTCGATATCATCAGTCGGGCACTTCCGGCCGGAATCACTACGATCACAAGTAACGGGACCTGCTGTGTAGCCGGACACCAGAGCTGGGTCATTAAGGAGGACAGTCGTTTCCTGAACAACAATGCCGTAGCCAGCATGGGCTATGGTCTTCCCGCAGCCATCGGCGCTGCAGTGGCGGAACAGGGGATACATCCGTATGTTGTCTGTCTGGAGGGGGACGGAAGCATCATGATGAATCTGCAGGAGCTGCAGACGATCTCACATAACCGGCTGCCCATTAAGATCTTCCTGATCAACAACGATGGCTACCATTCCATCCGGCAGACCCAGAGCAATATCTTCTCCGGACATACGAAGGTGGGAATTGGACCGGAATCCGGAGATCTTTCCTTCCCGGATTTTGGCGTGCTGGCACAGGCATTTTCACTGCCGTATATTCGAATAAACAGTAATGAGGAAATGGAAAGCCGGGTGTCAGAGATCCTTGCCACGGATGGCCCGGTGCTCTGCGAAGTGATCGTTGATCCGAAGCAGGTCTTCGAACCGAAGAACAGCGCAAGACGAAACCCGGACGGATCGCTGGAGAGCCCACCGCTGGAGGATCTGGCCCCGTTCCTGCCCAGAGAAGAGCTGGCAGAAAATCTGTACATTACACCAGTATCTTAGGTTGTCATCCTGAGCCGAAGGCGAAGGATCTTGTGGAACAAAAGCCGAAGGGATTCTTCGTCGCTTACGCTCCTCAGAATGACAAAAAGATGTCATCCTGAGCGCGAAGGCGAAGGATCTTGTAGAGCAAAAGCCGAGGGGATTCTTCGTCGCTACGCTCCTCAGAATGACATCACTTCAGATAGTATACTGACACCTCAAAAAGTTGATTGGAGGTATTATGGAGAAGATCATCATCACCGGTGCAACCGGAGCAATCGGCAGGGCGTTGATCAGCCAGGCTGTGCAGGCAGGGTATGAGGTCCTTGCCGTTGTACACCGAAGCTCCAAAAGAATAGCAGATCTGGAACAGCTGGAGCACTGCAACGTTCTCCGTCTGGATCAGGAGGAATATGCCCAGGCACTTCCGGTGATGCAGGAGCAGGGCATACCGGTGGAGGGCTACAGCATGTTCTTCCATCTGGCCTGGTCCGCATCCTTCGGCGAGGGACGAAATGATCTCCATCTGCAGGCCATGAATGTTCGGGCGGCCATGGATGCGGTGCGGATGGCAAGGCTTCTGGGCTGCAGTACATTTGTGGGAACCGGGTCTCAGGCGGAATACGGAAGGGTGGATGATGCCCTTCGGCCGGATACCCAGGCCAACCCGGAGACGGGGTATGGCAGTGGGAAATATTTCGCCGGGAGTCTTACCCGCAGCTGGGCCGAGAAGGAAGGAATGAAGCATATCTGGACGCGCATCCTCAGCGTGTACGGCCCCTACGACCGGCCGGAAACGTTGATCAGCACGGCGGTGAGCCGGATGCTCCGAAATGAAGATACTGCATTTTCACCCTGTGAGCAGATCTGGGATTACCTATATTCCGAGGATGCAGCGAGAGCCCTTCTTCTTGCGGCGAAAAAGGGGATCAGTGGTAAAACCTATGTCATCGGTAGCGGGGAAGGGCGCCCCCTTCGCTGGTATATCGAAAAGATCGCGGAGATCACCGGATACACGAAGGAGATCGGCTTCGGAAAACGTCCGTATAACGATAAACAGGTGATGCATCTGGTGGCGGATATCCGCGAACTGACGGAGGATACAGGCTTCGTTCCGGAGGTAAGTTTCGAGGAAGGGATCCGAAGAGTGATGAAGTGGCAGGAACGTTGAACGAAAGGGAGTCATTTCTTCCCCATCGTATGGATATATCGCACTGAAACTGCCCCGATTCTTCCAGGTTGTAAAGGATTATAAAAATGGTAATAATACCTTCCCTGACAGATATTTATGGTGTGAAAACCGCAGAGTTATGTTATAATGAGATGTTAAATTTAGATTCAAAACGTAACATGGACGAAAGTTGAAATAAAATGGACGGACAAAACCAAAATCCGAATAAGAAGAAGGTCAGCATCCTGATCCCCTGCTACAACGAGCAGGAAAATGTTGTCCCCATGAGCAGGGCCATCGTGGAACTGTTCGAAGGGGAGCTTACGAAATACGATTACGAGCTGGTCTTCATCGATAATGATTCCACGGATAATACGAGGCCGCTTCTCCGGGAGATCTGCAGACAGAATCCCAGGGTGAAAGCAATCTTCAATGCCAGGAATTTCGGACAGTTCAACTCCCCGTATTACGGTATCCTGCAGACCACTGGCGACTGCGTGATCAGCATGGTCTGTGATTTCCAGGATCCGTTGGAGCTGATTCCCCAGTACCTTAAGGCCTGGGATGAAGAGGGCTATAAGATCGTCATCGGCGTGAAGAGCAAGACCAGGGAAGGCCTCATCATGCGAGGCTGCCGGACCCTTTACTATAAAATGCTGAACAAGATGTCCCAGGTGGATATCATCGAGCATTTCACCGGCTCCGGTCTGTATGACCGGGACTTCGTGGAAGTGCTCCGGGACCTGAAGGATCCTACGCCCTTCCTTCGCGGGATCGTGGCGGAGCTGGGCTATAAGCGTAAGGAGAGTCCCTATGAGCAACCGAAAAGGCGGGCAGGGAAGACCCATAATAACTTCTTTACGCTTTACGATGCGGCTATGCTTTCCTTTACCTCCTACACGAAAACAGGCCTCCGGCTGGCAACCTTCCTGGGAATGCTGCTTGCTTTCGGTAGCTTCATGGTAGGTATGGTGTACCTGATCC
>JAGBNH010000075.1 GCA_017634475.1 Eubacterium sp.
CATTTTTCAAGGTGCGAATGGGCTAAAACCGTGGAATCACAGGCGTTTCGGCGGTTGATTCAACTGTCCGAGTTGGTAAAATGGCTCATTTCGGTGAAAACTATAGGCTTTTATATAGTCTCACCGGTTGGGAAAGTTATATTTGATATATATGCCACATTCCGTCTTCCTCTTCCATGCAGAGTGCATCCTCTGCATATCCGTCAAAACTAAACATACTCGCAGGATAATGTTTGTATAAAACTGCCCGCAGAGCCTCGATACAATTTTTTGTTATTTCCATCTTGTCACCTAATGCGACATATGGAGCCGTGTAGTTACCATCTTCATCAATGATGCCGGCGTCAAACAGATTTGTCAATGCCACTCTTTTTGCCTCTTCTGCAGGCAGAGCATTGAGTTTTTCTATTTCCTTCATAATGGAATTAACCAAGATTTCCGCTTGCTGATTAGCGCTGAGCCCTTGCATAACATCACTTTCTTTCATCGCATTTCTCCTTTCTATAGTATTCCAGATTAGAGAACGCCCATCAAGGACTCCCTCCATTTACCCGTTGAGGGAACCCTTTCTGGTCAAGGATACTATAGCATCTTCCTAATTGCGTTGCAACGAGAAAGAATAACCACTTTTCGAGACCAAAATGACCGGAACCATATCCCTATGGTCCCGGCCGCTTCGGTACAGGAGAGCTATTCTGTTTGCATCGATCAATTCCCGCTTTTTACTGCTCGGTAAAAAGGGGTGTGGAGTAGTAACGGTCTCCACTGTCCGGCAGCAGGGCTACGATCACCTTGCCTGCATTTTCCGGACGCTTAGCCAGCTGGATGGCACCGTAAAGTGCAGCTCCGGAGGAGATACCTACGGAGATACCTTCCTTCTTTGCCAGAAGCTTTGCTGTAGCGAAAGCGTCTGCATTTGCAGCCTTAAATACTTCATCATAAACCTTGGTATTCAGTACCTCCGGGATGAAGCCTGCGCCGATACCCTGGATCTTATGCGCACCGGCTCTGCCCTCGGAAAGTACCGGGGAATCCTCCGGCTCGAGAGCTACTACCTTGATGTTGGGATTCTGGGACTTCAGATATTCACCGGTTCCGGTAACGGTTCCGCCCGTACCTACGCCGGCAATAAAGATATCCAGCTTTCCGTCCGTATCCTTCCAGATCTCCGGACCTGTGGTAGCCTTATGTACCTCAGGATTTGCCGGATTCACAAACTGTCCGGGGATGAAGCTTCCCGGAATCTCCTTTGCCAGCTCCTCTGCCTTTGCGATGGCGCCCTTCATACCCTTTGCGCCCTCGGTCAGAACCAGCTCTGCACCGTATGCCTTCAGGATGTTACGGCGCTCCACACTCATGGTCTCCGGCATGGTCAGGATGATCCGGTAGCCCTTGGCTGCAGCGATAGCTGCCAGGCCGATACCGGTATTTCCGGAGGTGGGCTCGATGATCACGGAGCCTTCCTTCAGAAGTCCCTTTGCCTCAGCATCCTCGATCATGGCCTTCGCGATACGATCCTTTACGCTTCCTGCCGGGTTGAAATACTCCAGCTTTACCAGGATCGTTGCCTTGAGATCCAGTTCCTTTTCGATGTTCACTACTTCTACTAACGGTGTATTTCCAATAAGTCCAAGTGTTCCCTTATAGATATTTGCCATGTGATTATCCTTCTTTCTTTTTTTGTATATGACTGAGGTTGTAAGATCCTTCACTTCGTTCAGGATGACAGGCTGTCATTCTGAGGTTGTAAGATCCTTCACTTCGTTCAGGATGACAAGCTGTCATTCTGAGGCCGCAGGCCGAAGAATCCCCCGGCTTTGGTCAGATGACACCAGAATTATACAGCCCTTACTTAACTGCGTCAAATCCCTTCTGCAGGTCTGCGAGGATGTCGTCGATATGCTCGGTTCCGATGGAGAGACGGATGGTTCCCTGAGTGATACCCTGGTCCAGCAGCTCCTCCTCGGTAAGCTGGGAATGGGTGGTGGATGCCGGATGGATCACCAGACTCTTCACATCCGCCACATTTGCCAGCAGGGAGAAAATGCTCAGATTATCGATAAACTTCCATGCTGCGTCCTTGCCGCCCTTGATCTCGAAGGTGAAGATGGATGCTCCGCCGTTCGGGAAATACTTCTGATACAGTGCGTGATCCGGATGATCCGGAAGAGACGGATGATTTACCTTGGCTACCTGCGGATGGTTGGAAAGGAATTCCACAACCTTCTTTGTGTTCTCTGCATGACGCTCCAGACGAAGGGACAGTGTCTCTACGCCCTGCAGAAGCAGAAATGCGCTGAAGGGAGCAATGGTAGCGCCGGTATCACGAAGGAGGATCGCACGGATATAGGTAACAAATGCTGCGGGACCTGCTACATCAGCGAAGGATACGCCGTGGTAGCTGGGGTTCGGTGCTGCGATGTTCGGATACTTGCCGCTTGCCTTCCAGTCAAACTTGCCGGACTCTACGATGATACCGCCAAGAGTGGTTCCGTGTCCGCCAAGGAACTTGGTTGCGGAGTGTACAACGATATCTGCGCCGTGCTCGATGGGACGGATCAGATAGGGAGTTCCGAAGGTATTGTCTACTACAACGGGAAGGCCATGCTTATGTGCAAGCTCTGCGATAGCGTCCAGATCCGGGATATCACTGTTGGGATTGCCCAGGGTCTCCAGGTAGATCGCTCTTGTGTTCTCCTTGATGGCACCCTCGATCTCTGCCAGGTTGTGTGCATCTACAAAGGTTGTCTCGATGCCGTACTGGGGAAGGGTATGTGCCAGAAGGTTATAGCTTCCGCCGTAGATGGTCTTCTGTGCTACGATGTGACCGCCGTTTGCGGCAAGTGCTTCGATGGTATAGGTAATGGCTGCTGCACCGGATGCAAGAGCAAGAGCTGCTGAGCCGCCTTCAAGGGCTGCTACGCGCTTCTCCAGCACGTCCTGTGTTGTATTGGTAAGTCTGCCATAGATATTTCCTGCATCTGCCAGACCAAAGCGGTCAGCAGCATGCTGTGAATTGCGGAATACGTAAGAGGTGGTCTGATAGATCGGCACTGCTCTGGCGTCTGTTGCCGGATCCGGCTGTTCCTGACCTACGTGTAACTGAAGTGTTTCAAATCTGTAATCGCTCATTGTTTTTTCTCCTTTAATTTAGAATGATATGTTTTCTTACTGAAATATGGTTCGTTTTCAAGCATAAATTAAGCCCGAGATCCGATCAGAACTCCCGGGCATAAATCGTCGTCTTATCCAACGTATCTACAGACGATCAACGAGGCGGCAACATCGGCACAAGCCGGTTTCCACCATAAAAGGTGCCCGGGAGATAAGCATTCGACAACACATCATCCAATTGTCATTTCTCTTTGTGCTATACATGGTATCCGCCTCCTTTCCTTCAAATTTGTCCTGTTCCCCTTGGAACAATGCCATATTAACACCATTTACCTATCATGTCAATAGGTTTTTTAATATTTTTGTTTTTTTCTTGCTTAACCTATTCACCCTGCGTTAAAATAGGTCTATAAAACAGCTCCTGCAAATGATACTTTTTTTACCTGCAGACGAGGAGGACAGACTATGATATCTACGAAAGGACGCTACGCTCTTCGCGTAATGATCGATCTGGCAGAACAGCACAGCGATTCTTATGTTCCGCTGAAGGATGTCGCCGAAAGACAGGGCATTTCCAAGAAATACCTGGAGATCATTGTAAAGGAAATGGTGGTCGGAGGACTGCTCATCGGCGCCAGCGGCAAGGGCGGCGGCTACCGGTTAAAAAGAAAGCCCGAGGAATACACCGTGGGTGAGATCCTCGAGCTTATGGAAGGGACACTGTCCTCCGTGGCCTGTCTGGCCAATCCGGAGTATAACTGTCCCCGTGTTTCCGCCTGCCGCACCCTTCCCATGTGGGAAGAGTTTGACAAGATGGTACATGATTTCTTTTATGGAAGGACGCTGAAGGACCTGATGGTCTCTTCCTGATCCCTTCCTTCAGGCCGTCTGGGCCGTATATAATCGATAATAATATCCCTTCTTCGCCATCAGTTCTTCATGATTCCCGCATTCCATGATCCCGCCGCCGTCGATATACATGATCTTATCGCACTTGCGGATGGTAGAAAGACGATGGGCGATGATAAAGGAGGTTCTGCCCTTCAGCATGGCATCCAGGCCCTGTTGAAGGGCTTTTTCTGTCTTCACATCTATACTGGAGGTAGCCTCATCCAGGATCAGAATGGACGGATCGGAAAGCAGGGTCCGGGCAAAGGAGATCAGCTGCTTCTGCCCTTCGCTGAGGGAGGAACCCCGTTCCTTCACCTCTGTATTATAGCCCTCCGGCATAAGCCGGATGAAATCATCCGCACAGACGGTCTTCGCCGACTGCCGGATCTCTTCCTGATCCGCGTCAAGCTTCCCGTAACGGATATTATCTTCAATGGTTCCGGAGAAGATGAAGCTGTCCTGCATCATGATCCCCATCTGGGAACGAAGGGACTTCAGCGTCACATCCCGGATATCCACACCGTCGATCTTAACACTTCCTTCCCCCACATCATAGAAGCGGGAGATCAGGTTCACGATGGTACTCTTGCCTGCCCCGGTAGGTCCTACCAGAGCCACGGACTCACCCGGTTCAACCGTGAAGGACACATCCTTCAGCACCGGCTCATCCTCCTCATAGGCAAACTTCACATGATCAAAGGTGACCTGTCCCCGGATGGGCGGCATGAGCCCTGCCCCCTCCTTATCCCGGATGGACACCGGCTCGTCAATGGTTTCGAAGATCCGCTCCAGATAAGCGATGTTGTTGATGAAATTATTGAAGATATTTCCCAGGTTCATGATGGGCTGCCAGAAGAAGGACGCATAGCTTAAGATGGCAACAATGGTTCCCACCGACTTGTTCCCCTGTCCCAGGAGTACCACGCCGAAGATAAAAATGGCGGCCCGTACAAAGACGGAAATGGTATTGATCCCCGGCCACACCAGGTTGGAATACCGTACCGCTGTCTTCCAGGTCCTTCTGCAGTCATCGGAAAGCTCCTCGAAGGTCTTCTTGTTCTCGTTCTCCCGGGCGAAGATCTGGGTGATCCTGGCCCCTACGATATTCTCCTGCAGATAGGCGTTCAGATTGGAATTCTTATTGGATACCGCCTGCCAGGCCTTCCGCTGCTTATTCTTGATCCAGAACATGAACACCGCAAGGATCGGCACACCGCACATGACCACCAGCGCCAGCTGCACGTCCACCATGAACATGAAGAGGGTGATAAAGATCAGGTTGAAGCCCTCCAGCACGATATTGATGAGACCGTTGGACAGCATATCCGAAACCGAGTTTACATAATTCACCACCCGGATCAGGATCTTTCCATGGGGCCGATCATCATAATACTGAAACGGCAGCTCCTGCAAATGTCCGAATATGTCCTTTCGGATATCGTAAATGATGTTCTGACTCACATTTACCATCAGCTTGCTGCGGATGGTGGTGAAGATCACACTGATCAGGAATATGCCCGCCAACAGACCCACCAGGAGGAACAGAAGTCCCGTATTCTTCTCCGGGATGGCATGATCCAGGGCGTACTGGATCACCATGGGGGCGAGATACCCGAAGGCACCTCCCAGACCACTGAGGATCAGGGCAACAGCCATGGGCTTCTTCCATTTTTTGATATAGACGGACGCCCGGAGCAGGTGCTTCACCTGAAAGGGTTCCTGCAGGGTCTCGTCTACTTTATATGTATTTCTTGCCATGAGACTCCCCCCTTCCTATATTCCTTCCTGTAGCTGAACCAGCTCCGCATAGTAACCGTTACCGGAACTAAGCTCTGCATGGCTGCCTTCCTCCAGGATCCTTCCATCCTTCAGGATGATGATCCTGTCTGCGATCTTCGCCGTGGAAACTCTTTGGGCGATGATCAGCTTGGTAACATCGAAATCCAGCTTCTTCAGGGATTCCTGGATCTGCCGTTCCGTCTCCATATCCACTGCGGATGTGGTGTCATCCAGGATCAGGATGGAGGGCTTTACGGCCAATGCTCTTGCCAGGGAGAGACGCTGCTTCTGCCCACCGGACAGGCCCACGCCCCGCTCACCTACAATGGTTTCATACCCTTCGGGCATATGGGCGATAAACTCATCCGCCGCAGAGTACCGGGCGAACTTCACCACTTCCTCCTTCTTGATATGGATATCGCCGTAAGCGATATTTCCTTCGATGGAATCGGAATACAGCAGTACATCCTGGGTTGCCAGACCGATATTCTTCCGGAGTCCCTCCAGCCGGTACTTCTGTACCGGCACGCCGTCGATCCTTACCTCTCCCTTTGTCGGCTCGAAGAACCGCGGGATCAGCTGAATCAGCGATGTTTTGCCGCAGCCTGTCTCTCCCATGATGGCCACCGTCTCCCCGGGGTGTACCGTGAAGCTCACATCCCGGAGCACCGGGTAGGTTCCGTCCGGATACTGGAAGGACACATGGTCGAAGACGATCTCGCCCTGCAGCCGTTCCTTCACGGGGATAGCATCCTCTGCATCCCGGATCCCCGGCTCGGAATAATAGATCTCCATTACCTTGTGGGATGCGGCGGCAAACCGCTGAAACTCGTTCATGATATTTCCCATCATACGCATGGGATTCTGCACTGCCCAAATCAGGCCTGCGATGGCCACATAGCCGCCCATGGTGAGCTCTCCCCAGATCAGGAACAGGCCGCCGGCAAGCAGCATGATGATCTGCATCAGGTTGGCAAAGCTTTCCACATACGGATAGTACTTGATCCAGACCATACCGGTCTCCTTGTTGGTATCACGATAATCCGTATTAGCCTCATCAAAGCGTTCCATCTCATAGTCTTCTCTGGCGAAGGCCTTGACCACCCGGTTACCGGCGATGTTCTCCTGGGCCACCGTATTCATATGGGCCAGACGCTCCCGGAGCTGTGCGTGCTTCGGCGCCACCGCCCTCTTAAACCGATAGATCAGCACAAAGACAAAGGGCGAGACCACCAGGATCGCCAGTGCCATCTTCCAGCTGATGATAAAGAAGAAGACCGCCGCTGCAAGGAACAGCGAGAAGGATTCGATCATTACCCGGACCACCCAGGCCAGCATATGCCGGACCGCATCCAGATCACCGGTCACACGGGTCATCAGATCTCCCGTCCGGTAAGTACTGTAGAAGGTCATATCCTGACGCTGGATCTTGTCATACAGGAAGTTCCGGATCCGGTACAGAGCCTTCTGCGAAACATTTTCATAAGCCATGCAGTCCGCATAAACGATGATGACCCGGACGATGGTCAGTCCCACCATGGCGATGAGCAGCTGATAGAACAGATCCATCCTTCCGTTCAGATTCTCTGCTGCATCCTCTCCCGTAAGGAAGAGATCCACCAGCTCACCGGAGAAATACGGTACCGTTAGCTGCAGGACGTTATAGACCACAGTCCCGATCATGGCAATCACATAGAGCCCGTGAGCTCCCCGGGTATTCTCCCAGAGCCACTGCATACGGGTCAGCGGGTATGGTCCCGGCTGCTTCTTTCTTCTATTCTTTCTTTGTTCGATAATCTCCAAATTTTTATCCACCCAACCCTGAATTCTGTCCTATTAAGATAGCATTTTTCCCTATGCAGTGTTATAATACCCCTATTAAAAAATAGAATAAACCTATTCTTTCTGGAGGAGATATTACATGCCTGATCTTTTTGAATACAGTGATCGTCTGAATGCTCCGGTAGAAGCTTTCTATTGTACTTCGGAGAAAATGCACCTGCCGGTAGGTGCTCACTGGCATTACTTTGTGGAGATCCTCTATATGGAGACCGGCTCCGTCACCGTAGTCTGCAACGGCCTCACCCAGCAGCTGATGCCGGGAGATATGCTGTTCATTCCGCCCCAGACCGTGCATTCCATCTCCTGGCTGAACGATCAGCCCTTTCGTTACAAATGCATCAAATACAGCCCCTCCCGGATCCGCCTGGTGGAGGACTATCTTCCGAATCTGAACATCCTGTTCAACGACCTGATGCAGCGGGAGGATCCGCCCTTTCGTTTCAGTGTGGAAGATTTCGACGGGATCTCTCTGCCCGATCAGCTGGAGGCGATCTTCTCGGAGGTACAGCAGCGAAAGTACGGGTACCTCACCTGTATCTATTCCCGGCTGACGGAGCTCACCCTGCAGATCCTCCGGATCTGGTACAACCGGGGGATCCCGCTGCAGACCGAGCCCATCACCGATGCGGATACCTATTCCATTCAAAATGTGGTGATCTATATCGACAAGCATTCCCATGAAAATCTACTGGTGGATGATCTGGCGAAAATGTGCAACATGAGCTACTCCTATTTCGCCAAGGTCTTTCATCGTCAGTACGGCCAGAGCTGCAAGCAGTACATCGAGTTTATCCGCCTCACCAAGGCCGAGAACCTGCTGCTCTTTACGGATCACGACCTGTCCGCCATAGCGGAGGAAACCGGTTTCTCCGACTGCAGCCATCTGATCCGCTGCTTCAAGCGGCTTTACCATATCACGCCGAAGCAGTACCGGTTATTCCACCGATAGCCTTCTCCCCTGCCCATAAGGAAGATGTGCCCGGCGTACTGCTTTCACCGAAAAACAGGGGGCGATCCGGATTAACCGGATCGTCCCCTGTTTTATTATATGGATCTGTCTCTGCAGTCAGGGAAGCTCATCGTATGGCAGGTCGTCACTTCAGCGCTCCACTCTCACTAAAGGTATACCACCTTCCGCCGATCCACTGTCTTCCGGTCTGCATATATCCCTTCTCATCAAAATGGTACCACTTCCCATCGATCTTCTGCCACTGATTCTTCGCATACCAGCCTGCGGTATCCTGATACCACCAGCCCCGGCTGTTTCTGTGCCAGGAGCCCTTAGCTTCATAGGTCCAGGCTCCGTTTCTGCCAAGCCACCAGCCCTTTCGCCATTCCTCATGGGCCATGTATCCCTGCTCATCAAAATAGTACCAGTAACCATTTACCAGAAGCCATTGATTCTTAGGATACCAGCCGGAACCGTCCTGGATCCACCAGCCCTTTTTGTTATGCATCCACTGATACTGCGTCACATCCCCCGGATATGCATCTACTTCCATGGCCGTTGCACGGAAGAACGGATCCACCGGTTCCATATGCGACGAAGCGATCACATAAACCGCTCCCCGGTAGGAAGCAGCCGAAACATTAAACAGCCGATTGACCGACACCCGCTTCTCATAGGGGATAAACTCCCTGGATCCCCATTTCATAAGGAAGGTATCCGAGCCTGTGCCGTTTACGTCCTTTACATCCGGAGGACCGATCAGAAGGATCCCTTCGGACACCGGAACTAAAATCCCCCTCCTGGTGTATTCATCCTCCAGCTGGTCTCCCTCATATACCATAAACCGGGGAAGGGCGTCGGAGAGATCGGTATAGCCCCCCTTCTTCATCACGCCGAAGGTCATCTCTGCGTAGTTATAAATGTAGATCTCACCGCTTCGGCCGGCGGCTATACTCAAATGCGCATTGCTCTCGGGAAGCGCGGCCTTCGCTCCCCCTTCCGGCGTATATTCCACACAGCCTTCCGTATTCACCAGATAGAGCTTTCCATCCGGATTTACCAGATACTGGCCTTTGCTGACATTCGTCGAAGAGCAGCTGCTCCATTCATCCCGACTTGGATCGTACCGGTATACCCTGGGCTCTGCATTTTCCGGATGTTCAAACACGCCATCCAAAGACTCTTTTGCCGCCATTCCCATGACCACAAGCTGTCCCCGGTATAAGGCTGCGGAAAGATCATACAGCGGTTCCGGAAGCGCTGCCCGTTCCTCCCAGCTTCCATTTTCCGTATCATACGCCCACATTTTCTTTGCCGCGGGCTGTCTCTCTACCGGTGTGCTGTATGGGATATGATAAAGCTTCCCATCCAATCCCGTCAGCACGCCGCTGCTGTCATGATCCCCAAGGGTTTCCAGGGTCTCCGGATATTTCAGGCTTCGGTCGAGCTCCAGCTCTGTTTCATACAGGGACCGGGCCTGCTCTGCATAAAACGGCTTTCTCCAGCTCTTACCCGTGCTGTTTGTCACCGTGGCAAGCAGTGTTCCCGAAAGCTCCGGGATCCTCAGCGTGATCTCCCGGTCACTCCAGTTCGGGGTAAGCCCCGATTCTCCGGCACTGTCGTAGAGCAGCTGATCCTCAGCTCCCGCTACCTGCTGACAGAGCTTCAGATTCCCGATACTGTCACCGAAATACCGTCCCTTAAGCGTAAGCGTCCCCTCCTGATACACCGCAGAGGTGACCAC
>JAGBNH010000076.1 GCA_017634475.1 Eubacterium sp.
AGCATTTGGATCCTGATATCCCTGCTGACCATAAGCATTCAGGTCCTGATATCCCTGCTGACCATAAGCATTCGGGTCCTGATATCCCTGCTGGCCATAGGCGTTTTGATCCTGATATCCCTGCTGACCATAAGCATTCGGGTCCTGATATCCCTGCTGGCCATAAGCGTTCTGTCCCTGGTAGCCCTGCTGACCATAAGCATTCGGGTCCTGATATCCCTGCTGGCCGTAGCCGTTCTGTCCCTGGTAGCCCTGCTGACCATAAGCATTCGGGTCCTGATATCCCTGCTGGCCGTAGCCGTTCTGCCCCTGGTAGCCCTGCTGACCATAGGCGTTCTGGTATCCGCCCTGGCCGGGATAATTCACCACCCCATTGGGAAGGTCGCGGTTAAAGGGCGCATACCCGTTTGCTCCGGCTGCCGGAACTCCCTGCACCGGAACACGCACACCGGAGTAGGGTTTTCTGGACGCCATAAAAATGTAGAGGCTGCCGAAGAACAGTGCACATATATTGATGATCAGAACTGCGATATTGGCTGTTCCGTTGCCCAACACGTTGGAAAAGCTCTCGAATTTTACGTTTTTCAGGGAAAGCACCAGAATGAGGATAAGAATAAATCCAATCCCATAGATGAGGGGCGGTGCATACCATCCGTCTGTTTTTCCGGACTCCTCATACTTCTTCAGCCTGGAACCAAGAGAAATGTAGGCACTGTAGATCACAATGGCCGCAAACATGGCCATATCGGAACGCCAGTCCTTGAAGATCGCGCTTGCATCCCTTCCGGGCCGGGACAGGATATAGATGATCAGGATCGCAAATTCCGCCATGAGAAGACTTCCCATGGAGATCAGCATCATTCCTGCCTGTCTTAGCTTCACTACGAAGTACATGAGCCCGATCCCCAGAAGCAGTGCAGCCACCAGAGTCTCGATCACCGTTTCGGTAAGGACTACCGTCTTGCTGAAGCCATCAATATACTTCAACTTCAGGGTATCCACACTGATCTTCCAGCTGTCGATCGCGGAAATGATCCGGAGAACGCCCATGACGATCCAGAGAATTCCGGCAAGGATATTTATACCGTTTTGTTTGGAATTCATTTGTCACCCCTCCCGACTATGCCCAGGGATTCTGGCTTTCCGGCTTGCGGATGTCCGCAAGGATAAACTGCTCCCACAGATACCATTTTCCGTCTTTGGCCTGACGCAGCACGATCTGACGGGGCGAATCCGCCCCACCGGAAGTGAGCCACAGCTTGGCGTAGCCCTGATTGTCGTAGGAATACGGATTATCGCTGATCCGGATGGTCCAGGGCGATGACGGGGTATAATCATTCCGGGGCGTAGCGCCGACGAAATAGGAACGCGGTACATAATCCTTATCCATAAAGCGGTCACGGATAAACTGCTGCTCGTAATTCGACAGCTCCGACGGTCCCTTCAGGTACTTCAGCATGCCCAGAGAAAGCTCCCTGTTGGTGGGATAATATGCCAGTGCAAGCACCGTCAGCGCCGCTGTATCAAAGGGATTGGTAAGCCCTCCCTGCGGCATATTGGCTATATCCTCCGGCGTTGCCGGAAATACTTCAAATGTTACATCAACTACTTTGCCCTGCATAGAAAACCTCCTCCAAGATCACGATAATAAACAACAAAATCACCTTCTGCCCGGTTGTTCCGGAACAACTGCGCTATTTAAATAGTATAAAACATATTCTGTGGAATAACAATAATTTACGTACTTTTCGAAGAAATATGTTATATTGGAAGATACCATCATGACGAATAAAATGCCGGAGGCTTCAAAGCATATGATGAATTCATATTTAACATTAAGAACAGCGCTGGTCCTGGCGGTTCTTTTCCTCCTGTTCCTTTTGGCAGGCTGCGGGAAAAAGGAGGATACCACCACAGAGATGACAACCTCCGTTTCGATCCTTCACTCTGTCGGGGAGCTTTCCCTCTCCACAGAAGACGATATCCACTTCACCTTTCTCTATAACGGAGAGACCTATCACGCCACATTTGCCGAAGACACCTGGAAGATCATTGACTCCTGGAAGATCACTGACCGGTCCGATATGACCATCATCTGCCGGGGGATTACCGACGCGCACCCCATCCCTACGCCGGATCATACCGGTTTTCGCACGCCGGAGGATATGGCCTTCGAGTGGGAGCAGCACAACATCGCCTACTACATGCTCCCGGAAGGAGCGAAATGGAAGGAGAACGCCAAAGACGTGGACCTGAATCCGGAGGATCAGGGAAAGACCATCCTGAATTTTCTGCTGGAGCGGTCGAACTGACCGGCTGATACTCTTATTACGAAAAAGGGCCTTCATGTCCGTTCCAAAAACATGAAGGCCCTTCTTAATTCCAGATCCCGGTTATCCAACCAGCCTGGTAAATGCCTCGATCTCCGCCTGATCCCGGGGCATGCCCTTCTCCTCGCCTTCGGCGATCAGATGAAGCATAGCCTTATAATCCGTGGGGATGATCTTCTTGAACTTCCCGATAAAGGAGCTGAAATCATCCAGGATCCGCTGTCCCTTCTTCGAGCCTGTATAAGCCACATGCTGCTCGATGATCCGGCGGAGCTCCTCCTCTTCACTTCTCTGCTCAAGCTTCTCCATCTGCACAAGATCCTTGTTCAGATTCTTGTACAGCGTATTATCCTCATCCAGCACATAGGCGATCCCGCCGCTCATACCAGCTGCAAAATTCTTGCCTGTGGGGCCCAGGATCACGGCCCGTCCGCCGGTCATATACTCGCAGCCATGCTCACCTACGCCTTCAACCACAGCCGTCACGCCGGAATTCCGGATGCAGAAGCGCTCGCCAGCCATGCCGGCAATGTAAGCTTCTCCGCTGGTGGCGCCGTAAAGCGCTACATTTCCGATGATGATATTCTCTTCCGGATCATAGGCAGCTTCCTCCGGGGCCTTCACGATGAGACGTCCGCCGGAAAGTCCCTTGCCAAAGTAATCGTTACTTTCGCCGGTAAGGGTAAGGGTTACGCCCTTCGGGACAAATGCACCGAAGCTCTGTCCACCTGCGCCGTGGCAGTTCACCCGAATGGTATCGGCGGGAAGTCCCTCGGGATTATGGCGGGTAACCTCAGCGCCCAGCAGGGTACCAAAGGAACGGTCGATGTTCTCCACATCCAGGGATATACTGCAGGGCTTGCCTTTCTTTACGGCCTGCTGCACTGCCTTGTTTGCCAGGAGTACCCGTTCGTCCACGGTCTGCTCCAGTTTGAAGTCATACGCCTTTCCGGGATTGAAGGTCTGCAGCTCCCGGTCGAATCCGGAGAGGTCGGTGAGGATGCGGTCAAGGACCAGCTCCTCTGCGTGGGTAAGATCCTTCGCTCCGCTCAGGATGACAGACCCGTTGCCGTTCTGACTCACTCTGTTGTCATTCTGAGCCGCAGGCGAAGAATCCTTCCGCTTCAGCAGATCCGTCCGGCCCACCATCTCCGCGATGGTGCGAACCCCCAGCTTCGCCATATATTCCCGCAGCTCTCTTGCGATGAACCGCATGAAATTCTCTACATACTCCGGCTTACCCATGAACCTCTTCCGAAGCTCCGGGTTCTGGGTAGCCACACCCATGGGGCAGGTATCCTGATGGCAGACGCGCATCATGACACAGCCCAGAGTTACCAGCGGCGCTGTGGCAAATCCGAATTCCTCCGCTCCCAGAAGCGCTGCGATGGCCACATCCCGGCCGCTCATCAGCTTACCGTCGGTCTCGATCACCACCTGATCCCGCAGGCCGTTAAGCAGCAGTGTCTGATGGGTCTCTGCCAGTCCCAGCTCCCAGGGAAGGCCTGCATTGTGAATGGAGCTTAAGGGTGCTGCGCCGGTTCCTCCGTCATAACCGGAAACCAGGATCACCTGCGCGCCGGCCTTGGCCACACCTGCAGCCACGGTTCCGACGCCGGCCTCGGATACCAGCTTTACGGATATCCGGGCATTTTTATTTGCATTCTTCAGATCATAGATCAGCTCTGCCAGATCCTCGATGGAGTAGATATCGTGATGAGGCGGGGGAGAGATCAGAGACACACCCGGTGTGGAATGTCTGGTCTTCGCGATCCAGGGATAAACCTTCTTGCCCGGAAGATGTCCGCCCTCGCCGGGCTTCGCTCCCTGGGCCATTTTGATCTGTATCTCCTTTGCGCTGACCAGATACTTGCTGGTCACGCCGAACCGGCCGCTGGCCACCTGCTTGATAGCAGAGCTCTTATCCTCCTCGCTTCCTGCCGTCGAAAGACGCTCGTCGCTCTCACCGCCCTCACCGCTGTTGGACTTGCCGTGCAGACGGTTCATGGCGATGGCCAGACAGGTATGGGCCTCCTCGGAGATGGAACCATAGGACATGGCACCGGTCTTGAACCGGCGGACGATCTCATCCTCACTCTCCACCTCATCAAGGGGTACGCCGCTCTCCGGGAAGTTAAAGTCCAGGAGACTGCGGAGATAACCGGTCTCCTCTCCGTCCACCATTTCCGTATACTGCTTGAACCGGTCATAGCTGCCCTCCCGGGTAGCTGCCTGCAGCATATGGATCGTCCGGGGATTGTAACGGTGCTGTTCTCCCTGGGCCCGGGATTTATGCCGTCCCAGCGCCGTAAGGGTAAGGTCCGTATCCAGGCCCAGAGGATCAAATGCCCGGCTGTGCTGCTGGTCTGCGGCCTTGGCGATATCCGCAAGAGTGATCCCTCCGACACGGCTCACCGTACCGGCGAAATACCGCTGGATCACCTCTCCCGAGATACCCATGGCTTCAAAGATCTTGCTGCCCTGATAGGACTGAATGGTGGAGATTCCCATTTTGGATGCGATCTTCACGATGCCCGCCAGAACCGCCTTATCATAATCATCCACAGCGGCATAATAATCCTTTTCTAAAAGCCCGTCCTCCACCAGCTCCGCGATGGTTGCATGCGCCAGATAAGGATTCACTGCGGAAGCACCGTATCCAAGCAGCGTTGCGAAATGGTGTACCTGCCGGGGTTCCCCGGATTCCAGGATGATGGACATGGCTGTACATTTCCTTGTCAGGACAAGGTGCTGATGCACTGCCGCAACCGCCAGCAGGGAGGGAAGCGCCACATGGTTCTCATCCACGCCCCGGTCAGAAAGGATCAGGATATTTGCTCCCTCGCGGTAAGCCTTGTCCACCTCCACGAAGAGATGGTCGATCACCCGCTCGATGGGGGTGGATTTATAATACAGGGTGGACACCTTTGCTACGGCAAAGCGGTCCTTCTTCATATGCTCGATCTTCAGAAGATCCAGGTCCGTCAGGATGGGATTGTGGATCTTCAGCACATGGCAGTTCTCCGGCTGCTCCTCCAGGAGATTGCCGTTCTTTCCCAGATATACGCTGCGGCTGGTAACGATCTTCTCCCGCTCCGCGTCAATGGGCGGATTGGTGACCTGGGCGAAGAGCTGCTTGAAGAAATAAAACAGGGGCTGATATTCTCCGGACAGTGCCGCGATGGGGGTATCCACACCCATGGCTCCGATCTGCTCGATGCCCCGCTCGGCCATGCTGCGGATACCGTCATGATAATCCTCATAGGTATAACCGAAGGCCTTCTGCAGGCGTGTACGCTCCTCCCTGGTGTAGGAGGTAACCTTCATATTCGGGATCTTGATGTCATGCAGCTCCAGAAGGTTGGCGTCCAGCCATTCGCCGTAGGGTTCCTTATGGGCATATTTCCCCTTGATCTCCTCGTCGGAATAGATCCGGCCTTCCTTTGTATCCACCAACAGGATCTTGCCGGGGTGGAGACGCTCCTTCTTCAGGATATGCTTCTCATCCAGGGAAAGCACGCCCACCTCAGAGGAAAGGATCAGGCGCCCGTCATCCATGACCACATAACGGGAGGGTCTTAAGCCGTTGCGGTCCAGGATGGCACCCATCTGATCCCCGTCGGAGAACAGGATGGAAGCCGGTCCGTCCCAGGGCTCCATCATGGTGGCATAGTACTGATAGAAATCCCGCTCCTCGCGGCTCAGGGTATCGTTGTGAGCCCAGGGCTCGGGGATACAGATCATGGCTGCCAGGGGCAGATCCATGCCGCTCATCAGAAGGAACTCCAGGGTGTTGTCCAGCATGGCGGAATCGGATCCGCTGGAGGAGATCACCGGAAGGACCTTCGTCATATCCTCGGAGGACAGCTGCCGGGTGAACATGGTCTCCTCCCGGGCCAGCATCTTGTCCGCATTTCCCTTAATGGTGTTGATCTCGCCGTTATGTACCATCAGACGATTCGGATGGGCCCTGTTCCAGCTGGGGTTCGTATTGGTGGAGAACCGGCTGTGTACCATGGCGATGGCCGAGGTATAGTCCTTATCCTCAAGATCAGTAAAAAATGTACGAAGCTGTCCCACCAGGAACATGCCCTTATATACGATGGTCCTGCAGGAAAGAGAGGGTACATAGGTATCCACGTTGCTCTGTTCAAATTCCCGACGGACCACATAGAGTCTGCGGTCGAATTCCAGATCCGTCATGCCTTCGCTGCGCCCGGTGAGAAATGCCTGACGGATCACCGGCATGCACTCCAGAGCCTTCTGTCCCAGCACCTTCGGTGCCGTGGGGACCTCTCTCCAGGCCAGAACAGAGAGACCTTCCTTTGCTGCAATGGTCTCAAACATTTTCCTGGCCCGGCGTGAAGCCAGATCGCTCTGGGGCAGGAAGAACATTCCCACGCCATACTGCCGCTCTGCCGGAAGCTCCACACCCTGTTTCGCCATTACCTTTTTGAAAAATGTGTGGGGGATCTGCGTCAGGATACCCACGCCATCACCGGTCTCTCCTGTGGCATCCTTTCCTGCCCGGTGCTCCAGACGCTCCACGATCTTCAGCGCATCATCCACAAGGCCGTGACTCTTCTCGCCTTTCACATGGATGATGGCACCGATGCCACAGTTATCATGCTCGAAGGCTTCGTTATACAGGCCTTCCTTTTTCAGTTTTTCCTTTGCCTCTGCTCCGTTCATTTTGCAGGCTCCTTTCCTGTTCTCACCGATCCGTGCCCCCTTCACCGCCTTGACAGGCTTAAACGCACGAAAAAAGCAAGGGCATTCCAGGTAAATACCCGAAACGCCCTTGCTCCGTGATCTTTCGATATTTCCTCCACCACTGATGGTGGAACGACTAATTGAGAGTAGTATATCACTTTCTTTTTAAAAGTCAATACCGATTTTTCTTAATTTTTGAAAGGAACATTTTAAAAAAACTTAATTTTACTGACGAGCCGTGTCCTTAACGGCACACCCCGCCTACTGTACCGAGAACAGCAGCTTGCCGTAGCTCGGATATGGCCAGTACTTGGCTGAAGTAAGCATTTCCGCTGCATCCACATAGCTTCGAAGGGTGGACATATTCGGAAGGACAAGATCCCGGATCGCTGCAGAGGTCTCAAAGATATCCTTGCAGTTCTTCAGGTCTGCCAGAGACTTCTCCAGCTCCTCCACCGAAGTAAGGATATTGTCGGTGAGATCGGTAAGCTTCTCCATGGTGGAGATCTCATACCGGCACTTCAGATTCTGATTTACGGACTTCATGGAATCCACCGCACGGGACAGAGTATAGAGATACTCCTCAATGGCCGGCAGATAATCCTTCCGTACCATATCCACCATGGTGAGTCCTTCGATATTTACGGTCTTGCAGTAATTCTCCAGCATGATCTCACAGCGGGAGTGGATCTCTGCCTCGTTGAATACCTTATGACGGATCAGCATTTCCATATTCTTCTGATCCAGCAGCTTCGGCATGGCGTCCGCCGTGGTCTTCAGATTGGACAGGCCGCGAACCTCCGTTGCTTCCTTCACCCATTCCTCACCGTAGCCGTTTCCGTCGAAAAGGATCCGCTCATGCTTGATGATCACGTCCTTGATCAGGTCATGCAGCGCCGTGGTGAAATCCTCCGCCTTCTCCAGCTCATCCGCGTACTGACGGAGACTTTCCGCAACCGCCGAATTCAGCATGATGTTGGCACAGGCAATACTGTTGGAGGAACCCAGGGAACGGAACTCAAACTTATTTCCGGTAAAGGCAAAGGGTGATGTACGGTTCCGGTCCGTGGTATCACGGAAGAACCGGGGCAGGGCATGAACACCCAGCTTCATCTGAACCTTTTCCTTACCTTCATAAGGCACATCATTCTTGATGGCCTGCAGAATCCCGGTAAGCTCATCCCCAAGGAATACGGAAATGATGGCCGGAGGCGCTTCATTTGCGCCCAGACGATGATCATTTCCGGCTGTGGCTACGGAGAGACGGAGCAGATCCTGATAATCATCCACTGCCTGGATCACCGCGCAGAGGAACAGCAGGAACTGGGCATTCTCATAGGGAGTTTCTCCCGGAGAAAGCAGATTTACACCGGTATCCGTGGAAAGGGACCAGTTGTTATGTTTGCCGGAACCGTTAACGCCGGCAAAGGGCTTCTCATGCAGCAGACATACCATGCCATGGCGCTTTGCCACCTTCTGCATGATCTCCATGGTGAGCTGATTATGATCCGCTGCAATATTCGTTGTGGTATAGATTGGTGCCAGCTCATGCTGTGCCGGAGCCACCTCATTATGCTCGGTCTTCGCCAGGATCCCCAGCTTCCAGAGCTCCCGGTCCAGATCCTGCATGAACTCAGCCACGCGGGGCTTGATCACGCCAAAATAATGATCGTCCATCTCCTGTCCCTTCGGCGGTCTGCAGCCGAAAAGGGTACGACCGGTATAGACCAGATCGGTCCTCTGGTTGAACAGCTTCTGGTCAATGAGGAAGTATTCCTGCTCCGGACCAACGCTGGTATTTACGTGATTCACTTCATTTCCGAACAGCTTCAGCACCCGCTTGGCCTGACGGTTGATGGCCTGCATGGAGCGGAGCAGCGGCGTCTTCTTATCCAGTGCCTCTCCGGAATAGGAACAGAAGGCCGTAGGAATGCAAAGGGTATGATCCTTGATAAATGCATAGGATGTGGGATCCCATGCGGTATAGCCCCTTGCTTCGAAGGTTGCCCGAAGACCGCCTGAAGGGAAGGAGGAAGCATCCGGTTCGCCCTTGATCAGCTCCTTACCGGAGAATTCCATCATCACCCCACCGTTCTTCGTGGGCTCAATGAAGCTGTCATGCTTCTCTGCGGTAACGCCGGTGAGCGGCTGAAACCAGTGGGTAAAATGTGTTGCCCCGTTCTCCAGCGCCCATTCCTTCATCTTCTCCGCTACTGCTTCAGCAACCTTGTCGTCCAGACGAACATTTTCATCAATGGTCTTCCTTAAGGATGCATATACATCCTCCGAAAGCCGTTCCTTCATCACCCGGTCATTAAATACCAACGAACCAAACATCTCGGGGATATTTGTATTTTCTGTTTCCATTCTGTTCTCCATTTCTCTATCCGATGGGACTTTATTTTCTTAACCTTTCGTCCTTGAAAAAGCCGTCCCCTATCATACTCTAATTTAATTTATTTTGCAATGTATCATTTCACACGAAATTATGCCCGATTTTCGACAATCATGGGCAGAATTTACTGATTCATGTCTGTTGTCACCCTGCGCCTTGTCTTTCCTCGCCCTCGTTGTCATTCTGAGGAGCGTAGCGACGAAGAATCTTTTAGTTTCAGAGGGGAAAGATCCTTCGCTTTGCTCAGGATGACAGGTTACTGTCATTCTCCACTTACTGCGACAGCACCGACTTCGACACCGGGAAGGAAAAATACGTATCCGGATAGGGCTCATCCTCCAACGTAAAATGCCACCACTCGCAGTCCAGGGGCTTGAAGCCGTTCCGGACCATGGCCTTCTGCAGGAGCATCCGGTTATCATACTGCTCCGGGGTGATCCCCCGGTAATCCGGATGAGAGATCTCACTGAACAGATCAAAGGGGCCGCCCATATCTACTTCTTTTCCTGTCCGCATGTCGATCAGGGTCAGATCCACCGCACTCCCCCGGCTGTGGCTGGACTGCTTGGCGATATAGCCCTTCTGAAACAGCTCCTGCTTCTGTAGATCCGGATAGAAATAGGGCTTCATCCGGACGTCCTGATCCTCGATGCCCCAGAGGATAAAATGCTTCACCGCCGCGGCCGGACGGTAGGCATCAAAAACCTTCAGCCGATAACCCTTCACCATCATTTCATTACTCACTGCCTTCAGCGCCCGGGCCGCTTCAATGGTGATGACCGCCACGGGCTCTTCGTACCCGTCGATCCGGTCCCCCACAAAATTAAAGGTGGAATAATACCGGATCTCCTGAACGATACTCGGTATATATTCTCCCAGCAGGACAAAGCCTGTGGCTTCCTTTGTGATATCTCTTGCCATGATCATCCCTCCGTCCGGATAAACTCACTGTCACGTTCTTTAGTGTAACACCGACGAAGCACATTTTGCAATAAAGAGAAAAAAAGAACAAGCCAGACTGCGGGAGGTGCTCCGCAGACTGACTCGCCATATATTATAGATGTCCATCTATAACCGTATTTACATATGATCCTTTAGAACAGGTAGGGTTTCTCCCAAAGATTCAGCTTGGTCCCGATACCCATCTTCAGGGCCTTCTCATAGCATTTCTTACCCCAGGCCACATCCTCTACCGGCATGCCGCCCACGGAATAGATGATCACTTCATCGTCCGACTTTCTGCCTTCGGCCTTGCCTGCCAGGATGGCTCCCAGATTGATGATCTTATCCTTGGAAAGCTTTCCGTCATGGACCAGATCCAGCCACAGGCTGCCGGGGATATAGATGGTGTTATAGGTGGGATAGGGATATTCCTCGGCCCACGCCTCGTACAGCTTGATATTGTCGCAGACCAACTTGGCCTTGCCGCTGCAGATATATTCATCGGAGAAGTCGCAGGATCCCGGTACACAGAACAGAGCACCCGGCTTGATCCATTCTTCCTTGACCAGAGGATACTGACTTCTGTCCATTCCCATGGAGGTGGAGGTTGCAAAGCTCAGGATATCCGAATCCCTCACGCATTCCTCCAGTGTATCCACCACTTCAATGGTGGTAAACTGCGGCAGCTTCGCCTTTACGAACTCGATGCAGCGATCAATGGAGGCCCGGCCACGACCCTTGATCTTCAGGGTATCCAGTGTGGGCCGGAGTGCGGCAAAGGTTTCGATGGCCGTGATATTGATGACGCCCGGTCCTACGATACCCAGAACCTTGGCGTTCTTTACCGCAAGATTTTTTACGCCTGCTCCGGGGATCCCGGAGGTTCTGTAGGCAGACAGGAGGTTTGCCGACATCAGGGCCAGCGGTGCGCCTGTATCCTTATCATTCAGCATGACCATAAGGATGGAACGCGGAAGTCCCTTTTCCCGGTTCTCCACATTTGAACCGTACCATTTCATACCGGCCATATCGGTCTCGCCGCCGACATACGCCGGCATGGCCATGAATCTTCTGTCCGGGCCGCTCTTGGGCATGTTCGGGAAGATGGGGTTGTCGGGGAAGGTGATCATGGTACCGTGGGAGTTGCCGTTCTCACCGCCCATGAGATAGTCGCCCTTATCCAGCGTGACCAGCAGCTCCTCCATGCATTCGGTACAGCCCACCACATCATTTACACCTGCCGCGATCATATCGGGCTCACTGAGATATAACAGATCAATTCTTGTATCGCTCATTTTCTTTTCCTCCTCGATTTGTTTATTTACCTGCTTTGTGATACTTTGCGTACAGCTCGTTCTCCATCGCCATTACTTCCTTGATGGCGTAGGGTTTGAACAGAGATTTCTTTACTTTGAACTTTATCCAGAAGAAGGCGTACAGGGACAGGATCGCGATCATGATCCCCACTACCTTATAGAGGGAAAGCTTTACCGCCATATCCGGATCGATACTGTAGATCATATAGGCGGAGCCCAGGATCCCCAGGATCGGAATGGTATAACCCAGCGGGGTTTTGAAGTTCCTCGGTGCATTCGGCAGCCTGCGTCTCAGGAAGATCACATCCAGATTCGATACGATATAACTGATCAGCCAGAGGATTGCCAGCACGGAGATCATATAGGAGATCGAATCGGTAGTGGAAAGTCCCGTAATGTTGAAGAACAGGAAGATCGCCGCTTCGATCAGGATACCGATAAACGGTGCGCCCTTCTTGTTGGTCTTCTGGAAAAATGCCGGAAGAAGCTGGATCTTCGACATGCCCATCAGGATGTAGGACAGAGAACTCATAATGGTATTCACCGAGCTTACCGCTGCAAGCAGGGTAATGATCAGCATCCAATATCTTCCTGTGGGCCCCAGAAGCATCCTGCCGTACAGGATGTGCGGCGTACTGCTCTCGGCCAGCTCGCCCCATTCCGTATAATGATCAAATCCGATCACCATCAGGGTCTGCATGGCAAGGATGATGATCATACTGAGGATCATTCCGAGAGGAATATCTCTCTTTGCATTCTTACAGTTCTTTGTCAGCGGGATCACGTACTCGCCTCCCACAAAGAGGAAGAACGCCAGTCCGCAGAGACCTGTTACACTCTTAAAATCCGAAGCAATGACTGCCGGCTGTGTTACGACCTCTCCGGTTCCGATACCGAAGGTTCCGAGAACTCCCATGATCACCAGGGAACCGATCAGGGCGTATGCCACAAAATCCTGTACCTTGATGAACACATCCACACCGTTCAGGTTGGTGATCACCAGGATGACCACAAGGATGGTGGTAAAAACCCAGGCCGGGACATTGTCACCGAACATTTCCGAGAAGGTATTTCCGAAAACCGCTCCTTCCACCGAACCTGCCAGGGAATTACACAGCAGATATCCGCCCACCATACAGATGATGGTGATGAAAGGTCCGACTCCCGCCAGGGAAAACTGGGCCAGCCCTCCCGTCAGGTTCGGCATCAGCGCATTCAGCTCTGCGATGGACAGCAGGGTGAAAATGTTCACCATGCAGGCGATCACCATGGTTATGATGAAGGGTACGCCGATGCTTCCCGCGCCGATTCCCAGAGAGAGAAGGCAGCTGCTGGCTACAACGAGCCCGACGCCGGTTGCCACAACACTTCCGAGTCCTAATTTCTTTTCATTCATAGGCGATCCTCCTTTCTAATCCAGCTCGCCCTCCACCAGAGCGTCCATTCCTTCTTCACCGGTCCTGACCCGGATGGCATTCGTTACCGGCGTCACAAAGATCTTTCCGTCGCCGATATGCCCTGTATACAGTGCTTTCTCCACAAACTCCAGGAACTTGTCAACCTCACGGGAAGGAAGCACAACCATCACCACCTGCTTGGAAAGAAGCTGAAGCTCCTCCCGGGTCTCATTTTCGTACTCCTGTGTACCGTGCTGAACCCCGCAGCCCATGACGTTATATACCGTGAGTCCGGTGATGCCGAACCGGCTGAATTCATGGGTAAGCTCCGTTACCTTCGCCTCTCTTGTGATGATCTCAACCTTTGATAATTCTTCTACTGCTACCTTCATATCCGTTCCTCCTGTTCCGGACTTTGCTTCCCGCTCCATCCTTATATTTTTGCTTTGAATCTTCCGTATCGTAATCCGGAGATATCCACAGTGGTCTTTCCGTCAATGATCAGTCTGGCCAGCTGTTCGCCAACCGCCGGTGCGATGCCGAATCCATGTCCGGTAAATGCACAGGCCACCACCAGTCCCGGAACCTCATCCACAAATCCCAGTACCGGTACGCCGTCCTGACATACATCCAGGTAACCTGCCCAGGTCCTGACGATCTTTGCATTCTCCAGTGCGGGGAAATACTTCATGATCCCCCGGCAGATACAGGGTGCCGTGATCGCCGCATTTCCCGGTGAATTCTTTGCTCCCGTATCCTTGTTGTCCAGCTCCAGGCCAGACATACCGCCGAAAACGAAGGATCCGTGATCGGACTGATGTCCGTAGAAATCCGCTTCCGCAGTTCCCAGCATCTGATCGAACATATGTGGTTCCGCCTCGGTTACCAGACATTCCACCAGCTCCTTATGCATGGGCACGTCCACGCCCACGGTTGCCAGGATCGGTCTCGATTCATATCCGGCGGCCACCACAACATAGTCGCCTTCATAAACATTTTCCTTTGTATAGACTTCCTTCAGTCTGCCACGTACCTTTCGCAGCCGTTCCACCGGTTCTCCGGTAATGAACCGAACGCCCTGCTGTCTGGCCTTTCGGTAAAAGGCCAGGGTGGTCACCATGGGGTTGGCGTGTCCGTCGGTGGGACACCAGCTGGCACAGGTTACTTCATCGGAAAGATACGGGTTGATCTTCTTTATCTCCTCCGCATCGATCATCCGGACATCCAGTCCGCATGCCACTGCCCGGTCCGTCAGACCCTGCAGGATGGCCTTGTGCTTATCATTCTTTCCCAGACGGAGGTTTCCGTCCTTATGGTATTCACAGTTGACTCCCAGCTCTTCCGCAAGCCCGGGCCACAGCTCCTTGATTCCGTACATGGCCAGCGGCAGCTCCCTGGGATCCCGTCCGGACTGGCGTACGCCGCCTCCGTTTCTGGAGGATCCGCCGTTTCCGATATTGTCACTGGCTTCCAGAACGATCACGGATCTGCCCCGTTTACTGAGATAGTAGGCCGTTGCGCATCCGATGATCCCGCCACCGACAATGATCACATCTGCTTTATTCTTTTCCATAGATCAGGCCTCCTCATTTCCCATTACTTTCATTTCCGTAGGCCGCATGGGCGATCTGGATGTGGCCGGTTCCAGCTCCGCCGGGGAGATATGCAGCTCCCGCGCCACGATACCCTTTACCAGTCGGGAACAGGTCTGTCCCTGACAGAGCCCCATACCGGTCCTTAAGTATCTGCGGATCTCCGTAATGGTCCACATTCCGTCATGTACCGCCCTCCGGATCTCTCCCTTGGTGATCTCCTCGCATCTGCAGATCAGCATGTCGTCATCCGGCTGCGGAACGAATTCTCCTATATCCATCGATCTGTCGATAATCCTGCTCATAAGCCGCCTCCCCTCAGTCCTTCGTAAAAAATCTGGCCTTCATGGCATATTCCTTCGGGACACGCATGGTAAGAAGATTGGTATGGTCAAATGCCTCAAGACTCCTTACCAAAACAACCTCTGCCTCGCAAAGCTTCTCTCCGCTGCGGGATAAGCCATATCCCGTATCCCCGACCTTCGGAAGCGGAAGGAACTCAGATGGGAGGGTTATGGTCGCCGTTCCGTCTCCGCAGTCTTCATCCACCAGGAATATGGCCTGACCGGAACAGCTGGCTACGCACATTCCGCAGTTGATGCATTCACAGTCATCCTTGATGAACGGAAGAAATGTGATATTGTCTCCCGTGGAGATGCATTTCTTCGGACAGGCATCCTGACAGGGATTGCAGGGGATATTCTGCGTACACTCGATCACCGGATGCACACCCTTTCGGTGGACCACTCCCGGAAACCGTTCGATCTCATCATCCGATACATATCCCTTCTGTAACAGATTCATGGATACGTCGATCCCTTCATCCGTCTTCTCAATAAGCTTTCCTCTGTTCTTGGGTGCGAACATTCCTTGACGCAGGCTGTCCAGATCGCCTTCCAGCTTCTTAAGCTCTGCCTCCTTTTCCTCTTCGGAAAGATATCCCAGATACTCGCTTACACAGACACCTGCCATCCTTCCCTCGATCATGGCCGAGGAAGCTTCCTCGATACCGGAGACATCACCGGCTGCAAATATGCCGGATACGGAGGTCTCTCCGAAATCGTCAATGATGGGAACCTGACCGCCCCGCTTCGGATTATCCTCCATCTCGCAGCCTGCCATTTTCAGAAGCTGGGACATGGGTGACAGTCCTACTGCCATACATATGGTATCCACCTCGAAGGTTTTCTCCGTTCCTTCGATAGGGGTAAAATGCGAATCCACCTCGCTGATGGTGACGCCGGTCACATGATCCTCTCCGTGCGCCTTGGTAATGGTATGGGAGAGATAGAAGGGAACGCCGCATCTTGCCACCTTCGCGGCATGAACGCCATAGCCTCCGATCCTGGGTGCCGCATCCACCAGCGCCACCACTTCACAGCCCGCCTGCAGCAGCTGGAAGGAAACCACCAGTCCCACATTTCCCGAACCCAGCATCAGGACCTTCTTTCCCGGCCGGATCCCGTGGATATTCATCATGGTCTGCGCTGCACCGGCACCGATGACGCCGGGAAGTGTCCATCCCGGGAAGGTGACCATATTCTCTGCCGCGCCTGTGGCAACGATCACCGTATCACCCTTGTAATGCCTGATGCTGTCGCCGATCCGTACATTTACTTCCTTATCGGAGTAAAGACCGATCACCGTAGCTCCCAGCTGTACTTCCACACCTGCCTCCGCAGCCTCTTCCAGAAGCTGCTCGCCGATGCGGAATCCGCGGATCTTCGCGTGATGTTCCTTGGAACCGAAAAACTTGTGGATCTGTTTAAAAAGCTGTCCGCCCGGTTTATCATTTTCATCAAAGACGATGACCTTCAGTCCTCTTTTCGCCGCTTCTATCGCCGCCGACAGACCCGAAGGTCCGGCTCCGACGATGATCACTTCATATCTTTCCATCCTTTACACCTCCACACCGTTCTGTGTCTTAACAACCATTCCCGCCTTCAGCGGCGTCACACAGGTTCGGATGTTCGGCTTTCCGTCAACGACCATGACGCAGTCCGTACATCTTCCGATGGCACAGAAGATACCTCTCGGTTTATGTTCCTTCTTCGTATATCTGTGGATCAGAACTCCGTTTGCCTTCAGTGCTATGGCTATGGGCTCGCCTTCGAAGCCCTTCAGCTCCCTGCCATCAAAGGTAAAGGTCACTTCCTGTCGTTCTTCCTTTTTCCCGAGTATCGGATGTTCTTCAATCCTGTTCATCTTTCCTTCCTCCTACTCCGTCAGCATGGCCTCCATCTCGATCTCAACAAACTGTGTCTCTCTATTCAGTCTGGTGATCTCAACCATGGTATTCAGCGGCTTTACCTCTTTAAAAAATTCCGAATAGGCTTCGCAGATCCTTCCGCCCTGTTTGATATCCGTGGTATAGATAAATACCGAAAAGACATCTTCCTTTTTGGCTCCCGCCTGCTCCAGCAGTTTGATCTGTTTATCCAGAACATATCTGGTCTGTTCGTAGGCGTCCTTTCCGTATACGGTGCCGTCACTCTGTACCGAGGTCGTTCCTCCGATCTTGATATAGGGTCCGATCTTTACCATTCTTGAGTAACCCACCTTTTCCTCCAGCGGTGCTCCCGAGCTGTAATTTGTTCGTTTCAGTTCCATATCTCAGACCTCTCTTTCCTTTTATTCTCAGATGTTCCCGGTGACTTCTTTTCGTCACCGTCCCTGCCGGTCGTATCGCGCAAATGCAAGAAGGGCGTTCACACGATGTGCGAACGCCCTTGCTCTTCAAACGGTTTATCTGTCGATGTGTCATTTATAGCACTTTCCTCCGGATCTGAAAAACAGATAATTTTTTTATGACCACAACCTTTTGGTTGATACCTGCTATTGACTTTATCTGTTTCTACGAATATAATGCAGAGCAGAAATGCAAGGGCGCACGAAGAGATCGTGCGTCCTTTTTTGTGTAAATAAGCCATCACCGACATAGATTCGTATTCTGCAACGGCCTGCCTGCATACAGAAGAAAGGAACCCCGCCATGAATCAGAAACAGCTCCAATACTTTCTGGAAGTCTATTCCACCAAGAGCATAACCAAAGCCGCCCAGAACCTGTACATTTCCCCCCAGGGACTCAGCAAGACCATCCTGTCTCTGGAGAAGGAACTTGGGGTCGAGCTTTTTGAGCGTAAGAATAACCACATCATTCCCACGGGAGAAGCTGCCCGGTTATCCATCCATGCAAAGAACATTCTGGAGGAATATCATGTCATCTCCGAGGGCCTGTACAAAAATAACACCACCTTTAAGACCATATCCGTGTTCTGCTCCTATGACGTCCCGCAGCTGATCCCGGCCAGGTTCTTTTATCAGTTCAACGAAAGCTTTCCCGAGATCCGGATCAACATGAAGGAATTCACCGACGAGCATATCATGAAACGTCTGCAGACCCATAAGGTGGAGCTGGCCATCGTTCCCGGCCCCTTCAACCCGAACCTCTTCAACTATGAACTGCTCTGCAGCGAGCCCTTCTGCGTCGTGGTAAATAAGGACCATCCCCTGGCCGACCGGGAGGTGATCTCCTTCTCGGCCCTGAATAAGGAAAGGCTTGTGATCAAGGACGTAAAGTCCCAGACCAGTCTGAATCAGTATTACAACCTCAGCTCCGCAAAGGGCATCCCGAATATCATCCTGGAAACCTCGGATATCCATCTCATCCATAAAATGGCGGAGGAAGGTCCCGCCGTGGGAATGAGCCTTCTGTACCTGGCCCGGAAGATCCGGTCCGACAGAATAAAGATCCTTACCTTTGAGGAGGACTGGCTGGTGAAGAAGATCTATCTGGTCACCAGCAAGAACAACGTGCTCAGCCCGGAAGCAAAGATCCTCAGGAGCGCGCTGCTGGATTATTTTCAGAACACCGGAGCATAGCCGTACGAAAACTGAAATGCGCGGGACCCGACCGAAAAATGGATTATAAAATCATAGAAAACAAGAGCATTTTATGCTATAGTAAGAAAAGGATTTCAGTGTCTCTGATTTTCAGAATTATTATAGGGAGGTTACATTATGGCATGTTTTCTCGTACCGGCTGCTGAAGCCGTGATCACCACGATCGCAACCAAGGTCATGCAGAAAAAAGAACAGAAAAATGACGCCGGCAAGGCGCCCGAGACTATTGAAGTGAGACTGGACGGAGAACACACGGAGATCGTTGAGAAGAAGCATTTCTCATCGAAGATGAAATGGCTGAACAACCTGCTCTGGGGCGGTTCGGGACTTCTTATGTTTGAGCATCTGTGGCATGGTGAGATCACCCCCTGGTTCCCCTTCCTGACGGCTGCCGAATCATCGGAGAGCACCACGGAAATGCTGCAGGAAATGTCCACCGTAGGCGTTACCATGGCGGTGCTGGTCACTGCGATCTGGGGCGGAATGGTTGCCGTTTCCTCCATATTGGAGAAGAAGGCCGAAAAGGCTGCAGACGAGGACATGGAGTCTTCAGAAGCGGAATGACCTTTATATTTAAAAGGGGGAATATAATCAATGACGTTACTTATCTCTGTATTTGCCGCTGTGATCTCTACTGCGATCTGGTACCGTAAGGAATCGGCAGATGAAATGAAGGTTGGTCTGCTCTGCTGGCTCTTCTGGGGCTCCTCCATCATGTGGCTGGTAGATGCGATCTATGAATACATCGAGCTTGGCGCGGAGTATTTCTCACCGGAGCCGAAGGATATGCTGAATGACATTTTCCTTGGTCTCTCCGTCGTAGCTCTCGGTATGGTGATCTGGATCATCGTACTTCTGGTCTCCGACCCGAAGGGCCGTGTTCGCAAGGCTCTGTTCAACCGCCGCTCGAATTCCGCAACGGCAACAAAGCGGATCTCGCATACAAAGGAAAGCTGATATCGATAACAAGGACAACGGGGACGTTTCCATGGTCATTGAGCGAAGAAATCCATCAACTTGATGCCATGAGAACCGTCCCCGTGTCAGTATATATCAGGAGGATCAGGTATGGAACATGACATCCGTACAATACTGGAGGATGTAAAAACAGGTACCCTCTCCACGGAGGAGGCCGTTCTACTTCTGAAGCAGAAGCCCTTCGTGGATACAGGCTATGTAGACATCGGTTACGCCAAGGTGGACCTGCACCGCCGGGTTCGCCAGGGTGCGCCTGAGGTGATCTACGGCGCGGGAAAAACGCCGGAGCAGATCCTTGGGATCATGAAGACCATGTGTGACGGCGGCGAAGGCCGGATCCTGATCACCCGTCTTTCTCCCGATTCCGCAGAGATCATCAAACAGAGCTATCCCATTACGTACCATCCCGATGCCCGGATCGGCATCCTGGGGGATCTGCCCACCCCTGACGGACTGGGCAGCATTGTCATTGCCACCGGAGGCACCAGTGATGTTCCCGTAGCGGAGGAAGCAGCCCTTACGGCTGAATATCTGGGAAATGCAGTGACTCGAGTCTATGATGTGGGCGTTGCCGGTCTGCACCGGCTGCTCAGTCACTCTGCAGAGATCATGCAGGCAAGCGTGATCATCGCCATCGCCGGCATGGAGGGCGCCCTGGCCAGCGTCATCGGCGGGCTGGCAGACTGCCCCGTTATCGCAGTTCCTACCAGTGTGGGATACGGTGCATCCTTTCAGGGGCTTTCCGCACTTCTTTCCATGCTTAATTCCTGCGCCAGCGGCGTGACGGTGGTAAATATCGATAACGGCTTCGGAGCAGCCTATACCGCCAGCATGATCAACCACATGCGTAGTGGGCTGCGCTGAGGATTTTTGAGGCTCGCTATCGTTGTAAGCGGGCAGGCATTCGATCCTGATTTCACGAACGGCTATACCAGATCATGTATGAACAAGTCAATTCACGAGAACACAAGGAAAGGAACCGGAATCATGAAAACCTTATATATAGACTGTGGCATGGGAGCTGCGGGAGATATGCTGACTGCTGCCCTTCTCTCCCTTCTCCCTGACCCTCAGGGAATGGTCGATCAACTGAACCACCTTGGTATCCCCGATGTGGAGTTCCGTTATGAACCTGCAGAGAAATGTGGCATCACCGGTGCACAGATGCGGGTCCTGGTCCATGGAGATGAGGAAGAAGCCCACGATCATGAGCATCACCATGACCACGAACACCATCACGACCACGACCACCATCATCATTCCCACCGTACCCTCGGTGAGATCCGCGAGGTGGTAAAATCCCTTCCTCTGGATAATGCGGTGAAGGAGCATATCACAGCAGTCTATTCCTCCATCGCCGAAGCAGAAGGAAATGTTCACGGAAAGCCCATGGAGGATATCCATTTCCATGAGGTAGGAACCTGGGATGCGGTTGCGGACGTCACCGCCGTTTCCCTGATCCTGCATGCGCTGGCTCCGGACGAGATCGTAGTCTCACCCATCCATGTAGGAAGCGGACATGTACACTGTGCCCATGGGATCCTCCCGGTTCCTGCGCCGGCAACCGCATTTCTGTTAAAGGATATACCCATCTACAGCACGGAGATCAAGGGAGAACTTTGCACTCCCACAGGTGCAGCCTTGCTCCGGCACTTCGCAACGCGATTCGGCACCATGCCCGTAATGCGCACCACCGGCATCGGTTATGGTATGGGAAAGAAGGATTTTCCCATTGCAAACTGTGTAAGGGTGATCCTGGGAGATACGGAAGAGGCTTCGGATCCATCCACAGTCCTCTCCATCTCCTGCAACGTAGATGACATGACCGCAGAGGAGATCAGCTTCGCTATGGAACGTCTCTTCGACGGCGGCGCAAGAGAAGTCTTCACCACGCCGGTAACCATGAAAAAGTCCAGACCCGGTACGCTCCTTACCGTGATCTGCCTGGAATCGGACCGCAACGAGATCCTGCGTCTGCTCTTCCGTCACACCACCACCATCGGCGTACGGGAACAGGTTATGAACCGCTACATTCTGAACCGACGGATAGAAACCATAGATACCCCTTACGGGCCGGTACGAAGAAAAATATCCGAGGGTTACGGGGTATGCAGAACAAAATGGGAATATGAGGATCTGGCGGGGATAGCTGCAAAAAACGGAAGATCACTGGAAGAGATACGAAAAGAACTGTCATCCGAAAGTAAATAAACAGGCTGAAAAGAACCAAAGCGCTCCACGTCACCACTTCTCAAAAAGGAGGTCGCCATGACCGGACCACAGGAAAAACTGCAAAGACTGGAAGCCCTCCTCCGGGAAATGGGCCGCGTTGCCGTGGCCTTCTCCTCGGGAGTGGACTCCACATTTTTACTTTATACTGCCCACCGTGTGCTGGGAGAAGATGCCGTGGCTGTCACCGCCCTTTCCTCTGTCTTTCCGGGAGATGAACGGGAGGAAGCCGATGCTTTCTGTAAGGAACAGGGGATCCGCCAGCTGACACTTGCCTTCGATCCCATGGAGATCCCCATATTCAGGGAAAATCCCAGGGACCGGTGCTATCATTGCAAAACCGCTCTCTTTACCCGGATCCGGGGGCTCGCGGAGGAGAATGGATTTCCCTTCGTCCTGGAGGGCACCAATGTAGATGATCTGGGCGATTATCGTCCCGGTCTCCGGGCCATAGAGGAATTGAATATCCAAAGCCCCTTAAAGGACGCCGGGCTTACCAAGGAGGATATCCGTATCCTTTCCAGGGATGCGGGACTCCCCACCTGGAACAAGCCTTCCTTTGCCTGTCTTGCCTCCCGCTTTGTCTATGGAGAAACCATCGACACGAAGAAGCTCTCCATGGTGGAGCAGGCGGAAAGCTATCTGTCCGGTCTGGGACTTCATCAGTACCGCGTCCGCATCCACGGCCTGCTGGCCCGGATCGAAACAGAACCGCAGGAACTGGAGCATCTGGTAAGCCCGGATATCCGCGAACCTTTATATAGCTATTTCCGCTCCCTGGGATTCTCCTACATCACCCTGGATCTGAAGGGTTATCGCACCGGAAGCATGAATGAAAATGCATAGCAAAATGTCCCACATATGGTCACACATGTGGGACATTTTTATTTTCAACTGATCCGGCTTCACCGTACCATTTTAATTGTAAAGGATCTTCACGAAGCTTCCATCCACCGCATTCTGGATCAGGATGCCCAGCATGTAGGAATCATTGGAATAAACAGATGCATACCATACCGGAAGATAGGTACACTCACCGTTATTCTCCGGGGAAGGGATGGGGAAATAGGCCAGCGTCATTTCTCTGACAGTCAGTTTACTTCCCGGAACCTTGCTTACATCCAGCTCACGGATCAGATTTTCCTGCATAGCCTCCACGGTCTTTTCGAAGGAAAGGATATTGGTTCTGTCGGACAGACATTCCTCGAAATCATAAACGATCTGGAAGTCCGCAGCAATGATTCCCTGGTCATTGATATACATATCTCCCATATTCGCTTTCAGGAAGAAGCTATCCGTCGGTGCATATTCCTGTCCTGCAATCTCTCTCGAAAGCTCACTGTGATAACCGTTCAGCACCGTTTCTTCCGGTCTCTCACCAAGGGACAAGCTCTCCGAAAACAGTCTGTCTCCCACGGTTGCATCCCCCGGGTAAAACAGCAGGGCTTCATCGCTTAAATCCTCCGTATCCGATCCCACAGAATATCCGGACGATCCATCATAGAAGTTGGCGTAAGAGGTTCGTTTCTTTTTAGGGATGATGCTTCCCTGCATCAGCTTGAATTTCAGGGTGTCCTCCGTAAGCTCCCGGGTCATCCGAAGTATCTCATCTTCACTGACAGTGGCACGGTTTTTAGGATCCTTCATCACCTCGGAAAGGGGCACCTCCGAAACCTCGGTTTTCGAATCCCCCACGAAAACCATTCCGTCTTCCGCAACGAGCATCATCCGGTTGCAGGTCGGGGATCCAACCACATCGCCCCATTTCTTCGGTCCGAAACCGATCCTTTTCAGGGAAGACTCTTCATCCCATGCGATCACCAGATAATAATCGGTATTCAGATATTTTCCTTCATAGGTATGAAGGAAGAAACCATTCTCATCGACCCAGGGATTTATATTTAGCGGCTCATTTTCCTTATACTCTCCTCCTCGCATATAGAACAGATCTATGCCGATGGTCAATATCGTTTCCGAAACCTCGGTTTTTTCCGTAAATGCTTCATGCACCTCTTTAGCGGGTCCGTCAAAGAAATTCTCCAGGATTTCCTTCTCATAGACCCGATCCCTGGTGATCTGATGCACCTTATAGGTCGGCAGGATCCCGGAATCCTTCAGCTGATAATCCACATCAAACCTCGCGGGAAGTGACCCGACGGAAAAGCTGTTGGTACAGGTTAATCTCGTTCCTCCAAGCTGATCCGAGAGCAGTTGCCAGTCACCGGAAACGGTGGTTTTATTCTCCGTAGCTTCCTGTGAGGTTTTGCTGGTTGCTTCCGTATCCTTTTTTTTCGGACTCTCCGAAGTGCCAGTCCCACCTCCGTACCCCGTAACCTTCTCTGTTTCCTTCGTTCCGCATCCGGCACAGGAAAGCAGCGCCGCCGTAAGCAGTACTGCCAACGGCTTTCGTAATCTTCTCAATAACATGAATCCATCCCCTTTCAGATATACGGTTCTACATTTCACCTGATGATCCGATGTACATGTATCATAAACCGTAAATGTATCCGAAATGTATCAAACCTGAACAAATCATTTCTTCTTCGATCCGTTCGGAGGAAATTTTGCTAAGATAGCTTCCGTTTTGTACGCTCTATCGCCACATTCACGCCCCAGGACAGCAGCATGACCCCAAGGGCCAGAAGCACTGCGATCCAGCCCCCACGGGTGGAAACCTCAGCATGCATGAACATGTTCCAGAACAGGGTAATGGTAAGTATCATCCCCACGATACACAGAAGGAATACCCCGACCCTGTATTTATTTAACGGCTGGATCAGCTTCCAGAGAAGCGCGAAGCCGATGGCTGTAAGCATGTACATTCCGGCCACGGAGATCTCATCCTCGGTAAGATCGAACACCGGACCCACGATCATCAGTATGGATACGGAGATAAACGCCACAAGAGACGACGGCGCAGCCCCCAACAGGGTGCGGTGCAGTAACCGCCCATGCTGCCTTTTTTTATTGTTCTCCATGGCAAGAAGGAATCCCGGAAGTCCGATATTGAAGCCGGAGATCAGCGAGATCTGCGTGGGCTTCACCGGATACTGCAGCGTCAGGATGATGCAGAACACTGACAGCAGCAGAGAGAAAATGTTCTTGTACAGAAAAAGGATCCCGGACCGGGTGATGTTGTTAATGATCCTTCGGCCCTCGGTCACGATCTGCATCATATGGGAGAAGTCCGAATCCATCAGCACTACCTGGGCCGCCTGGCGGGCAGCGTCGCTTCCTCCGCCCATGGCGATGGAGCAGTCTGCTTCCTTCATGGCCAGAATATCATTGACCCCGTCGCCGGTCATCGCCACCTTTTGGCCGTTTGCCTTGATGGCCAGGATCAGGGACTTCTTCTGCTCCGGCTTCACCCTGCCGAATACCGTATACTTCTTTACGGCTTCCCGGTAATCCTCCTCTGTGGAAAGAGCTGCTGCATCTACATAGCTTTCCGCATCCTCGATCCCGGCTTCCACAGCTACTCTGGATACAGTGAGAGGATTATCCCCGGAGATCACCTTGATCTTCACCCCCTGCTCCTTAAAGTAATGAAATGTGGAGGGTGCTGTTTCCCGGATCTCATTGGCCAGACTGATAAAGAGCACCGGCGCTCCGTCATCGGTAAGGACAAGAACACGCTGTCCCCTGCCGGTACGGGCCTCGATCAGATCCTTGTTCC
>JAGBNH010000077.1 GCA_017634475.1 Eubacterium sp.
CGCTGGAGATCAGCGTATCTCTGGTGATATAAATAGAGCTCCACACGCTTTCCTTCTGCTTATGTACTGTCTCGATCTTCTCTCTGGAGATACTGAGTGCAAGATCCGACTGGATCATATTGAACAGCCCGTTCACTCGTATCTTCCTGGCTGCCGGATAATCCAGACGGGACAGGAATTCGGAAAGGATCCGGATCGTGGTAGTGAGCTTCATATGCGAAAAATAGAAGCTGATCACTTCATTCTCCAGCAGCTGATGCAGTTCATCCTGTAGCTCGGTAATGGAAATGGTCTCATTCCTGAAGATCGGCTCGATAAAATGCATAAGGAAGGGATCCAGGGCCTCAAACAGCTGCCTGGAATAAAAGCTGTCCTCATAATGGCTGAGGAAAATGTGCTTGTACTCCTCCAACAGTTCCTTCGGCGTCATATCCGAAAGAGACTGATTGATCCTCTCGATGAGCTCCGCATTTGCAGCCGGATTACAGCCGCAGGAATTCCGGCAGATCATACTGGACGGAAGTCTGGTGGTGGAGGTTTTCCCCTTCTCCAGGAGTTCAATGGCCTGGTATACGGAATTATACCCCAGGTCCATGATCTTATTATCCACCGTAGTAAGGGTCGGTGACTGGGCCACGGCATAGGGAGCATTATCAAAGCCGGTAACAAGGATATCCCGGCCAACTACGAGACCATGCTTCTGAATGGCCTTATACCCGCCGATGGTCATGGTGTCGTTGGCGAAGATGATGGCTTCCAGATCCGGGTGACGGTTCAGAAGGTCATCCACCAGATTCTCCGTATACTCAGAGAAATCGCCGTAAACGATCATATCCTCATCCACCGCCAGGTCATTTTCCTTCATGACCTCACGGAAAACCGCAAGCCGCTCCCGGGCGTCGTCATTCTCCTTACGGCCGCTGACGTAGCCCACCTTCTTCTTCCCGTGGTACTTCACGATATGCTCGACCACCTCGCGCATACCCTCTTTCCCGTCGGTATAGAGGGAAGGGTACCCTTCCACGGGGATCTCCACCGTAAGTACCGGCAGATCGAAGTTCCCCAGAAAGGCCTTCATATCCTCCACGGAAAGAAAGCTTCCGATGGAGCCGATGGAAATGATCAGTGCATCCAGTGATTTTCTGGACGCATAGTAAAAGATCGAATTATACTGATAATCATACTTGGCATTCACCGGGTCATTATAGGACGCATTGAGGAACATCCCCGGGAAGATCACAAGATTTACATCTGCCTCACGGGCTGCATATTCCACACCCTTGCAGATCTCAAAAGCATAATCGTTATCCAGGTGACAGGTAAAAAAACCGATACTCAGTCGCTCTTTATTTAAGTGTTCTCTCGTCTTCATAACCAACCCCCGTTAATTACGCACTGCAAGTTCAACACTCTATAGAATAGCGGCGTAGATCTCCTTGGTGATATCCGCCTTATTCATACTGTAAATGTGTATACCGCTGATCCCATGCCGGAGCAGATCATCGATCTGGTTCACGGCATATTCGATCCCAGCCTTACGCATTCCCTCCGGATCCTCCGCATATCTGGCGATCAGATTGGAAAGCTCCGTCGGTACGGACGAACCGGACAGGGATACACTGGTCCCCAGCTGGTTGACCTTGGTGATGGGCATGATCCCCGCATGTACAGGCGTCTTCACTCCCGCCTTATCCAGCCGGTCCATAAAATCATAAAACTTCGTATTATCGAAAAACATCTGCGTGATCAGTTCATCCACGCCCAGTTCACATTTCTCCTTCAGATACCGGATATCCGTTTCATAATCCGCGGAGTCCGGATGCTTCTCGGGATAGCAGGCTGCCGCGATCTTAAAACCGCCAAAGTCCCTGATCCCCCGGATCAGATCCGCTGCATAACGGAATTCCCGGTTCTCAAACTCCTCTTCGGTCATAAGCTTCGGCTTATCTCCGCGAAGGGCGAGGATCCTTCTGATCCCCTTCTTCTGCAGCTCGGCCAGACGCTCCGGAAGAGCCTCCTTCGTCATCCCCACTGCAGTCATATGGGCCAGCGCCTCTACATCGCACAGATTCTGGATGTAGGCTGACAGCTTGGCTGTTTTCTTACTGTTGCTTCCTCCGGCGCCGTAGGTCACGCTGATAAAATCCGGCGTAAGCCCCTCCAGCTGATCCAGCGTCTGGAAGATCTCATACATGTCATCATCCCGCTTCGGCGGAAATACCTCGCAGGAAAACTCCAACATTTCCCCTGTATATCTGTTCCTTATCATTCGTTTCCATAACCTCTCACACTGTTTATTCTTCCGTGCTTTCCAACACGCTCTCGAAGATCCGGTAGACCTCCGGATATTTCTTCTTCAGGTTCATGGGCTTGAATTCCGTGTCCACAAAAGCATGACTGGTCTGTGCCGTATGAAGAAGAGTCCCATCCAGGCCGCGGATCTCATAGGTAAGGGAAAATCTCACCGGTGAAAGGCGGGTGATCTTGGGGAAGATCTCCACGGTATCCCCGAAATGCAGGGCGAAGGTGTAATAATCATGCAGCTCCAGAACCGGGATGATGATCCCCAGCTCCTCCAGTCTGGCATAGGATATCCCCAGCTGTTCCATCAGGTCCAGCCGACTTTCCTCCAGATATCTGGAATAATTGGAATGATGCACTACCTGCATCTGGTCGGTTTCATAATAATTGATCTGTCGTCTGTAAGGTTTGATACTGATACTGTTCATTTCGGTTCTTTCTATCTCATTTTTGATCTGCGCTTATCTGCATCCGCGCTGCCTTCTTTTCGAATAGGGGCTCCGCCCTCTTTTCTCGCATGACTCTCCACCCGGATCTTCTTCTCTGTTCGGTCCGGATTGATCACCGGTCTGGGCCGCTTTACGGCAGCTGCCGGTTCCGCCTCGAAGGATGCCCCCGGAGCAGTGTTCTCCGGTTCCTCCTGTTCAGGCAGATCGAACTGGATCTCCATCTGGCTCTCCCGCTCGCGGTCAAGAGCACGCTGCTTCTGTTTCTCACGATACAGCTCCACGGAAAGCAGCTCTGACAGCTCGATCAGCTGTGAATAACGGTCGTTCTGTGTAAGATCATTGAGAGACCGGACCAGCTCGGCCTTATTATTGGAAATGGCCTTCTGCTTCTCCCTGAGGGTGGCCCGCATCTTCATGTACTCCTGCTCGATCTTCTCCACGGAATCCGCCATGAAATGGTCCACCTCCGTGAGCATCTCATCCGTGTAGATCAGTGACGCCGCATAGATATCATTGGCTGTACGAAGGGTCTCTCTCTGCTCCTTATCCATATCCTCCAGCGAGTATCCTACAGGCTCGTCCTCTCTGTGCTTGGTAACACGGATCCGGCTTGCGCTCCGTTCCGCCTCGAACAGGATTCTCTCTGCATCTTCTCTGGCATCATTGATGATCTTCGCTCTTCGGTCATTTACCTCCCGGTAGATCCTGAGTTCCTCCCGAACCGTATCCTGCAGGAGATTCAGAAGATCCAGCGCTTCTTCCCGTACGATCATCACTTTATTTGTGGACAGCGGTGCGCTCTGTCCTTCAGCGATCATCTCCCGCAGCTTCTCAATGATGCTGTCGGAGCGATCCTTCTGTTTTCTCGGATTTAGATTCTGATTAAACGCCATAAAACGATTGTTCCTTTTCCCTGGTCGAATTTTAGACATACCCTTTGGTATTTTACTACATTTTGATCAGAATTTCCATAGAAACAAATGGTTAACGGGCAAAATAAAATGCTGTTATCTCGATCAGGAAATAACAGCATTTTTATTCTGTACTTAACCTCTTCTCAGGAAATCGGGAATCTTGATCCCGGATGGCTTCGCACTGTCAGGCTTCTGAACCGGCGTGGCTTCTGCCGGATTCGGCGCCGCATTTGCTGCGTTCTGTACTGCAGCCTGTGCAGGTGCAGCTGCCGGAGCCGGTGCTGCAGGTGCAGCGGTGTCCATGCTACGAAGGACAGATGCTGCAGTTCTGGCCGGTGCAGGCTGTGCCTGGGGCTGGTTCAGGCTGATGTTCACGGGAACCGCCTGCGCCTTCGGCTTTCCGGTCTTCGCGGTGGGGTTCTTGATCCCGCCGGTGGACGGTGTGCTTACAACGGAATTAATGGTCGGTGTCTTGATCACCGGCTCAGAGGAAAAACTCGTTGTCTTGATCACTTCTTTATTCTGCCTGGAGGGAACAACCACCCTTGTTCCATGAGGCTCTTCCTCAAGACCTGTTGCGATGATGGTGATGCTTACATCCTCGCCTGCCTGATCATTATCAACGGTACCGAAGATGATATTTGCCTCGTCTCCTGCCTGCTCGGTAAGGAAGGTGATGGCATCGTATGCTTCCACGATTCCCACATTTCCGGAGAAGTTGACGATGATGTCGGAAGCACCGCTGACCGTGGTCTCCAGCAGCGGAGAATCCATAGCCTGCTTGATAGCATCAACAGCCTTGTTGTCGCCGGATGCTTTACCGATACCGATATGTGCGATACCCTTCTCGCGCATAACCGTCTGGATATCCGCGAAGTCCAGGTTGATAAGACCCGGCTTATTGATCAGGTCGGTAACACCCTGAACACCCTGCTGAAGGACTTCATCGGCCTTCTTCAGTGCATCCGGGATGCTGGTCCGCTTGTCGCAGATCTGAAGCAGCTTATCGTTAGGGATCACGATGAGTGTATCCACATTTTCACGAAGCTTTGCGATACCGTTCAGCGCGTTGTTCATTCTGGGCTTACCTTCGAAGGTGAAGGGCTTGGTCACAACGCCAACGGTAAGGATACCGAGGTTTCTTGCGATCTCTGCAACTACGGGAGCAGCACCTGTACCTGTTCCGCCGCCCATACCGCAGGTAACGAATACCATATCGGAATCCTTAATGATATCATTGATCTCTTCTCTGTTCTCTTCTACTGCACTTGCACCGATCTCCGGCTTAGCTCCTGCGCCAAGTCCCTTGGTCAGCTTCTCGCCGATCTGGATCTTGGTGGTTGCACGGCTTAAGGACAGTGCCTGCTTATCTGTATTTATCGCAATCAGCTCAACGCCCTCAACGTTCTCATCGATCATGCGGTTAACTGCATTGTTGCCGGCTCCGCCGACACCGATCACCAGAATTCTGGCAGGCGTTTTCTCATCATTGGATTTGATCTCTAACAAGGTTTTTTCCTCCTTAATATAACTTCAATTAGTCATACATTGTATATCATAATTGTTTTTAACCAATTTCGCAACAGGAAATTTCATATAATTCCCAAATGCAGACTCATTTTTCCTTAAAACTTGCGGATGACTGATCGGAATTGAAATCCTTCATGTAAAGCGTTCCCTTTTTTCCTGCCAGTCCCTTCAGGATGCTCCCCAGATTCATCATCTGGATGGTCAGATTGTCTCCGTTTCCCAGTTCCACCAGGATCTTCTTCTGGCGAAGAATGATATCTCCTTCCCGGGTGAAGCTCACCATATCGATGTCCAGCCCGTACTTCTCAATGAGCTGGGTGATGGTGAGGATCTGGGAGAACCGGTCCCGATCCGCGATGGGCAGCTCCTTTCCCATTTCCCAGGAGTTGATATTCAGTCCGTTGATGGAGGGAACCCCTTCCTTTCGTTCCGTGGATGCCTCCAGCACGATGCCGTCCCGGTCAAAATATACATAATTGTCCATATACTCCAGACAACCCGCCACGGATTTCTCATACACGATGACGGAGAGCGTATTCTTGTCCACGAATTCGATGTCCAGCTTCGCCACAAAGGGAATGTCGCGGATGGGCCGGACCTTGTTCTTCAGATACAGGAGCAGGATATTGTTCAGCGGGGCTTCTTCCTTTACCACGGAAGCGATGACGCTTTCCGAAGACATGACGCAGCCCTCCACCCGGATCTCATCCAGATGAAATGTACTGACATAGAAACCACCACCAAGAAGTACCACCACAACGATCAGAAGTACGATGATGACCTTTCTTTTCACGACCGCACCTCCTCTGTCATACTGATGGGCACGATCTGTCTGGACACACTGAGTACGATCCCCATTTCCACCATCAGGAAGAGCAGAGAGGTACCTCCGTAACTCACAAAGGGCAGCGTTACACCGGTGTTGGGCAGTGTATTGGTCACCACGCTGATATTCAGAATAACCTGGAAGGCGATATGGGCGATACTTCCCACCACCAGCAGGGCGCCAAAGCGATCCGGCGCACCCTCTGCGATAAAGCGGAATCTCCAGATCAGCATGGCAAATACGATCATGATGGCGATGCCGCCTACGATACCCATTTCCTCACAGATCACGGAGAAGATCATGTCGTTATGCGCCTCGGGGATGTAACCCATCTTCTGGATGCTCTGTCCCAGTCCGCGGCCGAACCAGCCGCCGGAGCCGATGGCGTAAAGCGCCTGCATGGTCTGATATCCTTCATCCATACTGGCCGGATCCTTCCACACCTGAATACGGGTGCTTCGGTAGCTGGCCATGTTGAACAGGATGATGAACACCGCCAGAGCCAGCAGGATAACGATGACGATATATAACAGCTTGGGATTTACCACAAACCAGATGCAGCCAACAATGATGCCGCAGGCGATGGCCGTACTCAGGTTTTCCGCACCAATCAGTATCAACGCAATGATGGGAACGATCAGCGTACCTATGGTGCCCCATACCGTTTTGAGCCGCCCGGCTTTCGCCGTTACCACATGAGCCGTGTAAATGATCAGCGACAGCTTGGCGATCTCCGAGGGCTGGAAGGAAATGAATCCCAGGTTGATCCAGCGGGTGGAACCATGACTGGCCGAGCCCACCACATATACCAGTCCCAGAAGAAGAATGGTGACCAGCATGATGATCAGACTCCAGTTCTTCAGCACCTGGTACTGGATATGAGATACAAGATACATGACCAGAAGCCCCAGCACGCCAAAGATGGCCTGCCTTTTGAAATAGTAGGTACTGTCGTCATAAAGCACCCGGCCCTGATAATAGCTTGCGCTCATTACCATGACCAGTCCGAAGAGGAACAGAAAGAGTATGAGAAAAAGCGTGGGATAATCAAAATAAGTCCCCCGGTACCAGAACGTTTTTTCTTTCTTCTTACCCTTTCCCTTCGTCAAACCTCTAATCCTCCAACGCGTTTACATATTCCTTAAAGAGCCGTCCGCGCTGTTCAAAATCCTTGAACATATCCCAGCTCGCACAGGCCGGTGAAAGAAGCACACTGTCTCCCTCCTCTGCCAACTCATAACACTTCTTCACTGCTTCTTCCAGGGAAGCCACCCGGATCACGTTATTAAATCCAAGCTTCCTTGCCGTATCTTCGATGGCCTGGGCCGTCTCTCCGAGAAGCACCAGATAACGCACCTTGCCGTCAAAGGCTTTGATCCATTCATCATACTCATTATGCTTGTTATAGCCTCCGCCAATGAGCAGGGTCGGTGTCTGCATGGCCTGGATCGCCTTGATGGCCGCATCCGGATTTGTTCCCTTGGAATCGTTATAGTACTTCACGCCCCGTACGGTACGCGTGTACTCGATCCGGTGCTCCACGCCCTTGAAATTCTTCACAGTCTCGCGGATCACCTCTGCAGGAACGCCCATATACCAGGTGATGGCCGTAGCCGCCAGTACATTTTCTACATTATGGGATCCCAGGATCTGTATTTCCGACAGGGGAAGGATCTTCTTCTCTCCCTCCGAATTCCTGAGAATGACCCAGCCGTCCCGGACGAAAACGCCGTCCTCCGGTTCTGCCAGCCGGCTGAACCAGATCACATGCACCGTCTTCAGGGCCTCTCCGCGCTTCCTTGTCTCCGGATCATCGTAGTTAACTACGAAGTAATTCTCCGGGGTCTGATTCATGGTGACGCGCATTTTCGCGTCTGCGTAATTCTCAAATGTAATGTGACGGTTCAGATGATCCGGCGTCAGATTCAGCAGCGCCGAAACCTCCGGATGGAAGGTATAGGTGGTCTGCATCTGGAAGGAACTGATCTCAGCAGAGATCAGCTGTCCTTCGTGGGTGGAATCCGCATCCCCGGTAAAGGGGATACCGATATTTCCCACCACAAGACTATCCGGTTTAAAAGCCTTGAAGATCTCTCCTACCAGCGTGGTGGTGGTGGTCTTGCCGTTGGTTCCTGTTATGGCCGCCACACGTCCCTTGTTGAAATGTGCAGCCAGCTCGATCTCTCCCCAGAGGGGGATACCTGCGGCCTCGATCTTCTTTACAAAATCAAGGTCCAGGGGGATTCCGGGACTGATCACTGCTATCGCCTTCCCCACGATAATATCCTCCGGAAAATCCCCCAGGACAAGTGTAAGTCGTTCCTTCAGATCCGGATATTTCTCCGGATCAAAATTTGAATAAAATGTATCTCTGTCGATCTTCGTATTCTGATCATAAACCGTTACTTTCGCATGATTCCGCAGCAGCAGTCCTGCCGAGCAGATCCCGCTTCTTGCCGCGCCAAGCACCAGAACATCTTTTCCGTTCATCTTTGTCTCCTGCATTTCTTAATTTACTGGCCGTCGCCGTTATTTTCCGCCGCTTCTCCGCCGCCTTCTTCGGCCGCACCTCCGCCGGCATTTTCACCGCCGTTTTCCCCGGCGTTTCCGTCGCCGTTCTCACCGGCATTTCCATCACCGTTTTCCCCGGCGTTTCCGTTGCCGTTTTCTCCGGCATTTCCATCACCGTTTTCCCCGGCGTTTCCGTTGCCGTTTTCTCCGGCGTTTCCGTCCCCGGCGTTCTCCCCGGCATTTCCGTCACCGTTTTCCACGGCATTTCCTTCGCCGTTCTCGGCCGCGTTTCCTTCGCCGTTCTCACCGGCTTCTCCGTTACCTTCATTACCGGCATTTTTCACCATTCTCGGGGTCGGTGGTTCCGGCTCCTTGATTGCCCAGACGGTCCGCCATCTGCTCATTGTCTGTGGGGCTTCCCTCCACAAAGATAGGGGGGATCGCCTCATCGGTTCCTTCCGTGACAACTTCTCCATCGCCTGTCCGGTAAATGTTCATGTACGGGAACAGGTCATGGGAGATCTTACCGAACAGTACGGTTGCACCGCTGCTTCGATCCTGCTGCTCAACATCCGGCTCGTCAACCACGCAGTAGATCACCACTTCGGGATCCTCAACAGGCGCGAAGCCGATAAAGGAAAGAACGAACTTCCCCTCGTTACGGGGCCACTTCTCTGCCGTACCGGTCTTACCGCCGATGGTATAGCCTTCCATCTGGGTACGCCAGCCGGTACCGTTAACTACCACACCCTCAAGCATCTTACGCATCTGTGCCGAGGTCTGTTCGGATACGGTCCTGCGGACCAGTACATTTTCATAATTCGTGATCAGGTTTCCTGCATTGTCCACCACCCGGCGAACGATGTGGGGCTGATAATAATACCCGCCGTTGATGACGGAGCAGAATGCGGTTCCCAGCTGCAGCATGGTAACACTGACGGACTGACCAAATGCGGAGGTAGCAAGCTCCGTCTCATTCAGCTGCTCCTCATCGTAAACCAGATAGGAAAGGGATGCATTATCCATTTCTCCGGAAATGTCGATATTCGTCCGTTCTCCGAAACCGAAGATGGACTGTGTCTTGTAATATGTGGTACGTCCCATCAGGGCACCGATCTGCATGAAAGCGTCATTACAGGAATTCGCCAGACACGCCGGAAGATCCTGCATACCGTGACCATCATGCTTGGAACAGAAGATGTTGTAATTCGCAACCTGCTGATGTCCATCGCAGTAGAAAGTATCCGAATCCGTCACCACTCCGTTTTCCAAAGCGCCGGACAACACAAAGGTCTTATAGGTAGAACCCGGTTCGAAGGTATCGCTGACCACGAAGCTACGCCACAGGGTGTTCAGCTTCTCCAGTTTCTCCTCTTCCTTATCCTTGCTGGTTTCCAGCTCGATCTCGTACTTTTTGAACTCCTCCTCGCTCATATCCGGATACATGTACTTCACGCAGTCCAGATCGAAGGGATCGTTGGGATCATACTGATGGGTGTTGTAAAGCGCCAGAACCTCGCACGTCTTGGGACGCATGACCAAAACGGAAATGTTCTTCGCATTCAGCTCGCTTTGTACCTCTTCCGCATTCTTCTGCACGATCCTCTGGATCTCCAGATCGATGGATGTAACGATGTTGTACCCATCCGTAGGCGGTTCCGTTGTCCGAACCAGATTATATCCATCATTCAGATACGCGTAGGTCCTGCCGTTGCTGCCGTTCAGCTCGTCGTTATAGCTTCCCTCCAGGCCGCCCAGACCTTCATTTCCACCTACCACAAAGCCCAGCAGATGGCAGGCCAGTTCCTTGTAGGGATACACTCTGACGTAGTTTTCCTCGAACCACACGCCGATCACGTCATCGCCGTCGTCGGAATCCCGGAACTCCTCGAACTCCTTCACCTGGTCATAGGAAAGTCCCTTTTTCGCCACGCGGTAAAGGGACTCTGTGTCTTCCAGATAGCCTGCCAGCTTTTCCCTGTCCACGCCGAAGTATTTCACGATGGCTTCCGTGGTGGCCTTGGTATATTCCTCTTTCTCCAGAATATGCTTCGGCTCTATGATCAGATTATAAACCTTATTGCTGGTGGCAAGTGTTGTTCCGTTACAGTCCAGAATGTCTCCCCTTCGATAAGGAACAGAGAGGCTGTCATAGTTCTTCTGGCTCAGCACTTCCTTTTCGTATTTCGCACCATCTGTGCGGTTGATGTAGATCAGTCTTCCCGCCAGGAAGATCATGGCCGCCGAGATGAGGATCATGACGAACATCAGCTTCTTACGCATGCGGATCAGGAAAACCTTCTTCTTTCGTTTCTTTTTTACTGCCATTCTTTATGCCCTTTTAGAAAAAACGAAGTCCTGAGACGATTAATTCGCCTCAGGAACGTCGTGCATCTGTTTTACATAGTCTTCTCTCGCTCTATCATAGTAAACGATCTGACCCTTCTGGGAGTATACCATTCCCAGGTCTTTTGTTGCAACCTGATATATATAATCCAGAGAATATTTGGAGTCCAGCGAGTCTTCAAAGGCTACATTATCTGCCTGAATATCCGACAGCTCACTTCTGAGGATCCGGATATTTCGTTCCTGATCATCCACCTTTCCCTGCAAGCGTACCATTACGGCCAGGCTTGCGATGATGATCAATGCTGCGATCAGCACCACCACCGCATACCCTTTGTCAAAGAACAGAGAGTTCTCTGCCTTTACCGCTGCCTTCGGGTAGGTTACCAGTCTCGGCGCCTTCTTCTTTACAGCAGTTTTTCTTCTATCCTGTTTTCTTGCCGGCTCGGCTGCTCTGTAAACCGTACTCCCTTCAACGTAGTATGGGCTTCTTCTCTCTTCTCTCACTAGCGCTTCCCCTTTACTTCTTTTCATCTTAAACTATGCTCTCATTTATTTCTTCTCAAATACCCTGAGCTTCGCGCTCCTGGATCTGGGATTCTTCTTCATTTCCTCTTCATCCGGAACGATGGGCTTTCTGGTGATCACCTTGCCCGAAGGGATTCTGCCGCATACACATACCGGAAAGTCCGGCGGGCAGATACATGGCTTCTCTGCCGTTCGCATGGCCGTCTTCACGATACGGTCTTCCAATGAATGGAATGTGATGATACAAAGTCTTCCTCCCGGTGAAAGTCTCCGGATCATCAGATCTATGCTTTCCTCCAGCACCTGTAATTCCCGGTTAAGTACGATCCGGATCGCCTGAAAGGTTTGTTTGGAGGGGTGTCCTCCATCCCGCCTGGCGCTGGCAGGTATGGAGGACGTGATCAACTCGTTCAGTTCAAATGTGGTACGTATGGGCTTCTCTTCTCTTCTTCTGCAGATATTCCTCGCGATCCGCGATGCGAAAGGCTCTTCCCCATACTCCCGGAGGATCCTTGTCAGTTCCTCCTCGCTGTACCCATTGATGATATCTGCCGCGGTCTCATCCTGCGACTGATCCATCCGCATATCCAGCGGTGCATCAAATCGATAGGAGAATCCCCGGTCTGCCTGATCGAACTGGTAGGAGGAAACTCCCAGATCCAGAAGCACGCCGTCCACACGATTCACTCCCAGGTCATCCAGCACGATATCGAAATTCACAAAATTGCTTTTTACCACCGTCGCCCTGTCGGAAATGGCGGAGAGTCTTGCTTTCGCTGTCTCCACTGCCGCCCGGTCCTGATCGATGGCGATGAGTCTTCCTCTGTCCGAAAGACGTCTCAGTATCTCCGAAGAGTGTCCCGCGCCCCCTACGGTGCCATCCACGTACACTCCATCCGGTTTGATCTTCAGGTTCTCGATCACACTGTCCAGCATGATCGGTATATGATGAAATTCCATAATAACCACCTCTGCTGACAATGCTTATTATCTGTAAATATGAATTATCCAAATATCTCTATGTCGGAATTCTCCAGCATCTGTCGGATCGCCTGTCTGGAAAGTACGGGGCGTTCTTCTCTCTCCCGCCATACCTCAGCGCTCCAGATCTCGGCCTTCTTTCCGTTGCCAACCACCACAACATCCTTATCGATCCCGGCATTCTTCCGAAGCTCCGCCGGAACGATGGTCCGCCCCTGGCTGTCGATGCTGCAGTCAACTGCATTGGCCTGGAAGTAACGCTTAAGCTCACGGTTCTGCTCCTTGGAGTTGGTCAGATGGGAAAGCTGTTCCGTCAGATTATCCCATTCTTCCTCCGAATACACATAGATACAATTATCCTCCAGTGCGGGAGACATGATGATATCGCGTCCCAGCGCCTCACGGAATTTCGCCGGGATGATCAGACGACCCTTGTCATCAATAGAATGATTATGTTTTCCATGCATGCTTTTCGACACGGTGTGCTGATCTCTCCTGTAAACCCCGGATTTATGAAATCCTCCATTTCGTGGTTTTTCCATGGATTTCCATCCATTTCCCGCCACCATGTGTCTATAATAAACCAAAGGACCCTATTTTTCAAGGACAGATTCCGATTTTTTTCATACGTATCTCACAAAATTTTTGGCGAATTTCTGTCAAAATGCACAAAAAAAGAATCGCTAAAAAAGCGATTCTTCAAAATATAGTATGGTGGAGGCAAAACCCACACCAGATATAGTATCGGTGGGTTTTTGCCGATTTTTTCGCATTTCCCTCCACATCGTTCCACCGACCGGAAAATGCATCTTCCACATACCCTTTATTCGGTTTTACTCTTCTCATCGGAAGTTTCTTCTTCCGCTTTCTTCACTTCTTTATCCGGGTCTTTATCCGAGTCTTTCTCCCCGGGAGTCTTACTCTTCTCCGTCGGTTCAGGAGCATCCGGATCTGCATTTGACGATTTCTTCCGGAAGGGAGAGATCAGCTTCACCGATTTCTTCTCCTCCTTCGGCGGTTCCGGAAGTGGATCTCCCACCCTGTGAACCGGCAACGGATGTCCGGACCGGATCTTCAGGTAGTTACGGATCAGAACCGCTCCGCCGGCAATGATGCAAAGGATAGCCACCACCTGGCTGATCTTCAGCGGTCCGATCATCAGAGAATCCGTACGGTTTCCCTCGATCAGGAATCTGCCTATACCATAAAACAGGATATAGAACATGGCCTGTTCGCCATCGAACTTCTTCCGTTTTCTGTACCAGAGAATAAAAAGGAGGATGGCCAGATTCCATAAGCCTTCCAGCAGGAAGGAGGGAACCACGGTGATACATTCCACACCGTTTATCATCTCCGTATTCTGCAGCATTTCATCCGTAATGATACCGGATCCGGTGAGGTAACTCATATTTCCATTGGTCCGATAGTAATCCAGCGGGATCGCCATGCGAATGAAGGAAGATGTGTAGGCACCAAAAGCCTCGCGGTTAAAGAAGTTCCCCCAACGTCCCATGATCTGCCCGATCAGCACTCCCATGGTGATATTATCCGCAAAAAGCGGAAGGGAGATCTTTCGTTTCTTTGTGAAGATCACCGAAACGATAACGCCTGCGATCAATCCGCCGTAGATACCCAATCCACCCTGACGGATATCGACCATTCTTCGCAGGGACTCCCCGAAGGATATCCCTTCGCCGAAGTATTCCTTCGAATTAAAGAGGATATAATAAATTCTTGCACCTAAGATACAGGGGATGATCATCCACAGCCAGTAGTCCAGATAATCATCTTCCTTGATCCCTGTCTTTCGTCCGTCGTTGATAGCGATCTTCAGCGCGATCAGAAAACCCAGGGCAATGATCAGTCCGTAAAACTTGATGGTTACACCAAAGATCGTAAAACCTTCCGGAACATTTGGAAGGGATATCCCAAGTCCCGGGAAATATATACCATTCATATTTAAATCCTTACATTATACGTTAAACTTGAACAGGACCACGTCTCCGTCCTTCATCACATATTCCTTGCCCTCCTGACGGACAAGCCCCTTTTCCTTCGCTGCCGCCATGGTTCCCGAGGCGATGAGATCATCATAAGCCACAACCTCAGCTTTGATGAAACCGCGTTCAAAATCGGAGTGGATCTTTCCCGCAGCCTGCGGAGCCTTGGTTCCCTCAGTAATGGTCCACGCTCTGGACTCTGTAGGTCCTGCAGTAAGATAACTGATGAGACCCAGCAGCTTGTAGCTGGCACGGATCAGCTTATCCAGACCGGATTCGGAGAGTCCCAGATCTGCCAGAAATTCCGCCTTCTCGTCATCATCCAGCTCTGCGATCTCTTCCTCCATCTTTGCAGAGATGGTGAAGACCTCGCTGTGATTCTCGGCCGCGAACTCACGCACCCTCTTTACATAGTCATTGGACGCACCGTCATCCGCCATATCGTCCTCAGCTACATTTGCCGCGAAGATCACAGGCTTTGCCGTAAGCAGATTATACTCTTTGAAGTATGCCTCTTCGTCTTCGTCCTGGGGTTCAAAGCTGATGGCCAGCTTTCCGGACTCCAGATGCTCCTTCAGACGGTTCAGCATATCCACTTCCTTCGCTGCAGTCTTATCATTCCGCGCCACCCGGATCTGTTTGGACAAACGGCGTTCAAGCACCTCCAGATCAGCAAAGATCAGTTCCACATTAATGGTATCTATATCGCGGATCGGATCCACGGACCCCTCCACATGGATCACGTCATCGTCATCGAAGCAGCGAACCACATGCACGATGGCATCCGTCTCACGGATATTCGCCAGGAACTGATTCCCCAGGCCTTCACCCTTGGAAGCGCCCTTCACCAGTCCGGCGATATCCACAAACTCGATCACGGCCGGCGTGGTCTTCGCCGAATCATACATCTTCGTCAGAACATCCAGACGATCATCCGGAACAGCGACGATCCCCACATTCGGGTCAATGGTACAGAACGGATAATTTGCCGATTCCGCTCCTGCCTTCGTCAGCGAATTAAATAGGGTGCTCTTCCCAACGTTCGGCAAACCTACGATTCCTAATTTCATATCTTTCTATATCCTCCTTGAAACCCTTGATTTTACGGGCTTTCTGCGATTATGTCATATGCAGGTGTACCAATTGGTGTACCAATAGCGTATCCACTGTCTGCATTCCTGTAATTTCTTGAAACATTTTGTTTGGCGTCTTCCGTATCTATCCGTAAAACGTGCCACATAAAGCCCGTCTGTCTGTTGGACAATACCAACGCCCAGTTCTTTACCTCGAAGGTCTTTTCCCATTTGACGGCTTTCTTTAACAGCAAGAAGCCCCAAAATAGCAGAGTATATTGTACTACAAAGGGACTTCTAATTCAATCGAAAAAACAAGCCATTTTAAACCTTCCATCAAAACTGTTTTTTCCGTACCGGCTCTTTTTCGCGCAAAAAAAGAGACCGATCTCTCGATCAATCTCCTCATTATCAAAAATAGAATCTATACGTTTGCTGCACCCTGAATCAGAATAGGATGCCTCTTCCTTTTTTCTCCCGGCACCCCGCTTGTTGGGGGCTGATGCGCCCCCAATCCCCCTTTGTCTACTCCAAAAACTCTGTAAGTTGCTACATAATCCTTCGCCTCTTTAATCAACATAAGATTTCGAGAATATATCTATCCTTTGGAATTATGTCTCCGTCAATAAGAGATCGTATCCAGTATCGACCACGCCTCATCCCACATTTCGTCCGTCCACATGGAGCAATCTGTGTGACAAACTACAATCTTAGGAGAATCATTATCAAAGACAATATAATTCCAATTTTTACTTCCGTCATATGTATAGACCCAAACAGGATTATTTGCCAATGTCATCTTTTTACTAAAAAGGCCTGTCCCGCAAAGACCGAAAGCATTCGTATAAAACACTTCAATCTGGCCCTGCTCCGCTTCTCCTGGTTTTAGAATGATCCCATAACTCCCAATCGTTCCGGTCTGGAGCTTTCCACCACCCTTTGTTGTTTCCCAATTCCATGTTTCCGGGACATTTAGTGTGATGCTTCCATGACTTCCGTCAACCGACACTTTCGTGCCTGCACTCTCTGTCGCCGGCTCATCCTCGCCTGATTCAATTGGTTTGTTTTCGGGTTCCGTTTTTTTGTTTTTAAGTACTCCCCAAATGATAAAGCTCAGAATAAATATAGCAGATACAGCAATGAGAGACTCAGTAAGTATTACTACGCGTCGTCGTTCCTTCTTTGGTACTTTATTATTATGCACACTTATTTTAGCATCGCAAACATAATCCGGTGGTATTGTTTCTATCCCTTCTAACATATGTTTTGCTGCTTCTTTTTTATCATTTTTTTTCATACAGATATGTCCTCCTGTTCTAAATACATACGAAGTCTTTTTCTCATACGATGGAGTGTTACTCTTATTTTTGTCTGAGAGATGCCATAGAATGCTGACAGATCTCGGTATTCGTATCCGTACCAATAGCGTCCAAGAAACAACCTACGATTGATCTGTTTTTCATTTTCCAGCCATTTTCGGATCATTTCTGCAAGGAAGATACGCTCTACAGCTTGTTCCACATTATTTCCGGAGGGGATTGTCTCTTCCAATTCGGAAAGAAGAATACTATTCTCCCCTGCTCCCCTTTTTTCAGCTTGATTCATTCGCAGACGACTAAGTGATGCATTTCGAACTGCAGTTCCTATATAACCTTTCAGATTTTGAAGTCCTTCCGGCGGCTTATTCTCCCATATTTGAACAAGAGCACCATCCACACATTCCTCAGCATCCTCATGAGA
>JAGBNH010000078.1 GCA_017634475.1 Eubacterium sp.
TCACCCTCGGAAACCTTTCTTCCCACTCTTGCCGTAGCCGTGATGGTGCCGCGTCTGCTGCTGACACGGATCTTCTCGCCGTTTTTGATCCCCAGACGGTCAGCGTCCTTATAGTTCACTTCGATGAAGCCTTCTCCTGCGATCTCCATCAGTCCCGGTGCACGGGAGGTCATGGCTGCCGCATTGTACTGGTACAGGATACGTCCTGTAGTCAGGATGTAGGGATAGGTCTCATCCGGAAGCTCCTGTGACGGCCGGTAAACTGCCGGATAAAGAAGCGCTCTTCCCCGGGCAGGCTTGCCCACATGCATGATGGGGGTACCCAGTGTGGTCTTATCCTTGCAGGGCCACTGCAGGGATTCGCCCCGATCCAGTCGCTCGAAGGAAATTCCTGCGAAGCTGGGGGTTACGGAAGCGATCTCGTCCATGATCTGGGATGCCGTAAGATGCGGCTGGGGATAACCCATGGCATTCATCAGATCGATGAGGATATCGGTATCCAGACGCATATCGCCTTCTACGGTAACTGCCGTACGGATCCGTTGTACACGGCGCTCGGTATTTGTGAAGGTACCTTCCTTCTCTGCATAGCTCCGTCCCGGAAGGATCACGTCGGCATATTTTGCTGTTTCTGTCATGAAGAGCTCTTGGATCACCAGGAAATCCAGACTTTCCAGAGCCTTCTTAATGTGCTCGGTATCCGGATCCGTCACGATGGGATCCTCGCCGAAGATGTAGAGACCTTTGATCTTCCCCTCGATGGCTGCCGGGAATACCTCGGTAGCCTTGAGTCCCGGATTCGGGTTAAGGGGAACGCCCCAGGCCTTCTCAAATTTCTCACGGACCTCGGGCAAATGTACCTTCTGGTAGCCGGGATAATCCGTAGGCTGTGCGCCCATATCGCAGGCACCCTGTACATTGTTCTGTCCACGGAGGGGATTTACGCCGCAGCCGCTGCGTCCCACCTTACCGCAGATCAGCGCCATGTTGGACATGCTCATAACGCCCTCTGTACCGGTGGAATGCTCGGTGACGCCCAGACAGTAGATAATGGGCGCTTTCTTCGCTGTGGCATACATTCTTGCCGCTTCCTTAAGCTTCTTCGGATCGATGTGGCAGATCTCCCCCACCTTCTCCGGTGTATAATCCTTCACCAGCTCCTTCAGCTTGTCAAAGTCCTCGGTGAAATTTTCAATATAGTCATGATCGATGAGATCCTCTTCGATCATCACATGCATCATGCCGTTGGCAAACGCCACATTTGTACCCGGGCGAAGCTTCAGATGAATGTCCGCATCCCTGGTGAGACCGATGGAACGGGGATCCACAACGATGAGCCTTGTTCCTTTGGCCACCGCCTGCCGGATCTGCATACCGACAACCGGATGTGCTTCCTCGGGATTGGAGCCCACAAGAAGGATCACATCCACGTCATGGGTGATATCGTAGATCGGGTTGGTCATAGCCCCGGAGCCCAGGGTCTTCGCCAGTCCCGCAACCGTTGCGGAGTGGCATACACGGGCACAGTTATCCGTGTTGTTGGTACCGAAGCAGGTACGTACCATCTTCTGTACCAGATAGATATCTTCATTTGCGGAACGGGAACAGGCAAAGCCGGCCAGAGAATCCGGTCCGTACTGCGCCTTGAGTTCCATGAATTTCTTTGCCACCAGGGAGATAGCCTCATCCCAGCTGGCGGGCTCGAACTCACCGGTTTCCTTGTTCTTGATCAGCGGAGTCTTGATCCGGTCGGGAGAGTTGACGAAGTCAAAGCTTCCCGAACGTCCCTTGACACAGAGCAGGCCATGGTTGGAGGGTCCGTCCGCAGCCTCCACGTCCACGATCTTATTGTCCTTCACCACAAGATAGAACTGACAGCCCGTTGCACAGTGGGGACAGGTGGTGAGCACCTTCCTGGTCTCCCAGCTCCGGTAATTCTTCTGCCGCTTCAGCGTCAGCGCACCGGTGGGGCACATAGCCGCACAGTTACCGCAGGACTCGCAGCCTGTGGATTTCCAGTCCGGACCGAAGGGGGCTTCCACCGTGTGGAACACTCCGGTACGTCCGCTGTGCATGGTGCGGTTCACCGCTGCACGATTGCAGGCGCTGATACAACGCTGGCAGTGGATACATTTGGAAGGATCATAGGAAATGTAGGGATTGTCCGAAAGCTTCGGCAGCTTCTCGGCAATGCGCCGGCGGGAACCCGTATATTCCGTATCCTGGATATCAAACTGATTGCAGAGCTTCTGCAGCTGGCAGTTGCCGTTCTGCGGACAGTTCATGCAGTCCACCTTATGGTTGGAAAGGATCAGCCGGAGCATTTCCTTTCGGTAATTGGTCAGTTTCTCGGACTCGGTGGTGATGACCATGCCATCCTCCGCCTTGGTCCTGCAGGCGGCAAAAAGCTTCTCGTAGCCTTCGATCTCCACCATGCAGAGACGGCAGGAGCCGATGTCGCTGTAATCCTTCAGATGACAGAGGGTGGGGATCTCGATTCCTTCACTGTGGCATATATTCAGGATCTTCGTTCCCGCCTTGACCTGATAGGGCTTTCCATTAATGATAATGGTCACCATTTTCTCCTGGGTATCTTTCTTCACATTTTCTTCCATAGTGCTTACCATGCTGCTCTACCCCCTTCCATCGATCCACAACCGAAGTGATCACACCGGAGGCATCTGCCGGATTCCCGGTCTGCTTCTTCCGGAGTCATGGGGACCTCCACATGGGCAAAGTCCCTGCGCCGCTCGAAGGGATCTCTTTCCTCGATCTCCGCACGGCCGGTGGGCACACATCTGTTGGGCTTGGCCGGAGGTGCTTCCACCTCACAGAGGATCTTATGATGATACCCCAGGTATTCGTCGATATTGTGGGCAGCCACCTGTCCTGCCGCGATGGCATTGATGGCTGTGGAAGGTCCTGTGACACAGTCGCCGCCGGAGAATACGCCCTCCACGCCGGCTACGGTGCAGGACTCGTCTGCCAGAATCCGACCGCGTTCGGTGGGGATGCCAGCAGCATCAAAATCCGCCACATCACAGCGCTGGCCAACGCCCATGATGAGGTAGTCGCATTTAAATCTATAAGGATAAGCACTGGAATGCTCGGTCTTCACCAGACCCATATTATCGAATTCTCCCACAATCTCTGGCTGCAGCCATACAGCGTTGATCCGGTTAGGGTTCTCCTTATCCTCTTCCAGGTGAAGGAAGGAAAGCAGGGTCCGAAAACGGACGCCCTCCTGCATGGCGCTTTCGATCTCGGATTCAAGAGCCGTATAGTCATCCCGCTTCCGGGTAAAGACATGGACCGTTTCGGCGTTCAGCCGGACAGCTGTTCTTGCAGCGTCCATCGCCACATTTCCACCGCCGATCAGCACTACCTTCTTACCGGTAAAATCGATCTTCTCTCCTCGTGCCACTGCCTGCAGGAAATCTGCGGCAGGAATCACATTTTCCGCGTCCTTATTATCCACGGGCATACGGTTGCCCAGCTGTGCGCCAAGCCCCAGATATACCGCATCATATTTCTTCCGAAGCTCCTCCACGGTGATATCCCGCCCGATCTTGGTCCCGGTATGCACTTCGATATCTCCTGCGGAAAGGATCGCGCGGATATCCTCATCCAGACGTGCCTTCGGGAGACGATACTCAGGGATGCCATAGCGGAGCATGCCTCCGAGCTTCTCATGCTCATCATAAACCACCACCTTGTGCCCCATCAGCGCAAGGAAATATGCCGCGGTAAGTCCCGAAGGACCGCCGCCTACCACACCGATGGTCTTTCCGGTGGATACATTCGCCTGAGGTGTCTTCACCTGATCCGCAGAGACCTGATCCACCGCATATTTCTTCAGCCCGCGGATATTGATGGGCTGGTCTATGATGGATCTCCGGCATTTCCTCTCACAGGGATGCTCGCACACCATGGCGCAGGCCGTCGGGAAGGGATTACGGTCGCGGATCATATTGATGGCTCCTGCGTAGTCCTTGTTCTTGATCAGGGCAACATAGCCCGGAACGTCCACATGGGCCGGACACAGGGTCATACAGGGAACCGTCTGCCTCAAGCCGTCCACGCATCTCTTTTTCTTGATATGGCTTTCGTATTCATCCGCAAATTCCGTAAGACTGTCCAGCACGGTATTTGCCGCGACCACGCCCACTGCGCAGTCCGCCGATTCAGAGATCATCACGCAGAGCTCCTTCAGCTTCTGCACGGTTTCCTCCGTTCCGTCCCCGTTCAGGATCCGCTTCAGCATCCGCTCCGCTTCCACCAGACCGTCCCGACAGGGAACACATTTCCCGCAGGACTGGTTCATGGACATCTGCAGGATGGACTGATACAACGTCAGGGGACACATCCCCGGCGGATACGAAGTCATACGCGACCGGAACTTGGTCAGCGCAACATCCATGCGGTCATTCATGTTTCCTCTTTTTGCCAGTTTTCTGATCATACGTAATCTCCCTCATATAGTAAGCTATCGTTCTGATCCGATACCCTCTCAGCAACAATGCGCCCGTTCCTCAAGCAAGCGCAATATATACTGATTTTACCCCAAATGTGGGATAAAATCAATGTATTCAACGGTCCTGACCGGCGTTCTCCTCTTCCGGTTCCCTCAGTTCCAAACCTGCTCTTTCCTCTTCCAGCTTCCGCCGCTCCTCCCGGGTCTTCTCCGCCGTCTCCTTCACCACCACAGCCACAGCCTTAGCGAGGTTCACGATGGCCATCACCAGAGCTACTGTCTTTCCGATCTCGATCCCCTTTTTGATATTCTCCTTCGTCAGGAGCTTCTTCTTATCGATCTTTTCCGCCTTTACTTTTTTTGTTTTTATTTCCACCGGTTGTATATTCACTTCCGGGACTTTAACCTTTTTCATGAGGCTCACCTCCTCCTTCACCCAAAATGCTTCGATTCTCACCCGGACCGATTTCCGTAGCAGATCCTTTTCACGATCCCGCCGGTTTTCTGCCGGCCGCTGCCTAGATATCGATATCGTTAGTTAACATAAAACGATACTCCGGATAGTTTTCCTTCAGATCCTGCTCGATCTCCGAGAACAGCCGCTCCCGGTCTCCCAGGGCATAATCCAGGATGATATCCAGACTGATGGTCTTCGCCTCCTCATCCAGATAGAAGCCATGGGTCTGCAGCACGCCCTCGTGGGACATCACACGATGATTGATGTCGGACTGAAGTTGCCTTGACACATCATTTTTCGTATTCATGGAATAAATGCCGATACCGGCAAGAAGTACCCCGTGCTTTTCAAATACACGCTGGGTGATCCGCCGTTCCAGCCGGTCGATCTCATCCGCCCGCATGGTGTCCGGAACCTCCACATGTACGGAACCCACAAAACGATCCGGTCCGTAGCTGTGCAGGATCAGATCGTAGGCGCCGCCCACCTCCTTCTCCTCGCAGATGGTCCTCCGGATCTCGCTCAGCATCTCGCCGTCCACCCGTTTTCCCAGGATCTCGTCCAGGGCTTCGGTCAGCATCTCATAGCCGGCGTACATGATGAAAAGGGAAATGACCAGACCCACATAAGCCTCCAGCTTTACTCCCCAGAGCATGAACACCACTGCGGAAGCCAAAACGGAGACGGACAGGATGGCGTCGTTCAGCGCATCGGAACCGGAAGCGATCAGGGAGCCGGAATTCACCTTCTTCCCCACGCTTTTTACATACCTTCCCAGGAAGATCTTTACTACAATGGCCGCACAGATCACGATGAGCGACAAGGTGGAATAATCCGGGGTCTCCGGGTTGATGATCTTCTTTACGGATTCCACCATGGCCGTGATACCGGCGTAGAGCACGATGGCCGATACGATCATGGCGCTCAGATATTCGATCCGTCCATGTCCCAGGGGATGCTTCTTGTCCGGCCGCCTTCCCGCCAGCTTCGTTCCGATGATGGTGATGATGGAGGAAAGGGCGTCGCTCAGGTTATTTACCGCATCCAGGGTGACTGCGATGGAGTTCGCAAGTATCCCCACCACGGCCTTGAACCCCGCAAGAAAGAGATTGGCAACGATCCCGATCACACTGGTCCGGACGATGATCTGCTCCCGGTTTTTCTGGGCATTTTCCAGCTTCCCGTTATTCTGTTCCTTCTTAGCTTTACCCATGTCCCTCTTCTCCTTGCAGACTGTCAAACTATCTAAATTTTGCACCAGATTCTTTACAATTTCAATAGCTTTTTTCTCTTGCTTTTTCGTTGTTTTATGATATGTTTAGAGAATGTTGAACGAAAAATCCTCTACAAAACAAAAAAAGGCGCTGGATATGACCCAGGGTAGTCCTCTCCGGCTGATCATTCTGTTCACCATACCCATCATTCTGGGAAATATCTTCCAGCAGATGTACAACATCGGTGATGCCAAGGTAGTCAGCTTCTATCTGGGGGAGCATCCCTTTGCCTCGGTGGGAATGACGGCCGTGGTTTCCAATACCCTGATCGGCCTCGTCAACGGCTTCACCCAGGGCTTCGGCATCCTGGTGGCCACCGCCTTCGGCGCAAGAGATCTGAAGCGTATCCGGAAATGTGTCGCCGGTTCCGCCATCCTCACGGTGCTCCTGGTGATCATCCTCTCGGTGCTGGCCTTTCTGTTCATCCGTCCCGTCCTGATATGGCTGAACACGCCGGAAGAGCTTCTGGAACAGGCTCTTTCCTATGTTCGGATCATCCTGATGGGTCTGGGCTTCACTGCCCTCTACAACCTCAGCGCAAACCTGCTCCGGTCCCTTGGAGACAGCCGGACACCCCTTTACTGTCTGATCATTTCCATCGTTCTGAATCTCCTGCTGGACATGCTGTTCATCGGCAGCTTCGGCTGGGGGATCGAAGGCGCTGCCATTGCCACGGTCATCTCCCAGGGGATCTGCAGCATTGCCTGCTTCACCTATGCGGTGACCCATTTCCGGGAGTACCTTCCGAAGAAGGAGGACTGGTTCGTTCCCCGTCCCATCTACCATGAGCTGTTCCTCACCGGACTCTCCATGGGACTCATGGGCTGCATCGTAAATATCGGGACCATCATCCTTCAGGGTGCCATCAACAGTCTCGGACCGGATACCGTAGCTGCACATTTCGCAGGAAGACGTCTGATCGATATCCTGATGTCCCTGGTCTACACCTTCGGTTTCACCATGACCACCTATGTCAGTCAGAATATGGGTGCGGGCCGGATCGATCGGATCCGGCAGGGGGTAAGGATCGCCAATATCATCGTGACCGTAGAGTCCGTCATTCTCATCCTCTTCAGCCTGCTCTTCGCCAGAAGCATCACCACCTGGATCGCCAGTACGGAGAACGTCCTGATCCAGGATCAGGCGGAAATGTACGCCAAGGTGATGATCTGCTTCTTCCCGGCTCTGGGCCCGCTGTTCAATCTGCGCTGTGCCCTGCAGGGTGTGGGACATAAGATCATCCCTCTTGTGGCGTCGGTGCTGGAGCTCTCGGTGAAGGTGGCCTCCGCCATGCTCCTGGTTCCCGCCCTGGGGTATCTTGGCGTCGCCCTGACAGAGCCCATCAGCTGGTGCCTGATGACTACGATCCTTACCATCGGTTATATCCGCTGGGTAAAAAAAGTCTCTTAAGAATTCTTCCCTTTTCGGAGCATATACCACCGGGCCGCCTTCAGTCCTGTCTTGAAGTACCAGGGGCGAAGATCCCGGTCTGCTTCCTTCAGCTTCTCGCGGATCTTGATTCCCTGGGGACAGTGCATCTCACATTTTCCGCATTCGATACACTGGTCGGCGAAGGGCGGTTCCTTGGAAAGGGCCACGGTCTGGGCGAATTCCATACGCCCGGCGTTCTTTCCCTCGATATACATCTGATTCCAGCATCGGAAATTGCCCGGGATATCCACGCCCTTGGGACAAGGCATGCAGTATCTGCAGCCGGTGCAGCCCACCTTCTCGTTTCGGCGGATCAGCTGCTTCACCTTCTCCACGATCTTTCTGTCCCGGTTGGAGAAGCTTCCCGCAGGGGTAGCTGTAGCCACACGGCAGTTTTCTTTTACCATTTCCACGGAATTCATCCCCGACAGCACACAGGTTACCCCCGGCTGGTCATAGAGCCAGCGAAATGCCAGTTCTGCCGGCGTCTGTCCGTTTCCGTATTTTTCGATCAGGCGTTTTGCGGACTCCGGAAGCATGTTCACCAGCTTTCCTCCGCGAAGAGGTTCCATGATCACCACCGGGATCCCCTTCTCCTGCGCCGCAAGAAGACCCTTCTCACCGGCCTGGGACACATCATCCAGATAGTTATACTGGATCTGGCAGAAATCCCAGTCATAATCATTCAGGATCTTCAGGAAATTTTCGGTATTCCCGTGATAGGAGAAGCCGATATTCCGGATCTGCCCAGACTTCTTCTTCTCTGCGATCCAATCCAGGATGCCAATGGATTTCAGTTTCTCCCACATAGCCACGTCCGTCAGATGATGCATCAGGTAATAATCCACGTAGGTTGTCCGAAGACGGGAAAGCTCCTCTTCGAAGATCTTATCGATGGCCTTCCGGCTGGCGATGAGATACTGGGGGAGCTTTGTGGCGATGTTCACCTTCTCGCGGATCTTGTTCTTCTCCAGGATCTGGCCCAGTGCAGCCTCGGACCCCGGATAGATATAAGCCGTATCGAAGTAATTCACTCCCAGCTTATAGGCCGTCATGATCTCCCTGTTGGCCTTGGGAAGATCGATGCTTCCCCCATTCTTTGTGAACCGCATACATCCGTATCCCAGCACGGAAATATCGTTTCCATGTCTGTCTTTTCTGTACTGCATAGGCAACCTCCCTTCATAACACCTGTTTCTTGCCAAATACATGATCATTATACCATAGCGGGATATCAAATACCAACTAAAAGGGACGCTCCGCAGATACCCGCGAAGCGTCCCTTCTGGTAGTTTTATAAGTCCGTCGTGTCTAACGCTGCTCCTTTACTGCCGCAACGATAGCGTCTGCTGTGATGCCGAAGTAGGGGAACAGCTTTCCTGCAGGTGCGGATGCGCCAAAGGTGGTCATACCTACTACCTTACCGGTAAGTCCCACATAGCGCTCCCAGCCGAAGGTGGAAAGAGCCTCTGCCGCTACACGGACGGTAACATTGGAGGGAAGTACACTCTCCTTATATTCTGCGGACTGGTCATTGAAAAGATCCATACAGGGCATGCTGACAACCCGGGCATCGATCCCCTCCGCCTTAAGCTTCTCCTTCGCTTCCACAGCCAGCTGCACCTCAGAGCCTGTGGCGATGAGGATCGCATCCGGGGTCTCCTTCTCACTGTCCTGAAGGATATATCCACCCTTAAGGGCATTCTTTCCACTGCCTGCAAGCTGCGGAAGGTTCTGACGGGAAAGCACCATGGCTACCGGCGTCCTCCTGGAATTCAGTGCGCAATACCATGCGGCTGCGGTCTCTGCCGCATCTGCCGGACGGAAGGTATAGAAGTTCGGCATAGCACGGAACATAGCCAGCTGCTCGATGGGCTGGTGCGTAGGTCCGTCTTCACCTACGCCGATGCTGTCATGGGTAAGTACATAGGTCAGCGGCAGCTGCATGATGGCAGACAGTCTTGCCATGGGCTTCACATAGTCGCTGAATACGAAGAAGGTGGAAACGAAGGAACGCAGTCCGCCGTGGAGACGGATACCGTTTCCGATGGCTGTCATGGCCAGCTCTCTTACACCGAAGTGAAGATTGGAGCCTTCCGGTGTTTCCTTGGAGAAATCTCCCCTGTCCTTCATATTGGTCTTGGTGGAGGGCGCAAGGTCCGCAGCACCGCCGAAGAGGTTCGGGATCTTATCCTTCACATAATTGATCAGCTTACCGGATACATTCCGTGTAGCTTCCGGAGCATCACAGATCTTCCAGAAGGTTTCGTCATCCAGCAGCGCTTCTGCGGAAGACTCATCATGGTACTTATCCCAAAGCTCTGCCAGCTCGGGGAATGCTGCACGCCATGATGCGAAGAGCTCCTTCCATGCTTCCTCAACCTTGGCATTTTCCGCATTTACTGCTGCGCAGTTATCATATACATCCTGAGGAACGGCGAAGGGTGTCTCATCCTCCCAGCCCAGGTTCTGCCGGAGAGCCGCTACATTGTCCACGCCCAGAGGCTCGCCGTGTGCGCTGGCCTTGCCTTCCTTTGCGGGGCAGCCTGCACCGATCTTGGTCTTGATCTCGATCATGGACGGACGGGTGGTATCTGCCTTTGCCTCTTCGATGGCCTTGAGGACGGCGTCCGGATCATTTCCGTCCTCCACAAGAAGTGTCTGGAAGCCAAAGGCTTCAAAGCGCTTCTGTACATTTTCGCGGAAAGCGATATCGGTACCGCCCTCGATGGAAATGTTATTGGAATCATAAAGCACGATAAGCTTGGAGAGGCCCAGGGTTCCTGCAAGAGAGAATGCCTCGTAGGAAATGCCCTCCATCATACATCCGTCGCCGCCCAGTACGTAGGTGTAGTGGTCAACGATGGGATATTCCGGCTTGTTGAAGATTGATGCCAGGTGCTTCTCCGCCATGGCCATACCCACTGCCATAGCCATACCTGCGCCCAGAGGACCGGTAGTTGCTTCTACACCGGCGGTGTGACGATACTCCGGATGTCCCGGTGTCAGAGAGCCGAACTGGCGGAACTGTGAAAGATCCTCAGCGGTAAGGCCGTAGCCGAACAGATGCAGCAGGGAGTACAGCAGCATGGAGCCGTGTCCGCCGGACAGGATGAACCGGTCCCGGTTCTCCCAGGCAGTATCTGCCGGATTGTGGTGCATCACCTTGGACCACAGAGTATAAGCTGCCGGTGCCGCACCAAGGGGAAGTCCCGGATGTCCGGAATTCGCCTTCTGAATTGCATCCGCTGACAAAATGCGGATGGCGTTGATCGTCTTTACATCAATCTCTTTTGCCATGATCGTGTCCTTTCTTACTTTAACTTTAGTCGGAGGATCAACCTCCAAAAATACACAGCGGAATCATTATAGCATAAGACTTCCGCCGATTAAAGGTGAAATGCTTTTTACAGACATGTAAAAAATCAAACAATTTTACCCTCAGAACAGGAGTATCCCGGGCTTAGAATCCCAGCGCATCATTTACCAGGATCACATGGATCCTTCCCTGATGGCGGGAAAACCGGGTGATCAGGAACTGACAGCAGATGGTATCCGGCGATTTGCAGTCCATACAGGAACCGGTCTTCGCGCAGGGCGTATTCAGGCCAAAGCGTTGGGCGTTGATGGGGGCAGCCACATTTCTCGCCCGCTTCATGGCGTGATCCAGATCGCTGCATACCTTGTTCATGCCGATGATAAAAAGCACCTTCCTGGGGCCCTGGCAGATGGCGGAGACCCGGTTGGAATTGCCGTCGATATTTACCAGCTCGCCATCCTCGGTCATGGCGTTGGCGCTGGAGAGAAAGCAGTCCGCATCATAGGCAGCCAGCATGGCCGCACGCTTATCCTCCATCTTGTCACGGTCGATGAAGTTGTAATTGCCTTCCTTCAGGGCATCCACAAGGCCGATCTCCCGGGCGCTCATGCAGCCGCCCATGGTGACCGACGCTCCCTCCGGGATCAGCTCCAGAGCCTTCTTCAGGGCTTCCTCCTTTGTGGATGCATAATAACCGGACATATTCCGTGACTCCAGGCCCCGGATCACCTTCTGTGCCAACAGTGTATTTCTCTTAATGATGTTTTCGTCCATAGCTAACCTCCTTTGTAACAAAAACAGATAGTTTATTATACGCGTTCACGAAAACCACCGTCAACTGAAAAAGGCGCGGACTTCACGGTCCACGCCTTTTTTATGCTTCCGTTTGTACAACGGTTTAAATCCCCGGACCGCTGTACGAATATGGAGATCCTTAAATCACCGGACGCTGTACTAAATCGTTGAGATCTCGGGGGTGATATCCTCCAGTACGTCCAGCAGGATCCGGACGGTATCCAGGGAGGTGAACATGGTCACTCCGTTTTCCACGGCACACTGCCTGATGGCCACACCGTCATTGAAATGTACACCGGACAGGATGGCTCTGGTGTTGATGATATAACTGACATAACCGGCACGGATGGATTTCAGCACCTCATCGCTTCCGTCGGAGAGCTTGCCCCGGAGTCTGGTGCGGATACCGTTCTCCTTCAGGAAGGTGGCGGTTCCCACCGTAGCCTCAATGTTGAAGCCCAGCTGGTAGAACCGGCGGACCAGAGGAAGAGCCTCCTCCTTGTCCTCATCCGCAAGGGTCACCATGACCGTACCGTAATCCTTCATCTTGATGCCCGAAGCCTGCAGCGCCTTGTAGAACGCCCGCTTCAGCTTCCGGTCATAACCGATGGCCTCACCGGTAGACTTCATTTCCGGTGAGAGATAAGCATCCATGCCATGGAGCTTCTCAAAGGAGAAGGCCGGCGCCTTTACATACCAGAACTGCTTCTCCGGTGCAACCCCCGGCTGGATCCCCTGCTCCCCGAGACTCTGTCCCAGCATGACCTTCGTCGCGATATCCACCAGGGAATACCCGGAGGACTTGGACAGGAAGGGCACGCTCCGGGATGCTCTCGGATTTACCTCGATGATATATACATTGTCTTCCTTATCCACGATGAACTGGATATTGAAGAGTCCCACGATACCGATGCCCAGACCCAGCTTCGTGGTGTAGTCCAGAATGGTATCCTTGACCTTCTGGGAGATAGAGAACGGCGGATATACACTGGTACTGTCTCCGGAATGCACGCCGGTCCGTTCCACCAGCTCCATGATGCCCGGCAGGAAAACTTCCTTTCCGTCACAGATGGCGTCCACCTCTACCTCTTTACCCACCAGATACTTATCCACAAGTACCGGCTGATCTTCATTTACCTCTACTGCACTCTGCAGATAGTGGCGCAGCATTTCCTCGTTGGCCACGATCTCCATGGCCCGTCCGCCCAGGACGAAGCTGGGGCGCACAAGCACGGGATAGCCGATCCTTGCGGCAACTGCCACTCCGCTCTCGATATCGGTCACTGCCTCTCCCTTCGGATGGGGGATATCCAGCTCCTCGATGAGGGCTTCAAATGCATCACGGTCTTCTGCCTTGAAGATGGCCTCGCAATCCGTTCCGATGATCTTCACCCCGCGTCTGGTGAGGGGATCCGCCAGATTTACAGCGGTCTGTCCTCCCAGGGTGGCGATGGCCCCCACCGGCTTCTCCAGCTCAACGATATTCATGATATCCTCCGGCGTCAGCGGCTCGAAATACAGCTTATCCGCTGTGGTATAGTCGGTGGATACGGTCTCCGGGTTATTGTTTACCACGATGGCTTCATAGCCCATGGCGCGGATGGTCTTCACCGCATGAACGGTGGAATAATCAAATTCCACGCCCTGCCCGATCCGGATGGGGCCGCTGCCCAGCACCAGGATCTTCTTCTTATCGGAAACCACGGATTCATTCTCTTCCTCATAGGTGGAATAGAAATACGGAACGTAGCTGTCAAACTCACTGGCGCAGGTATCGATCATCTTATATACCGGGAAAATGCCCATTTCACGCCGCAGCTTCCAGATCTCATCCTCCGACTTGCCCAACATTTCCGCGATATAGGAATCGGAGAAGCCCATACGCTTCGCTTCATACATCAGATCCCTGGTCAGCTCTCCCTTATCCTTAAGAGCCTCGATCTTCTTCTCGAAATCCACGATCTTCTTGATCTTATCCAGGAAGAACATGTCGATCTTCGTAATGGCGTTGATCCGCTGATGATCCACGCCCATCCACATCAGCTGGGAGATGGCGTAGATCCGATCATCGGTACCTTCCTTGATGTACTCCAGAAGCTCCTCCCGGGACATATTCTCCTGGTCAAACTTGGCCAGATGCAGATGATTCTTTCCGTCCTCCAGAGACCGGATGGCCTTCAGAAGACTCTCCTCCAGGGTACGTCCCACGGACATGACCTCACCGGTTGCCTTCATCTGGGTGGACAGCTTATTGGAGGCCAGGGTGAACTTGTCAAAGGGGAAACGCGGCATCTTGCAGACCACATAGTCCAGCGCCGGCTCAAAGCAGGCCGGGGTATTGGCAAGCTGGATCTCCTCCAGCTGCATTCCCACGGCGATCTTCGCCGATACCCGGGCAATGGGATAGCCGCTGGCCTTGGACGCCAGGGCGGAGGAACGGGAAACTCGGGGGTTTACCTCGATCACGTAGTACCGGAAGGATTCCGGATCCAGCGCAAACTGTACATTACAGCCGCCGCATACGCCCAGGGCCCGGATGAGCCGGAGGGCGCTGTCCCGAAGCATATGATATTCCTTATTGGTCAGGGTCTGACTGGGAGCTACAACGATGGAGTCACCGGTATGAATGCCCACGGGATCCAGGTTCTCCATGTTGCAGACAACGATGGCGGTATCATTTGCATCCCGCATCACCTCGTACTCGATCTCCTTGTACCCCTTGATGCTCTTTTCCACCAGCACCTGATGTACCGGAGAAAGGGCCAGGGCGTTCCGCATCATTTCCTTCATTTCCTCGGGATCGTTGGCGAATCCTCCGCCGGTACCTCCCAGGGTAAATGCGGGTCGCAGGATCACGGGATAGCCGATCTTCTCTGCGGCAGCAAGGCCTTCCTCAATACTGTAGGTGATCTCCGAGGGGACCACCGGTTCGCCGATCCGTTCGCAGAGCTCCTTAAACTGCTCCCGGTCCTCCGCACAGCGGATGGAGGCGGCGTCGGTTCCGAGGAGCTCGATCTCGCACTCCTCCAGCACGCCCTTGTCATAGAGCTGCATGGCCAGATTCAGGCCCGTCTGTCCGCCGATCCCCGGAACCAGTGCGTCCGGACGCTCATAACGGCAGATCCTTGCCATATATTCCAGTGTCAGGGGCTCCATATATACCTTGTCCGCCACTGCATTATCCGTCATGATGGTGGCCGGGTTGGAATTCGCCAGCACCACCTCGTAGCCCTCTTCCTTCAGGGCCAGGCAGGCCTGAGTGCCTGCATAGTCAAATTCCGCTGCCTGTCCGATGACAATGGGCCCGGAACCGATGACCAGTACCTTATGTATGTCTGTACGCTTGGGCATGATTGTTCTCCTTCATATAAACCAACTTCATGTAGTCACCATGTCAGTTCGAGTCATGGGATCCTTCGCTACGCTCAGGATGACAGACGTATCATTCTGAGGGCGCAGCCCGAATCGAGTCATGGATCCTTCGCTACGCTCAGGATGACAGACATGTCATTCTGAGGGCGCAGCCCGAAGAATCTTTTCACTTAGTCATATTTTGAATAAAACGTTCAAATAGGTACGTGCTGTCCTGGGGTCCCGGTGCGCTCTCCGGGTGATACTGTACGGAGAACACCTTGTCCCCGGGTACCTCCATTCCCTCCACCGTATGATCCAGCAGATTGATATGGGAGATCTGAATGGGCGTTCCCGCAATGGACTTGTCATCCACGGCGTAGCTGTGGTTCTGGCTGGTCATTTCGATCTTGCCTGTCTTAAGATCCATCACCGGATGATTTCCGCCGCGATGGCCGAACTTCAGCTTGTAGGTCCTGGCGCCGTAGGCCAGGGACAGCAGCTGATGTCCGAGACAGATGCCGAACATGGGGACCTCTCCACGGAGTTTTCTTAAGGTTTCGATGACGCAGGTCACATCCTCCGGATCTCCGGGGCCGTTGGAAATGAACACCCCGTCCGGATTCATGAATTTGATCTCTTCATATGTGGTATCATAGGGAACCACCGTCACATTGCAGCCGTACTGGTTCAGTTTTCGGACGATGTTCATCTTCATGCCGCAGTCAATAGCCACCACTCTGAACCTGGGATTCGCCGTCCGGGCGTACCAGCGACGCTTGCTGCTGACCCTGGCCACCGCATCATGGGGAACCGGGGTCTGGGCGATCCTTCGGAGCCCTTCCTCCGTAGAAACATTCGGCCGGGTCACCAGCACTCTCCGGCTTCCCAGATCCCGGATGCTGCGCACCAGCTTTCTCGTATCCACGCCGGTAACACCTGGGACCTGATTCTCCTCCAGGAGTTCCGACAGGGTTCTGGTATAACGGAAATTGGACGGAAGGTCGTTATAATCCCGTACGATCAGCGCCCCAAGCCCCAGCATCTTACTCTCAAAATCCTCATCTGTAATGCCGTAATTCCCGATCAGGGGGTAGGACATAACGATGGCCTGATCCGTATAGGACGGATCCGATATGATCTCCTGATATCCCGCCATGGAAGTGTTGAAGACGATCTCACATACCGCGTCCCGGTCCGCGCCGAAGCCCGTGCCGAAGTACACGCTTCCATCCTCCAGGATCAGTTTTCGATTCAATTCACCCATTTGTTTCCTCCGAACTACTGTTTAACTTTTACGCCGCCATAAGAGAACATAAGGGCATTTCGGGTATAAAACACCCGAAACGCCCTTGCTTCGTCTATCTTATTCAGAACTATTCATTTGACAGATCTGGTTCTTTTTCATCGTTTTTGCGTTTGGATCCCTTATTTGCTTGAAATAGTATAGCACGTTCTTGACAAAAGTCAATTTCGTTCTTATTATAAGTATTAAAATGATATTTATATGATATTTTAATTGAAATCATCGGTCATTTATGATATATTTATACTATAACGTACCACAACCATGATGTTTACATGACATTTATGCGTGAGCAGATCAATCCGTTTTTTGATCAGGGAGGTTACCGACATGAATAAGATCTATACCATAAACGAACTGAAGCAACTGAAGGATACCTACGGCCTGACCTATGAAGAGATCCAGCAGAAATGCACCCTCTCCATCAGTACGATCCAGAAGGCCTTCGGCGGGATCAACAAGCACCCGCGCCGTTCCACACTGGAGGAATTATCAAAGGCTGTGGATCTGCTGATCCCCGATACGGCAACTGTCACTTACGATTTCCGCGGCACAGCACCTGCCGAAGCACGAGAGACATCTTATTACTCCCGTGGCAGTTCTGCACTGAATAACAAGAACGGCAAGACCGCCAGCCAGGACATTTACACACAGAGCGGATATACCTACGACGATTACGTGAAGCTGGAACTCCCGGAAGGAAAAAGGGTCGAGATCATCGACGGCGTGATCTATGACATGGCCGCGCCGACACTGACCCATCAGGCCATTGCCTTTTTCTTTGCCCGGATATTTGATGATCATATCCGCAAAAACAAAGGAAAATGCAAGGTCTACATTTCCCCTGTGGATGTCCGTCTGGAATATGATACCACGGACATGACCGTTGTACAGCCGGATGTACTGGTGATCTGTGACCGATCAAAGGATGAGGATCGTATGACCATTAAGGGCGCTCCTGAATTCGTTCTCGAAGTCCTGTCTCCCTCGTCCCGGAAGATCGACACAAACCTTAAGCTGAAGAAATACCGAGAGACCGGCGTCCGTGAATACTGGATTGTCGATTATGATGCCGGGGTAGTGATCAAGAATATCTTTAACCCCGACGATGAAGAGGAAAGGACCAAGATCTATACCACATCCGATATCGTTCCCGTGGAGATCTATAACGGGAAGCTTTCCATCGACTTTAATGAGCTGCGGGAATATGTCGAATCCTGACTAAATAACTCAACCGGACCCTTGCCCACCTACAGCTCCGACAGCGGTTTCTCGAACCGCTCCTTGCTGGTCACCTCCGGTACGGCGGTAGCGTACTGACCGCTGAAGCATGCATGGCAGTAGCCGTCATGCCCCACAAGATCGGAAAGCGCATCCAGGGGCAGATACCCGAGAGAATCCGCACCGATCATATCCTTGATCTCTGTCAGCGAGTAATGGCAGGCCACCAGATTCTCCTTTGTGTCGATATCTGTGCCGTAATAGCAGGGACTGACAAACGGCGGTGAAGAGATCCGCACATGGATCTCCTTTGCTCCTGCCTCCCGGAGCAGATGTACGATCCGCTTGCTGGTGGTTCCGCGGACAATGGAATCATCCACCAGCACCACCCGCTTCCCCTGCACGGTTTCCCGGAGCGGGTTCAGCTTGATCCGAACTCCGCTGTTTCGTTCATTCTGCGTGGGGGAAATAAATGTACGACCGATATATTTGTTCTTGATAAAACCGATCCCATAGGGGATCCCGGAATAACGGGAATAGCCCAGGGCCGCATCAAGTCCGGAGTCCGGAACGCCCACTACCACGTCCGCGATCACCGGATAATTTCTGGCCAGGATCTCTCCGGCCTTCAGCCGGGCCGCATGCACGGATATCCCATCGATCACGGAATCCGGCCGCGCAAAATAGATATACTCAAAGATGCAGGTACAACGCTTTTTTGTACCGCAGTGATCCCGTCTGGATTCCACGCCCTTCTCGGAGAAAACGATCAGTTCTCCCGGCTCCACGTCTCTTACATATCTTGCGACAACTGCTTCAAGGGCACAGGTCTCCGATGCAGCCACATAGGTCCCGTCCTCCTTCTGCCCATAGCAGAGAGGACGAAACCCCCGGGGATCCCGGGCAATGATCAGCTTCGCCGCTGACATCACGGCAATGGAATAGGCACCCTCCAGATACTCCATGGCCGACAGTACCGCATCCTCAATGGACGGCGTTATCAGTCTTTCTCTGGTGACGATATAGGCAATGATCTCCGTATCCGAGGTGGAATGGAATATGGCGCCGCTCAGCTCCAGTTCATTTCGCAGTTCATAGGCGTTACTGATATTTCCGTTATGGGCAAGAGCCATTTTGCCCTTCTGATGATTCACCTCCATGGGCTGACAGTTGTTCCGGTTATTTCCGCCGGTGGTACCGTACCGCACATGGCCCACTGCCATATTTCCCTCA
>JAGBNH010000079.1 GCA_017634475.1 Eubacterium sp.
GAATATGATGACGGAAAGACAGCCATTGTCTTCATGGGTCACGGAACCGAAGCAGCTTCCAACGAGATCTATGCAAAGATGCAGAAGAAGCTTACGGATGACGGCTATAAGAACTATTTTGTAGGAACCGTTGAGGCATCTCCTTCTCTGGATGATGTACGCAAGCTGGTGAAGGACGGCGGATATACCCGGGTAGTTCTTGAGCCCCTGATGGTTGTTGCCGGTGATCACGCCAATAACGATATGGCCGGTGATGATGAGGATTCCTGGAAGTCCGCATTTACCGCTGACGGAGTTGAAGTAGAATGTGTACTCCGGGGATTGGGCGAAAATGAAGCCATCCGTCAGATCTACGTGGAGCATGCAAAGGAAGCCATTGAAAAGATCAAATAAAGAAAGAAGTAACCATCGATGAAGAAATGGAAGCTTGTATTCCTGTGCGCGGCAGTGCTTACTGCCGCTGCAGGATGCGGGAAAAACAGCGATACAACAACCGGTACGACGGCAGTAGTTACGGAAGCCGGCACGGAGAAAGTAACGACGGAGAATTCAGAGTCCGGTAACGAAGCGGGAACGGAGGAGAAGACCGAGCCCAAAACGGAGAAGACCACCGTTATGCAGGTGGAAGTGGTTTCCGAGGGCATGGTACCCGTAACCCCGGACCAGCTGAAGGACGGAACCTACGAGATCACGGTTAAGTCCAGCTCCTCCATGTTCAGTATTGAGAGCTGCACCCTGACGGTACAGGAAGGGAAGATGACCGCCAAAATGACCATGGGCGGTACCGGATATCTGTACATTTTCCCGGGAACGGGAGAAGAGGCCGAGGGGAAGACCGAAGCGGAGTATATCCCCTTCGTGGAAGAAGGCGGAAAGCATACCTTTACCTTCCCGGTAACGGCGCTGAATCAGGCGGTTCCCTGTGCGGCCTTCAGCAAGAAGAAGGAAAGCTGGTATGATCGGGAGCTTTGCTTTGAGGCGACGGCGCTTCCCATGGAGGCATATAAGGAGCTTCCTTATAAGACGGTGGAAGACCTTTCCCTGAAGGACGGGACCTATACCGTGGAGGTGACCTTATCCGGCGGTTCCGGCAGAGCCTCCGTTGAGTCTCCTGCTGAGCTTAAGATCGAACAGGGCGTGGCTACGGCAAAGATCATCTGGAGCAGCAGTAAATACGATTTCTGCATGATTAACGGCGAGAAGTATGAACCCGTCAGTGCGGAGGGCGAGAATTCCGCATTCCTGATCCCTGTGGCGGGCTTTGATTATCCGCTGCCGATCCAGGCGGACACTACGGCCATGAGTGAGGCACATCTGATCGATTATACCCTTCAGTTTGACAGCAATTCCATAAAGTAAACATAGAACAAAGCATGATGGAGGAAACAGGATGACCCTTTACAGAAAAATAAAAGGAAGACTCATCTCACCCCTTTTCGTCATGCTTTTTCTTATCCTTCTCTGCGGCTGTTCCCGGGAGAAAAAGGCGGAGGATACAAAGCTCCCCGGCCTTTTGGAAAAGACGGAAAATGTCTATGCCGGGGAGTTCTCCATTGAACACTATGAGGAGGGCTACCGGAGGATCCGGATCGGTGAACAGAGTATCCTTCTGATCCCAGAGGGGAAGACGGTGCCGGAGGGCGTTTCAAAGGACACGGTGGTGCTCCGTCAGCCGGTGCAAAGGATCTACATGGCCTCATCCTCGGCCATGTCCTTCTTCGTCGCGCTGAACCGGCTGGATTCCGTGGAGTTTACCAGCACCACTGCTGCAGACTGGACGGATGAGACGGTCCGGAAAGCGGTTTATGATGATCGGATCACCTTTGTGGGAAAATACAATGCCCCGGATTATGAATGGCTCCTTTCCGAGAACTGCGGATTTGCGGTGGAGAATACCATGATCCTGCATGATCCTTCGGTGAAGGAGAAGCTGGAGCAGCTGGGGATCCCGGTGATGATCGAACGCTCCAGCTATGAAAAGCACCCCATGGGACGGCTGGAGTGGGTGAAGGTCTACGGAGCGATCCTGGGCTGTGAAGAGGAAGCCGGGAAGTGGTTTGCGGAGCAGGATCGTCGGTTCCGGGAGCTGGAAAGACCGAGTACCGGTACCAGGATTGCCTATTTCAGCTTCAGTACCGGCGGCTATGTAAATGTTCAGCGTCCCGCAGGATATTTCGCGGAAATGATCCGGCTGGCGGGAGGGGATTATGCCTACACGGCGGAGGATCTGAATGCAGCGGAGGGGGAAAGCTCCACCATGCATTTATCCAGAGACCAGTTCTACCGGCTGACAAAGGATGCGGATGTACTGATCTACAACGGCTCCATTTACGGGAACATACCGGATCTCGATACACTCCTCAAGGAAGAACCACTTATGCAGGATTTCGAGGCGGTAAGGTCCGGGAGAGTTTATTGTACCAGAGATAATCTGTTTCAGGAACCCACCCGTGTGACAGAGCTCCTTTCGGAGCTGATCAGCATAATCGACGAAAAGGAATATGAGGAAGCCTTTCTGTATCGATTGAAATAAACAGGAGACGGAATGACCGAAGCAAAACAGAAAAGAAGGATACGGATGGTGATCGCGGGGCTCATCCTTGCCCTGCTTCTTTTCGTGTTCCTGAATCTCTGTCTGGGGTCTGTGATGATCTCTCCGGCCAGCCTTCCGGAGCTTCTCTTCGGCGGAAAGACGAATGCCACCGACAGCCGGATCCTTTGGGAGCTTCGTCTTCCCCGGACCCTTATGGCCATGATCCTGGGGGGCGCCCTGGCTCTGTCCGGCCTGATGCTGCAGATCTTTTTTGAGAATCCCATTGCGGGCCCCTTTGTTCTGGGCATATCCTCGGGAGCAAAGCTTGTGGTGGCGCTTATGCTCATCCTGTCCCTGAAGACCGGTTGGACCCTTTCCTCCTTCGGCATGGTGGGAGCGGCCTTTCTGGGTTCCGTGCTGGTGGTATTCTTCCTGCTGCTCATTTCCCGGAAGCTTCCGGGGGGAGCGACTCTTCTTGTGGCGGGGATCATGATCGGTTACATTTGTACCGCCGTTACGGATCTTCTGATCAATCTGGCAGAGGATGAAAATGTGGTAAGTCTCCACAACTGGAGTATGGGATCCTTCTCCGGCGTTCGCTGGGAACAGGTGGGGATCGCAGCGGGGATCGTATTTCCGCTGTTCGTCGTGGCTTTGTTCCTGGCCAAGCCCATGCAGGCCTTTTTCCTGGGAGAGACTGTGGCCGGCAGTCTGGGGGTGAATATCCGAAGGTTCCGGGTGATCCTTGTCTCTACAGCGAGCCTGCTTGCAGCGGCGGTCACTGCATTTGCGGGACCGGTATCCTTTGTGGGTATTGCAGTTCCCTTCCTTATGCGGAGCCTGTTAAATACAGAACAGACCAGGATCACGGTTCCGGTCACCTTTATGGGCGGGGCGGTATTCTGCCTTCTGGCGGATCTTCTGGCCAGGTGTGTGCTGATGCCAACGGAGCTTTCCATAAGCGTGATCACCTCCATCCTGGGTGCGCCGGTGGTGATCCTTATGCTGATTCGAAGAAGGAGGGGAGCCCATGGAAGATAAATACCTCCTTTTGGCCCGGCAGCTCAGCGTGGGCTACGGGAACAGGCTCGTGGCGGAGAAGATCAGCTTCTCCGTGGGACCGGGAGAGATCCTGATCCTGCTGGGGCCCAACGGCTGCGGGAAGAGCACCCTGCTGAAGACCCTTTCCGGTGAGCTTCCGGCCCTTTCCGGTGAGCTTTTGCTGGAGGGGCGGCCCATAGGGGAATATACCGCCGGGCAGCTGGCGGAGAAACGAAGCCTTGTCACCACCGGAAGGATCGTTAACGCCAGGATGACGGTGCGGGAGCTTGTACGGATGGGAAGATTCCCGTATATGAATTACCTGATGAAGGAACGGGAGACGGATACAAGGGCCATTGACCACGCCATGGAGCTTACGGGAACGTCCCGGCTTAAGGACAGCTTCGTGGAGACGCTTTCGGACGGACAGCTGCAGCGGGTGATGATCGCCCGAGCCCTTTGTCAGGATACGCCTCTGATCCTGCTGGATGAACCTGCATCCTATTTGGATCTGCATTACACCGTGGAGCTGATGAAGCTTTTAAAGGATGCGGCCGGTGAAGGGAAGGGGCTGGTGATCGCCCTGCATGACACACGTCAGGCCCAGGTGCTGGCTGACCGGCTTCTCTGCTTTGTAAACGGGAAGGTGAAGCTGCTGGAGGAACCGGACAGACTCTCGGAAGAGATGATCCGGGAGATGTACCGGCTGTCCACCACAGAATATGATTTTTTGTGGAAAAAATAAGAAATGCTTGAACTTATGTTTCGTTTCGTGTATAGTTTCATTTCGATTGAGTGAGGGTTGACCGGGGGTCGGTCAAAATACGTTTTATAGGAGTTGTTACGATGGCAAAAAATCTTGTGATCGTTGAGTCGCCTGCCAAGGCGAAGACCATTAAAAAATATTTGGGGAAAAACTATGAAGTGATCGCTTCGGAAGGACATGTAAGGGACCTGCCGAAAAGCGACATGGGCGTGGATGTGGAAAATGATTTTGAACCGCATTACATCACCATCCGCGGAAAGGGCGATCTGCTGAAGACACTCAGAAAAGCTGCTTCCAAAGCAGACTTTGTATATCTCGCAACGGACCCGGACCGTGAGGGGGAAGCGATCTCCTATCATCTGGCCATTGCGCTGAAACTGGATCCTTCCAAATATAAGCGGATCACATTTAATGAGATCACGAAAAATGCGGTAAAAGAATCCATCAAAAATGCCCGGGACATCGATATGGACCTGGTGGACGCACAGCAGGCAAGACGTGTCCTAGACCGTCTCGTGGGCTATGGCATCAGTCCCGTGCTCTGGGAGAAGGTGCATAAGCGCGGACTTTCTGCCGGACGTGTGCAGTCTGTTGCTCTTAAAATGATCAGCGACCGGGAGAAGGAAATCGACGACTTCATTCCGGAGGAATACTGGACCATCGAAGCCGGGCTTCAGATCCCCGGACAGAAGAAACCGGTGGTATTTACCTATGTTGACGAAGTAAAAACCGGTGAGGAAGCGGAGAAGATCCGAAAGGCCGGAGAGACGGAACCCTTTGTGGTGACAAATCTGAAGGAGTCCCAGCGGAGGACCAGGGCGCCGCTGCCCTTTACCACCAGTACGCTGCAGCAGACCGCTGCAAGCCGTCTGAATTTCTCTACCACCAAGACCATGCGGGTGGCACAGCAGCTTTATGAAGATGGTTTCATCACCTATCTTCGTACCGATTCCACCCGGATCTCCGACGAAGCCGATCAGGCAGTCCGTGAAATGATCGCTGCGGACTACGGTGCAGATTACGTGGCAGACGCAGAGGTTTCGGAGAAGAAGGAAAAACACATCCAGGATGCCCATGAAGCCATCCGTCCCACGGATCTTACCCTTAAGCCTGCCATGTTTAAAGGCAAGCCTTCGGATGAGCAGTTTAAGCTGTACAAGCTGATCTATGAGCGGTTTGTTGCCAGCCGGATGAAACCGGCGGTGTTCAATATTTTCGCGGTAACGGCGGAAAGCGGCGGATATACCTTCCGGACATCTACCTCCAGCGTAGCCTTTCCGGGATTCCAGTCCGTTTATCCCAGCCAGGAGAAACAGCTGGCAGCTGTGGATTTCCATGGCATCAACGTAAATGACCGGCTTCAGCTGGATCATATCGGCGCGACGCAGCATTTCACTGCACCGCCGGCACACTATAATGAGGGTTCTCTCGTTCGGGCCATGGAGGAAAACGGTATCGGTCGTCCCTCCACCTATGCCCCCACCATCGGAACCCTGACGGCCCGTCGGTACGTAACCAAGGAGAAGAAGGATCTCTTCATCACGGAGCTGGGTTCGGCAGTGAATAATATCATGGAGACCGGATTCCCGGTGATCGTGGATCAGACCTTTACCGCCAATATGGAATCCCTTCTGGACGGCATCGGAGACGGAGCCGTAAAGTGGAAGGTGGTTGTGCGGAATTTCTATCCGGATCTGGAGGATGCCATCAAAAATGCGGAAAAAACGCTGGCCAGTGTGCGGATTGCCGATGAAGTATCCGATGAGATATGTGATAAGTGCGGTGCACGTATGGTGATCAAGTACGGGGCCTACGGCAAGTTCCTGGCATGCCCGAATTTCCCGGATTGCAAAAACACGAAGCCCTTCTTTGAGAAGATCGGCGTAGCCTGCCCCAAGTGCGGCAAGGATATCGTGGTAAGAAGGACCCAGAAGGGCCGCCTCTACTTCGGCTGTATCGATATTCCGAACTGCGACTTTATGTCCTGGAGCCGTCCGGTGGCCAAGCCCTGTCCGGAATGCGGATCCATGATGACCATGAAGGGAAGGAAACTGGCCTGCACAGACGCGTCCTGCGGCTATGTAGAGGATATTACCTCCGAATAACTTCATATCAGCTTAAATTTAAGTTGTTTACGAAAAAGCTTTGTGATATATTTAGGGTTGCGGGATCGAGATATCACAAAGTTTTTTTGTGCGCTTCTTTCGGTTTCGCAGAGGTATGGATTTACAAAGGTAAAGGAAAAGGGAAAATCAATCATATGAGTTTAAGTTTACTCGACCAGACCAGGAAGATCAGCAGGCTGTTACATGATAATCCTTCTAAGGTCGTTGTTTTTAATGATATCTGTGCCTGCGTGGGGGAACTCCTGGCCGCAAGCTGCATGGTAGTCAGTACCAAGGGAAAGGTGCTGGGGATATATGAGCATCCGGCAGCTCCGGATCTGACGCTTTTGTTAAAGGATTCCGTGGGGGATCTTATTGATACAAAGCTGAATGAGAGGTTTCTTTCGGTCTTATCCACCAAAGAGAATGTGAATCTGCAGACGCTGGGGTTTGAACGTTCCGTCGCCAGAAAGAGTGCGGCCATCCTGCTTCCGGTCTATTTTGCCGGCGAACGGATGGGAACCACATTTATCTTCCGGTGCGGGAAGAAGAATGAGCAGGGACTGGATCAGGGCTTCGATATGGATGAGATCATTCTCAGCGAATATGCCAATACCATCATCGAGCTGTCCATAACCAGAGCCCTTGACGAAGAGGAATCGGCAGAGGAAAGAAACCAGCTGGCCCTAAGCTCTGCGCTGGATTCGCTTTCACAGTCCGAACAGAGAGCCATCGAGTGCCTGATCCGGGAGCTTGGAGGAGAGGAAGGGGATCTTATCACCAGCCGTGTGGCCACCAAGTATGAGATCACCCGTTCCATCATTGTAAATGCTCTTCGGAAGCTGGAGGGAGCAGGGGTGCTCACCACCACCTCCATGGGTATGCGGGGAACTCATATCAAGATCCTGAACATGACCATTCTGGATAAATATGCGCCGGAACCGAAGACGGAGAGTGTGGGAAGGATACAGAGACAGAGACTGAAGCAGATGTATTAGAAAGATGCCATTCGGTCCTCTGCATACATTATTTTGAAATAAACAGGAGATACAGTTATGACAGCAGCTACCATAATCGTACTTGTGATCGGTGTGATCCTGATCGTAGTAAGCTTCTTCCTTACGGGGAGCTCCGAGGAAACGCCCCAGGAAGAAAGAATGACACCGGGTATGCCTGATGAGCTTACCGAAGCGGACAAGAAGCAGCTCAGGAAGCTTACGGATACCTTCATCCGGGATTATAGCAAGAAGCAGGTGAAGGAGATCGCCAGAAATACCATCGACAGCCGTGTTCAGGACGCGGTTGCCGCGAAGCAGCCGGCCATCGAAGACCGCGTGAGCAAGATCGATCTTAAGCTGGATGAAGCGGATGCCAAGATCGATGAAATGGAAAACAAGGCAGCATCCTTAGGGGACGGACTTGCCACCTATGCAGGTCAGATCGCATCAGGCTGGGATCAGAATCAGACCCGTGTAAATGAAGTGCTGGAGAAGATCTCCGGAAAAGAGAAGGAAGTAAAGCTCTCTCTGGGAATGATCGATGAGGCAAAGCGCACTCTGGATAAGATGAACGCTGACTATGAGCAGTCCATTTCCAGATTCGAGGAATTGAAGAATGCTGCCGAGGATTACC
>JAGBNH010000080.1 GCA_017634475.1 Eubacterium sp.
CCCGGAGCGGGCCCGTGAGGTGCTGGACCGGGTGGCTTCACCCAATCTGCAGATCATTTTTGATCCGGTAAATCTCCTTCATCCGGATAACCTGAGCAGAAGGAGTGAGGTGATCCGGGAGGCCATCGATCTTCTGGGACCGGATATCGCCATCATCCATCTGAAGGATTATGTCCTTACCGAGGTGGATAAGGGAGAGCTGAAGGCCGTGGGCTGCGGTCTGGGGGAAATGGATTACAGCATGATCCTGAAGTTCGCAAAGGAGAAGAAGCCGTACATTCAGGCAACTCTGGAGAATACGACGCCGACGAATGCAGAAGCCTGCCGGCGATATATAGAGACGAAGTATGAAGTTGTCTGACATAGACGAAGGGATCCTTCGTCGCTATCGCTCCTCAGGATGACAGATTCCTGGTGTCATTCTGAGCAAAGCAAAGAATCTCGTGGACTGGCTGAGACGAAAGGATCCTTCGTCGCTGACGCTCCTGCTAACGCCTTTCGGAACCATGCTCGCTGTTGCGAGCATGGTCCGAAAGGCTATGCACTGTCCTCAGGATGACAGAGAAAATCACACGAAAGAAAGAGAAAACCTATGATCAGTGGAGATATCAATAAGAAAATCCGTAATTATTTTGAATACCTTCTGGAGAATTCCGATGCGGAGCATCCCATGTGGAATCAGGAGTTGATCAGCTACGGCGTGCCCAACAAGTGGAATTACATCGATGGCTGCATGATCACCGCGGTGCTGGCCCTGTACGAAATGACGGGGGAGGAGCGGTATTTCAACTTCGCCAAAGACTTCGTGGACGCCTACGTGCAGGAGGACGGAGAGATCCGGACCTACGACACAAAGGAGCATAATCTGGACAACATCAACGCCGCCCGGAATCTGTTCGTCCTTTATGAGAAGACCGGCGACGAGAAGTATAAGAAGGCCATCGGGAAGGTACGGTCCCAGCTGGATTCCATGCCCCGGACAAAGGAAGGGAATTTCTGGCATAAGCAGATCTACCCATGGCAGGTATGGCTGGACGGCATGTATATGGCCCAGCCCTTCTATATGCAGTATGAAACGGTCTTCAACGGCATGGAGAAATGCTATGACAGCATTCATATGTTTGAAAATGTGGTGCGCATCATGAAGGATCCCAAGACCGGTCTCTATTATCACGGCTACGACGAGAGCCGGGAAATGTACTGGGCGGATCCGAAAACCGGCTTAAGCCGGAATTTCTGGCTTCGTGCCATTGGCTGGTTTGCCATGGCTCTGGTGGATACCGCCAGCGTCATCAGCGAGACACTGTACTATGAGTACCGTTTCCTGCAGAAGACCCTGCAGGATCTGGTGGACGCTCTGATCCCCTTCCAGGATGAGAGCGGTATGTTCTGGCAGGTAGTGGATCATCCGGGAGTTCCGGGGAATTATCTGGAGACTTCAGGTACGGCCCTCATCGCCTGTGCCATCCTGAAGGGCGTGCGCCTGGGCTATCTTCCGGAGAAATATGCCGAAGTGGGCATAAAAGCCTTTAACGGGATCGAAGAAAAATATCTTACCGTTGAGGAAGATGGAAAGCTTTCTCTGGGCGGGATCTGCCTGGTTGCGGGTCTCGGCGGCAAGACCCATAGAGACGGTTCTCTCGAATACTATTTCAGTGAACCGGTAGTAAAAAATGAGGCGAAGGGCATCGCACCCTTCCTTCTCGCCTATACGGAAATACTCAGGAGGAACCATGAATTTTAAAGCAGCAGGGATCTTTAATCGATGCATTACCCTGGAAATGGAAAATGAATATGCCTTCCGTATGCCGGAAAGCTACAAGGTTCTCCTGAATGGGAAAGAAGTAACTTCTACAGATGAAAATGTGGTAACTCTGGGCGGACTCATTCCGGACACGGAGTACACCATCGCAGTCTGCTGCGGGGGCGAGACCACCACACAGGTCCTGCGGACGAAGGCGGAGACCTACCTGATCAGTGTAAAGGATACCGGAGCAAAGGGCGACGGTGTGACCAATGATACGACGAAGCTGCAGGCAGCCATTAGTGCCTGCCCTGCAGGAGGAACGGTTTATGTCCCTGCCGGCACCTATCTCACCGGACCCCTGTTCCTGAAGAGTGAAATCACTCTCTGGCTGGAGAAGGACGCGATCCTTCTGGGAGATCCGGAGCGGACCAACTATCCCATCCTTCCGGGAGTCATCCATGACCCGGAGGATTTCTCCAAGGAGTACAGTCTGGCATCCTGGGAGGGAAATCCCCTTTCTGCCTTTGCCTCGTTGATCACGGGCATTGGCGTATCAGATGTGGACATCATCGGCGAAGGCGTATTGGACGGAAATGCCGGTGCCTCCGACTGGTGGGTGGATGTACGGAAGAAAAGGATCGCATGGCGGCCCAGGACACTGTTCCTGAATCACTGCACCAATGTAAGAGTCCAGGGCATCAAGATCCAGAATTCTCCGTCCTGGACCATTCATCCCTATTACTGCGATCATTTGAAATTCCTGGATATCAGGATATGGAATCCGGAGAATTCCCCCAATACCGACGGCATGGATCCGGAGAGCTGCAGCGATGTGGAGATCATTGGCGTAAAGATCTCCGTGGGAGATGACTGTATCGCCCTGAAGAGCGGAAAGCTTTACATGGGGCGGGAGCATTACAAGCCCTCGGAGCATATCACCATCCGGAACTGCATGCTGGAGAGGGGCCATGGCTCCGTTACCATCGGCAGTGAAGCCGCCGGAGGGATCCGGGATATCCGGGTGGAGAAATGCATTTTCTCCGGAACGGACCGAGGCCTTCGGATCAAGACCCGCCGGGGCCGGGGCGACAGGAACGTGCTGGATGATATCTGCTTTGAATCCCTCATCATGAAGGATGTGCATATGCCGGTAACGGTGAACATGTTCTATTTCTGCGACCCGGACGGACATACGGATTATGTCCAGAATCAGGAACCCCAGGAGGCTTCCGAGAAGACCCCCAGGATCAAGAGTCTCACCGTGCGAAATGTACAGTGCGACGGCGTTTCCGCATCCTTTGTTTGTGTATACGCCCTTCCGGAAATGCCCATGGAAAGGCTTACACTGGAGAATATCAAGGTGAGCTTCCTTCCCGAGGCTGAGAGGAAGAGCGAGGTTCCCATCATGATGGATCATTTCCCGGAGATGAGCGGCCGGTCCTTCTATATCCGTAATCTCAGGGAGCTTAACGTAAAGAATGTAACCATCAGCGGAAGTGCTGACACGGCGCCGACTCTGATGGGTGTGGATGTGAAGAATATTGAGGGACTGATTTATGGATAAATTCGATCTGATCACATTGGGCGAGATCATGCTCCGTCTCTCCCCGCCGGGTTATGAACGGATCACCCGGGGAGAGGAATTTGAAAAGCGTGCCGGCGGTTCCGAGCTGAACGTAGCAGCGGGAGCGGCCCTTCTGGGGCTTCGGACCGCTGTGATCTCCAAGCTTCCGGCCAATGATCTGGGCACCTTCATCAAGAACCGTATCCGTTTCGAGGGAGTGTCCGACGATTATCTGATCTACGACGATTCCGAGGACGCAAGACTGGGAATCTATTATTATGAATCCGGTGCGGCACCGAGAAAGCCCTCCATCATCTATGACCGAAAGGGCGCGTCCTTTACCCGGATCCGTAAAGAGGAGATCCCGGAGGAGATCTTCTCCTCTGCGAAAATGTTCCACACCAGCGGCATCACCATGGCCCTCTGCAAGGAGTCCCGGGAGGTGGCACTGTACCTGATCCGGAAGTTCAAGGAAGCAGGAGCAAAGATCTCCTTTGACGTGAACTATCGGGCAAATCTCTGGTCGGAGGAAGAGGCCAGGGCGGTGGTGGAAGAAGTCCTTCCCTATGTGGATGTGCTGTTCATTTCCGAAGAGACCAGCCGGCGCATGATGCAGCGCACCGGGGAACTGAAGGAAATTATGAAAGCGTTTACAGAGGATTACCACGTGAAGATGGTCTGCACCACCCAGCGGACGGTAAAAAGTCCCAGGAAGCATGACTTTACTTCCATGATCTATAGCCGGGAAACGGATGAATACTATACCGAGAAGCCCTATGAGGATATCGATGTCATCGACCGCATCGGTTCCGGTGACGCCTATGTATCCGGTGTTCTCTACGGATATCTTAAGTTTGGGGATCCCATGGAGGCCCTGCGTTTCGGCAATGCAACCTCCAGCGTGAAGAACACCATCCCCGGAGATCTGCCCGCCAGTGAGCGCCGGGAGATCGAAAATATCATCCGGAATCATAATGCCAAAGGGGCAGTCAGCGAGCTGAACCGGTAGGCTGAGACGGGTGAAAGGGACGGATTTTCCGATATGATCGGAAAATACCCCCGGAACAGACGAAAAAACTCGCTGCCGAAGAAAAAAAGTCCTTCGGCAGCGCATTTTTTTCTTGACAAATGTAAGCGCTTACATTATCATTTTAACTAGATGAAAAAAGCATAAAAACCCTCCGTATGCTTTTCACGACGTGCGGGCGGTCAGAAATGACCGCCCATAATTATTTGGAGGGTCTGAAAGAAGAAAACCAACAGTTCAAATCATCATATATTCAAAATTGGAGGCGAAAAATGGGAGTTGAGTTGAATCTTAGGAGCAAGGAAGAATGCGCATTTGATGCAGTGAGTCTGGGAGAGGTTATGCTCCGTCTGGATCCGGGCGAAGGCAGGATCAAGACAGCCAGAAGCTTTAAGGCATGGGAAGGCGGCGGAGAGTACAACGTGATCCGCGGACTTCGTCGTTGCTTCGGCATGAAGACCGCTGTACTTACCGCATTTGCAGACAATGAAGTCGGTAAGCTGATGGAGGATTTCATCCTGCAGGGCGGCGTAGACACTTCCCTGATCAAGTGGATGAAGACCGACGGTATCGGAAGAGTATGCCGGAACGGTATCAACTTCACGGAGAGAGGCTTCGGTATCCGCGGTGCACTGGGTTGCTCCGATCGTGCCAATACAGCCATCTCTAAGGCAACCGCTGAGGATTTTGATTTTGAATATGTTTTTGGTAAGTTGGGCGTTCGCTGGCTGCACACCGGCGGGATCTACGCCGCACTTTCCGAGACCAGCTCGAAGACCGTGATCGAGGCCATAAAGACCGCCAAGAAGTACGGAACCATCGTATCCTACGACCTGAACTATCGTCCTTCCATGTGGAGCGCCATCGGCGGACAGGAGAAGGCCCAGGAGGTCAACAAGGAGATCGCAAAGTATGTGGATGTCATGATCGGTAACGAGGAAGACTTCACTGCTTGCCTTGGCTTCGAGGTAGAAGGAAATGACGAGAACCTGAAGGAACTTAATCTGGATGGTTACAAGAAGATGATCAACGAAGCTGCAAAGACCTACCCGAACTTCAAGGTAGTTGCAACCACCCTTCGTACCGTTCGTACCGCAACCGTTAACGACTGGTCCGCTATCTGCTGGGCAGACGGCGAGATCTACAAGGCTGCACAGTATGATGCACTGGAGATCATGGATCGTGTAGGCGGCGGCGATTCCTTCGCATCGGGCCTGGTTTACGGCCTCATGACCTACGGTGATCCGGAGAAGGCAGTGAACTATGGTGCGGCTCACGGTGCTCTGGCCATGACCACTCCCGGCGATACCACCATGGCATCCCTGAAGGAAGTGGAAGGCATCATGAGCGGTGCAGGTGCAAGAGTCAAGCGATAACATCGTGTCATTCTGAGCGAGATTTACGTGTCATTCTGAGCGAGATTTACGTGTCATTCTGAGCGAGATTTACGTGTCATTCTGAGCGAAGCGAAGAATCTTATGGTCAAAGCCAAAAAAGATCCTTCACTTCGTTCAGGATGACAGAGAGAGCGATCAGAACGACAGAGAGAGCGATCGGAACGACAGAGATAATGGAAGTTAAGAGAGGAGTTAACGTCGCACATGGAACTGAGAACAGCAGCATCCCCGAAGGATGCGAAATTTTATACAACCGAAAGACTTCGTGAGGAATTCCTGATCCCGAAGGTATTCTTCGAGGATGAGATCCGCCTGGTTTACAGCCACATCGACCGGATCATCGCAGGAGCAGCTACTCCGGTGAATAAGGAACTGAAGCTGGAAGCAGGAGATGAGCTTCGTGCGAAATATTTCCTTGAGCGCCGCGAGATGGGCGTCATCAATATCGGCGGCGACGGTATCATTTCCGTAGACGGAAAGGAATACACCGTGGCGCACCGTAACGGAATGTACATCGGTATGGGCAAGCAGGATATCGTTTTCAAGGCCATCGATCCTGCAAATCCCCCGAAGTTCTACATCAACAGCGCACCGGCGCACAGAAGCTGCCCCACCGTTCTCATCAAGGTGAATGGTGAGCCGGAGGAAGGCGTTGTGATCATCAAGCAGGAGAACAAGAAGGAGCTGGGTTGTCTGGAGCAGTCCAATCACCGGACCATTTGCAAGTATATCCTTCCCGGCCAGGTAGAGAGCTGCCAGCTGGAAATGGGTATGACTCATCTGGAACCGGGCAGTGTATGGAACACCATGCCCAGCCACACCCATGACCGCCGCATGGAGGTTTATCTGTACTTTGAGATCCCCGAGGATGCATTTGTCATGCATTTCATGGGAGAACCTCAGGAGACCAGACATATCGTTATGCGGAACGAGCAGGCGGTGATCTCTCCCAGCTGGTCCATCCACTCCGGATGCGGATCCCAGAACTATACCTTCATCTGGGGTATGGTGGGCGAAAACCAGGATTTTGATGACATGGACGATGTAAGAAATCAGGATCTGATGTAAAGCATGATTCGCAGGATCTCAAAAAAGGTGAGAGAGTTTGAAATCAGAGGAGTCATTCTGAGCCACAAGGCAAGCGCGCCTAAGCGCGTAGCCTGTGAGCGAAGAATCTTATGGTTCGATCCGACGACGGGATCCTTCACTTCGTTCAGGATGGCAGAGTCATGAATGTAACAATATGACGTTAGATAAGAAAAGGAGATAAGAATGAGCGATTTTCTTCAGAAGTTTGCCCTGACGGGTAAGGTGGCATGGGTTACCGGCGCATCCTACGGACTTGGCTTTGCTTACGCACAGGCCTACGCAGAGGTGGGAGCTAAGATCGTTTTTAATGATATCAATCAGGATCTGGTGGATCTTGGACTTGAGAATTACCGTAAGGCCGGCATCGAGGCTTACGGTGCGGTATGTGACGTAACAAAGGAGGATCAGGTACAGAAGTTTGTGGCTGATGTGGAAGAGAAGGTTGGCCCCATCGACATTCTGGTGAACAATGCCGGGATCATCCGAAGGATTCCCATGCATGAGATGTCCGTAAAGGACTGGAACCTGGTGATCGATATCGACCTCACCGGTCCCTTCATCTGCTCCAAGGCAGTGATCCCCAGCATGATGAAGCGCGGCGGCGGTAAGATCATCAACGCCTGCTCCATGATGAGTGAGCTGGGACGTGAGACCGTATCCGCTTATGCAGCTGCAAAGGGCGGTCTGAAGATGCTCACCAAGAATATCTGCTCCGAATACGGACAGTACAACATTCAGTGTAACGCCATCGGACCCGGTTACATCGCGACTCCCCAGACTGCACCCCTTCGTGCAAAGCAGGAGGATGGTTCCATGAATCCCTTTGACCGGTTCATCCGTTCCAAGACCCCGGCACAGCGTTGGGGACGTACCGAGGACCTGCAGGGACTGGCTGTATTCCTTGCTTCTCCCGCATCGGATTTCATCAACGGTCAGGTGATCTACATCGACGGCGGTATCCTTGCTTACATCGGTCAGGATCCCAACAATCTGGACGAGAGCAAGTTCGCTGACGAGAAGGAAGACGATACCGACGTAACAACAGCAGATAAATAAATTCCCTGTCATCCTGCGGAAATGAAGTGTCCGAAGAGACCTGAAAATCCACAGGAAATGACGCGATAAGAAGGAGACGAAGATATGAACAGCGAGAAGACTCAGCAGGCACTGGCCCGGTTCACCGAGGTCGGTATCATCCCTGTAGTTGTTTTAAATGATGCAAAGGACGCCGAGCCCCTTGGCAAGGCGCTGATGGAAGGCGGACTTCCGGCAGCGGAGGTAACCTTCCGTACAGATGCGGCAGAGGAATCCATCCGTATTATGGCGGAGAAGTTCCCGGATATGCTGGTTGGCGCCGGTACGGTACTGACCATCGATCAGGTAGACAGAGCTGTAAATGCAGGTGCGAAGTTTATCGTATCTCCCGGCTTTGATGAAGAGATCGTATCCTACTGCCTGAAGAAGGACATTCCGGTTTGCCCGGGAATTCAGACACCCACCGAGCTGATCCAGGCTGTGAAGCTTGGACTGGATCATGTGAAGTTCTTCCCGGCTGAGAATGCAGGCGGACTCAGCATGATCAATGCCGTTGGCGCTGCATTTCCGAAGGTGAAATTCATGCCCACAGGCGGGATCAATGCTACAAATGTTGTGGATTATCTGAAGTCCTCCAGGATCTTCTGCTGCGGCGGAAGCTGGATGGTGAAGGGTGATCTGATCAAGGCAGGGGAATTCGAGAAGATCCGTTCCCTGGTGGCAGAAGCTGCTGACATCGTAAAGAATACCAAAGCGTAAATCCTTAACTTAACTACCATTTATGAAAAAGGCTCCGCGCGGGTATCGTATTTCGACAGAAAGCCGGTATTCGCCGGAGTTCCTTTTATTTTTCGGACATTACAGTGGTGATAAAAGCGCTGATATAGTATAATGAATACTGTATGGGCTGTATTATCACACTATGAATATCAAGGGGGTAAATATGGAAAAAGAAAAGATTTCCGTTCCTTCGGGTGAAGACATGATCGCCTTCGTGGCCTGTTCGGGCAGTGCTGCAGGTAAGGCGAGGTTCAGGGACACAGCCGCAAGCTGTCAGGCTGCGGTGGAATCCGGCTTCCGCCGGGGTGAATGTAAGAGTGGCTGCGTTGGAGTAGGGTCATGCGTTGCGGCCTGCAAGCGTGGAGCGATCCGGATGGAGGATGGGAAGATCATCGTTGACCGGGAGCTCTGCAACGGCTGCGGAGACTGTGCGGCAGAGGGCGTGTGTCCCCAGCGGCTGATCCGGATGATCCCCAGAGAGGCTACGAATTTTATCCCCTGTTCATCTACAGAGGAAGAAGAGGATGTGGTACGTGCCACCTGCGGTTATGGATGTATCGGCTGCGGCGAATGCGAGCGGGTATGTCCGAAGGGTGCTGTATCCATCGTGGATCACCATGCCGTGATCGATTATTCCAAATGTGTGGGCTGTGAGACCTGTACGGTCCGCTGCAAGAAGAAGATCATCGTGGATACCCTGCACGATCTCACCAGGCTGAAGGAGAAGGTGGCTTTCGTCCGCTGCTCCGGCGGTAACAGAGCTTCCGCAAAGTATAAGGAAATGGGTATCCAGACCTGCGAGGAAGCAGCAAAGCAGGATGCAAAGGCACTGGGCCTCTGCACCACCGGCTGCTGCGGCCAGGGCAGCTGTACAGCAGTTTGCCGTTACGGCGCTATCTCCGTAGTGAACGGTACGGCTGTTGTGGATCCGGAGAAATGTGTGGGCTGCCGGGATTGTACCTATGCCTGCCCGAAGCGCCTCATCACAATGGTTCCCTACAAGGGGATCAAGCTTGTTCCCTGCTCCTCTACAGCGGATTATGAGGACAAGACGAAGGTGTGCGATTCCGCCTGCATCGGCTGCGAGGACTGCATGAACAACTGTCCCAACGGTGCCATCTACATGGAAGAGAAGCATGCGGTGATCGATCCGGAGATCTGCGAGAACTGCAAGATGTGCCAGTATGTCTGCATGCGGAACGTGGTCAAAGAGCAGATCGTTCCGGAGTACATTTACAAGCAGCATGAAGCACTGAAGAATACAGCGCTGGATGAAGATACAGTACCGGCAGCAAAAGAGAATGGAGGTGATCAGTGATGCGTGTAAGAAAAACCATGGACGGCAATACGGCAGCAGCCCACGTGGCCTATGCATTTTCCGAAGTGTCAGCGATCTATCCCATCACGCCTTCCTCCCCCATGGCGGAAAGCATGGATGAGTGGGCAGCTTCCGGAAGAAAGAATCTCTTCGGCGAGAAGGTAAATATCATTGAGATGGAATCCGAGGGTGGTGCGGCAGGTGCCGTACACGGATCCATCACTGCAGGCGCTTATACCACCACCTTTACGGCATCCCAGGGTCTGCTCCTGATGATCCCGAATATGTATAAGCTGGCCGGCGAGCATACCCCTACGGTGTTCCATGTGGCTGCCCGTGCCCTGGCTACCCATGCTCTGTCCATCTTCGGTGACCATTCCGATGTTATGGGCTGCCGGCAGACCGGTTTCGCCATGCTCTGCTCCAATAGCGTTCAGCAGGTCATGGACCTGGCGGCAGTAGCCCATCTGGCTACCATCGCAGGAAAGCTTCCCATGATGCATTTCTTCGACGGCTTCCGTACCTCTCATGAGTACCAGAAGATCGAAGTATGGGATTATGAGGACCTTCGGGAAATGGTGGACTGGGACGCAGTACGCCGCTTCCGCGAGCATGCCCTGAATCCCGAGCATCCCCATCTCCTGGGCTCCGCTGAGCAGCCGGAAACCTTCTTCCAGCATCGTGAAGCAAGCAACCCCGCGTACATCAGCACGGTGGACACGGTTGTAAAATATATGGATATGGTGAACGCGAAGATCGGCACCGACTATAAGCCCTTTAATTACTATGGTGCGCCGGACGCAACGGAGATCCTGGTGGCCATGGGCTCTGTCTGTGATGCGGCAGAGGAGGTTGTGGATTACCTGAACGCCGCAGGGCGAAAGGTAGGTATCGTTGAGGTACATCTCTATCGTCCCTTCTCCGTAAAGCATCTGACAAGTGTGCTTCCGGAGACCGTGCAGAAGATCGCTGTCCTGGACCGGACCAAGGAGCCCGGCGGTGTCGGCGAGCCCCTGTTCCTGGATGTATGCTCCGCCCTTCGTGATACAAAATGGAAGGATTGCCTCATCGTAGGCGGTCGTTACGGCTTAGGCTCCAAGGATGTGCAGCCCGGAGATATCCAGGCAGCATTTGAGAATCTCTGGAGCGATTCTCCGAAGAAGGAATTCACCCTGTCCATCAATGATGACGTGACACATCTGTCCCTGCCGGTAACCTCCAACCCGGATGTTGCACCTGCAGGAACCAAGGCCTGCAAGTTCTGGGGACTGGGTGCTGACGGAACCGTTGGCGCCAACAAGAACTCCGTCAAGATCATCGGTGACCATACCGACAAATACGTACAGGCGTATTTCCAGTATGATTCCAAGAAATCCGGCGGCGTGACCATTTCTCACCTTCGATTCGGCGACAGCCCCATCAAGTCCACCTACTATGTAAAGCAGGCGGATTTCGTGGCCTGTCATAACAGTGCTTATCTGACCAAATACGATATGGTCCAGGATGTAAAGCCCGGGGGCTCCTTCCTGCTGAACTGCACCTGGACGGATGAGGAGCTGGAGCAGCATCTTCCTGCGGCAGTAAAGAAATATATCGCGGAGAACAACATCCGTTTCTATACCTGTGATGCGGTGGATATCGCAAAGAAGGTAGGTCTGGGAGCGCGGCGTACCAACTCCGTGCTGCAGGCGGCA
>JAGBNH010000081.1 GCA_017634475.1 Eubacterium sp.
ATCACCGGCTCTGTTCCGGAGAATACGCGTGTCAGCATGAAGAACCCTGAGATGGAATACAGGACCACGGACAACCGCCGGATCACCGAAGAGGTGAAGCCGTGTGATGAGTGGTTTTATATGATTTAAAATATGGATCCCGGCAGTCCTGCCAGCCCATTCTTTGATGCGAAGTGTCGAAGTGCATGGAAGGGGAAGGGAAGGATCTTAAAAACCGTATCAAGAAACAGGAGGAAACAGAAGATGAAGATTACGGTAGCAGGTGTGAAGAAGGAAGTTGCGGATGGCCTTACGGTAGCCGCCCTGATCGAGCAGGAAAATGTGGAGACTCCCCAGTATGTAACGGTGTCCATAAATGAAGAATTTGTGGAGTCCGGTGCATTCGCATCCACGACCCTGAAGGATGGGGATGAAGTGGAATTCCTGTACTTCATGGGGGGTGGAAGATAATGGCTTTTACAAATGAGCAGCTGGAACGTTACTCGCGGCACATCATCCTGAAGGAGATCGGCGCCAAGGGACAGAAGAAGCTTCTGGCCGCAAAGGTCCTGATCATCGGTGCCGGCGGGCTGGGCGCTCCTGCAGCGCTGTATCTGGCGGCTGCGGGCGTGGGTACAATCGGTATCGTGGATGCGGATGTGGTGGATCTGTCCAATCTGCAGCGGCAGGTGATCCACACGACGAATGACATCGGAAAGAAGAAGGTGGAATCTGCGGCAGAGACCATGCGGGCCATTAATCCGGATGTACAGGTGAATACCTATTATGATTTCGTCAGCAGCGAGAATATCCTGGATCTGATCAAGGATTATGATTTCATTCTGGACGGAACGGATAATTTTCCGGCCAAGTTCCTGATCAATGACGCCTGTGTTATGGCGAAGAAACCCCTCAGCCATGCGGGGATCATCCGGTTCAAGGGACAGCTCACCACGATCCTTCCGGGAGAAGGCCCCTGCTACAGGTGTATTTTCAAAAATCCGCCTCCAAAGGATGCTGTGCCTACCTGCAAGCAGGCCGGTGTCATCGGTGCCATGGGCGGCGTTATCGGATCCCTTCAAGCCATGGAGGCTGTAAAGTATATCACCGGTGTGGGTGATCTGCTGGTGGGATATCTCCTGACCTATGATGCGCTGAAGATGGAGTTCCACAAGATCAAGCTCCCGCCTCGCGGAAAGGGCTGTGCCGTATGTTCAGACACACCCACCATCACGAAGCTTATTGATTACGAGCAGGCAGCCTGCGATTTTCATCCCGGAAGCGCAGAGAAGTAACGTATGTTAGGAGAACTCCATGAAGATAACCATTAGAAGATCGGATCTCATCCGGATCACGGAATACGCCATATCCCAGCAGCCTGATGAGGCCTGCGGGCTCATCGGCGGCGTGGACCGGGAGGATGGTGTTCGGGAGATCCGGAAAGTATATCTGCTGACCAATACGGATCATACAAATGAACATTTTACCATCGATCCCCGGGAGCAGCTGGCATCCATCAGGGATATGCGCGCGGAGGGGATAAGTCCCCTGGGAAACTGGCATTCTCACCCGGAGACCCCGTCCCGGCCTTCAGAAGAGGATAAGCGTATGGCCAATGACAACCGGGCAAGCTACCTGATCCTGTCACTGGCAGCGAAGGATCCGGTCCTGAACGCCTTTCATGTGGAGGGAGCGCCTGAAGCAAGGAGTGTGCGGAAGGAAGAGCTGATCATTCTGGAAGATGTTGAATTCGAAGAACTTAATGCGGAGGACATAGAAGTGGCTGATTTTACTGTTACAGATACGATTGATATTACGGATGTTACCTGCCCCATCACGTTTGTGAAGACCAAGGTGGCACTGGAGGAGCTGGATGACGGCGATATCCTGCAGGTACACATCAATGACGGAGAACCGATCCAGAATGTTCCACGCAGTGTGAAGGAGGAAGGACATGAAGTACTCCGGATCGACAACAACGAGGATGGTACCTTCGAACTGTTCATCCGGAAGGTGGGAGACTGACGGGCTGATCATTTCCTTTTGATCGGCGTCCCCCATGGACACGGAGGAGGAACAATGAAGGAAATAACCTGCGAAGAGATGAAAAAATGGCAGAAGGATTCTTATCTTCTGATCGATGTCAGGGACGAGGGACTCCGGTTGTATGGCATGATCCCGGGGGCTCTGGCACTGGATCCGGAAGCCGGTGAGGTAGAGAAGAGAAAGATCGCGGAGCTGCCGAAAGAGAAAAAACTTGTATTCTACTGTGAGATCGGGCGCAGGACAAGGGACTTCGAGGAAGCGGATTTCCCGGAACATCCGGAATGCTTCAGTCTGGAAGGCGGTTATATCGGATATGTCCGGTCATACACTGCTGACGAAAAAGACAGAGAAGATAAGCAGAGGATCGCGGAAGAAAGCATACGGAAGAAGTTTCATAAGCAGCTTTTTTCCCCATTTGCAAAGGCCTGTAAGCTGTACCGTCTGATCGAGGAAGGGGATCATATCGCAGTCTGCATCTCCGGCGGAAAAGATTCGATGCTCATGGCAAAGCTTTTTCAGGAGATCCAGAGGCATAAACACTGTAACTTTGAGCTGACATTTCTGGTAATGGACCCGGGGTATAACGCGGACAACCGACAGCTGATCGAGAGCAATGCGAAGGCCCTTGGGATCCCCATCACCGTATTCGAGAGCGATATCTTTGATGCAGTGGATACCATAGAGAAGAGTCCCTGCTATATCTGCGCAAGAATGCGAAGAGGCTATCTTTACAGCAGGGCAAAAGCACTTGGGTGCAATAAGATCGCGCTCGGGCATCACTATGATGATGTGATCGAGACCATCCTGATGGGGATGCTGCACGGAGCGCAGATCCAGACCATGATGCCGAAGCTTCACAGTACGAATTTTGAGGGGATGGAGCTGATACGTCCGCTGTATCTGGTAAGGGAGCAGGATATCTGTGCATGGCGGGATTACAATGAACTGCATTTCCTGCAGTGTGCCTGCCACTTTACGGATACCTGTTCGACGTGCCATGAAGACGGTACAACGTCATCGAAACGGTTAGAGACGAAGAAGCTGATCGCCGCGTTAAAGAAGGAGAATCCCTATATCGAATCCAACATTTTCAGGAGTGTGGAAAATGTAAATGTGGATACGGTGATCGCATATAAAAAGAAAGGGGTCCGTCATCATTTCCTGGATGAATATTAAGATGTCGGGAAGAAAGGGATTTCCCCTGCGGGTGACAGGCAGCGTGTACGATACACGGATGAACAGGTTTACAGATGGTCGGTGATAATTGTTGGTTATCACCGACTATTAAAATACCCGAATTTACAGACAGGAGCCGGTATCCTATAATTGTGGCAATTTTTGGTAAATATGGAGGAAGAATAACATGGCAGATATGGCATTTACGGTAGATGACAGAGTGGATATTACAGATGTGGTATGTCCGGTAACCTTTGTGAAAACCAAGATCGCACTGGAGGAACTGGAAGACGGGCAGATCCTTCAGGTGCATTTGAATTCGGGAGAGCCGATCCTGAACGTACCGCGAAGCGTGAAGGATGAAGGACATAAGATCTTAAAGATCAGTGAGAATGAAGACGGTACCTATGAGCTCTACGTTCGGAAGGTCGGAGATTGATCGGCAGATCGTGATAAATGCCATGATGGAGATCACCCGGAAGATAAGAAGGAGAAAACTATGGGAACAGATTACGCAACCCTGAAAAAGGGAGGATTTATGCGGCAGAAGCAGAAGGATCATTTTTCCCTTCGCCTGTCAGTGGTAGGCGGCCAGGTGAGCGCAGAGCAGCTTG
>JAGBNH010000082.1 GCA_017634475.1 Eubacterium sp.
CCGGTCCTTTTCCTGTTCTTCCGCGATCCTCTCATTCTCAAAGCCGCAGAAGGGACAGACCAGAGCTCCCTTGGGGATCTCTCCGCCACAGCAGGGACATATGTTATCTACGATCTTCAGCTCGCTCACTTAATTCTCCTTTTATCAATCCAGTCGATTGGTCATCCGGATCAGAAGAAGGTCTGCCAGCGTCATGGCGGTCATCATCTCCACCACCACAGCAGCTCTGGGTCCGATCACCGGATCGTGTCTGCCCTTGATGGCAAGATCAACCTCCTCATGGTCCCGGTTCACTGTCTGCTGTTCCTGAAAAATGGAGGGCGTAGGCTTAAAGGAAGCACGGATCAGGATATCGCTTCCGTCACTGATCCCACCCAGAATACCGCCTGCATGATTGGTGGTCTTCACCACCTTCCCGTTCCGTATCCGGAATGGGTCATTGTTCTCAGATCCTCTGGCCCGGACAACCGCCTTTCCGTCTCCGATCTCCACGGCCTTAACAGCGCCAATGGAGAAGATCGCCTGTCCCAGCCGGGCATCCAGCTTATCGAACACCGGCTCTCCGATCCCTGCGGGAACGCCCGTAGCGATACAGGTCACTTCACTTCCCGTGGAATCCTTTTCCAGCATCAGCTCCTTAAGATAGGCCTCCGCCTTGGCCGCTGCCTGGGCATCCGGCATGGAGAAGGGGTTTCGTTGGAGCTCATCCGCATCAAACCTGTCCGGATCGCATACCACCGGTCCGATGGCGCTGACCCAGGCATGCACCTCTATACCATACTGCTCCAGGATCCTCATGGCCACTGCCCCTGCTGCCACCCGGGCAGCCGTCTCTCTTCCGGAGGATCTTCCTCCGCCGCGGTAATCCCGAAAACCGTATTTCACATCAAACCCGTAATCCGCATGTCCCGGCCGCCAGGTAGTGGCCAGATTTCCATAATCCCCGGATCTCTGGGAAGTATTCTCGATCATCAGGGAAATGGGGGTCCCGGTGGTCTTTCCTTCAAATACGCCGGACAGGATCTTCACCTTATCCTCTTCCTTCCTGGGGGTGGAGAAATCCCTTCCTCCCGGTTTTCTCCGGTCCAGATAGGTCTGGATATACTCCTCGTCCAGAGGAAGCCCTGCCGGACAGCCGTCTACCACTGCCCCGATCCCTGCTCCATGGGACTCTCCCCATGTGGTCACCTTAAAAACTGTTCCTATCGATGAACCTGCCATCGTAATATACCTCCTAAAAAAACAGGGATCTTATATTAAGATCCCTGCTTCTACTCTGCTCGTTTGGACGCCCTTGGATGTGCCTTGTCATACACTTCCTTCAGATGACCCGTTTTCTCCTTCAGATAGATCTGTGTCGTGGAAATATCCGAATGCCCCAGCATCTCCTGCACAGCATGAAGGTCAGCACCGTTGCTCACCAGATGTGACGCAAAGGAATGCCGGATCATATGCGGCGTTATATCCTTCTCGATATGTGCTTTCTTTGCATAGTACTTGATGATCTTCCAAAAGCCCTGCCTTGACATGGGCTCGCCCTTCACATTGGCGAAGAGAAAATCCCCATCCTTTACCATGATAGGTCGTACCTTGCGAATATAGGTTGTAAGTGCATCCTTCGCCTGATCCCCGATCGGAATACTCCGGGTCTTGCCGTTATCACTGCAGGCAATAAATCCCAGCTCCGGTCTCACATCCTGTGCCTTAAGATGGATCAGCTCCGAAACCCTGAGTCCCGTGGCATAGAGCAGCTCCAGCATGGCCTTATCCCGGATCTCCTTCGGCGAATCGCCGGAAGGCTGTTGCAAAAGCAGATTTACTTCCTCCACCGAAAGCGTATCCGGCGTCTTCTTCTCTACCTTTGGCGGTCTTAAGGTATCCGTAGGATTCCCCTGGACCAGTCCCTTTCCCAAAAGATATAGAAAAAAAGACCGAATGCATGCGATGCTGCGGGATACCGTAGCTGCACTCATCCCCGAGCCTTCCAGATAGAGCACATACGAACCAAGAGAAGTGGAACTGATATCTCCCACTTCCGTTACGCCCTTCTGTTCGAAATATTCCTGCATTTTATTGAGATCACGATGATAGGATTGAATTGTGTTCTGACTTGAATGCTTAACGTCACTGAGATACGTGACGTACGCCCCAATCATTTTAACGAGATCCATATCCACCCCTGAACATTGAAAAAAGATTCTATATATCGCGCCAACGACATCTTTTTTCCTGATAAGTTACAGTATAATTACAAATTTACATAAAATCAATAACAATTTTTTCTCAAAAACCCTTGTTTTATGCGGGTTTTCGGGCATTTCCACGAAATATGCACCCCATAAAATCCGGCACCACATCATCTTGTATTTATGCAAAATGCCGATTTTTTTAACTTTTTCAGGATCCCTTCCCCTTCCGGGTTACGAAAGGAACATAATATCCTTTTTTATCCCAGGAGTCCCCGGGTCTTCATGTCCTGATACCCCAGTAAGGCGATCACCGTTTTTCCGTCATAGATTTCTCCGCTGTAGATCATATCCAGCGCCTTGGTAAAGGGAAGCCTTACCAGGTCGATGGATTCCTCCGGATCCAGGTGTCTTCTCCCCTTTTCCAGGTCCCATCCCACAAAGACCGCCGTGTGCTCATCAAAGAGTCCCGCCGCATTGAGGATATTCCCGATCAGCTTCATCCGCTTCGGAACAAGTCCCGTCTCCTCCTCCGCTTCACGAAGAGCAGTAACATCGAAGCCCGGATCCTCCGGCTCGGACACTCCGGCAGGGATCTCCAGGACCACCTTATCCTCCACATTCCGGTACTGCCGTACCAGGATCACATTTTCGTCCGCATCCACAAGCAGCACCGCAGCCCCGTCCCGGTTTTTCACATAATCATGATGCAGTATGGTGCCGTCGGACTGCTGCAGCACATCTTCATATACCTTAACGCGGTAAGCTTCATATTTCAGGATCCGTTCCAGTCTTTTTGTCTCTTTCATCTTCCATCTCCCGTTTAAAAAACCCCTTTCCGTAAATCGAAAAGGGGTTTAAATGCATTGGCTGTCTCGGAGCTACTTCGCATAATCGGTAACGCGGGATTCCCTGATCAGGCTGATCTTGATCTGCCCGGGGTATTCCAGCTCATCCTCAATGCGCTTTGCAATCTCTCTTCCGAGAATTACCATATCACTGTCGGTCACATGCTCAGGAACTACCATCACACGGATCTCACGACCTGCCTGAATAGCAAAAGATCTTTCAACTCCCTTAAACTCATTGGCAATAGCCTCCAGCTTGGTAAGTCTGGTGGTATAGGTCTCAAGAGTCTCGCGTCTTGCACCGGGTCTTGCGGCAGAAATGGTATCTGCGGCCTGCACGATGCATGCGATAAGGGATTCTGCTTCACAATCTCCATGGTGGGAAGCTACGGCATTGATCACCGTTGCATTTTCCTTGTACTTGCGGCACAGATCCACACCAATGGTTACATGAGAGCCTTCCATTTCATGATCGATGGATTTACCGATATCATGAAGAAGACCTGCACGTTTGGCCAGCTTGACGTCTACGCCGATCTCGCCGGCGATGAGTCCGGAAAGCTGAGCCACTTCAATGGAATGCTTAAGAGCGTTCTGACCATAGCTGGTACGGAACTTCATCCGGCCCAAGAGTTTAACCAGTTCGGGATGGATACCATGAACGCCAACTTCGAGGGTGGCAGCTTCGCCTTCCTCGCGCATCATGTTCTCCACTTCCTTCTTTGCCTTTTCCACCATCTCCTCGATCCGGGCCGGATGGATCCGTCCGTCTACGATGAGCTTCTCCAGTGCGATCCTTGCCACCTCGCGGCGTACCGGATCAAAGCTGGAAAGTACAACTGCTTCCGGGGTATCATCGATGATCAGATCTACGCCCGTAAGTGTTTCCAGTGTACGGATGTTACGACCTTCTCGTCCGATGATGCGGCCCTTCATGTCATCATTGGGCAGCTGCACCAGTGAAATGGTGGATTCGGAGACAACGTCAGCTGCACATTTCTGAATGGCAGTAACGACATACTCCCTGGCTTTCTTGTCGGCCTCTTCTTTGGCCCGCATTTCCATTTCCTTGATCATGACTGCGGTTTCATGCTTTACGTCATCTTCCACAGTCCGAAGCAAATATTCCTTTGCTTGTTCAGAGGTGAGTCCGGAGATTCTCTCCAGTTCCTGCTGCTGCTTTGCTGAAAGCTCGTCGATCTCTGCCTGTTTCTTGGACAGGTTCGATTCCCTGGATGAAAGCGAACGCTCTCTCCGATCGAGATTATCGATCTTCTTATCCAGGTTCTCCTCCTTCGACAGAACTCTCTCTTCCATACGCTGAATCTCGTTGCGTCTTTCCTTCACTTCCTTTTCGATGTCGTTCTTCGTCTTCATCGCTTCTTCTTTGGCAGTGAGGAGGATATCACGCTTCTTTGCTTCAGCATCCTTCAGGGCTTCGTCTATGATCTCTCTGGCCTTGTCTTCTGCTTTACCGACCTTCGCTTCCGCAATATTCTTGCGATAAGCCGCTCCGGCAAACCAGGCTGCGACACCAACCACGAGGACTATGACTACCATGATGATTATGGTGAGCGTATCCACAGGAGCACCTCCTTATTAAGTTTTCATTGTACCGGAAAAAGTACAACAGATTAATGATATAATTTTTTAGGGTTGATGTCAAGATTTTCCCGGAGAAAACGGATCACCTGATCCATCTCCTCATCCGTTCCGATGGTGATCCGAAGAAAATCGCATACCCGGGGCTGGCTGAAATAACGGAAGAATATACCATTTCCCCTGGCCTTCTCAAAGATCTCCCTGGCCGGAACCGATGGATGTCCTGCGAAGACAAAATTCGTTGCCGAAGGAAGGACCCGGAAGCCCATATCCTGAAGGGCTGCTGTGAACCGCTCCCTGGTAGCCACGATCTTCTGCACCATCTCACGGAAATAGGCGTCATCCTGAATGGATCTTACGCCCCAGACGATGGAGGGCTGATTCATGGTGTAGGAGTTGTAGGAATATTTCACCGCCTGCATGGCAGCGATCACCTCCCGGCTTCCGATGGCATAGCCGATCCTGAGACCCGCCATGGAGCGGGACTTGGAGAATGTGCGGACCACCAGAAGATTATCATATTCCGGAAGCAGGGACAAAGCGCTGCTTCCCTCCGGTGCAAAATCGATATAGGCCTCGTCTACGATGACGATGGAATCCCGGTTGCCGTCCAGGATCTGCTTCACATTTTCCTTCGGCAGAAGGATCCCGGTGGGGGCATTGGGATTGGGGAATACAACGCCTCCGTTTTCCCCGAGATAATCCTCGGCACGGATGGTGAAATCCTCCGTAACGGGGATACTCCTGCAGGGGATCTGAAAGACCTCTGCCCAAACCGGATAAAAGGAATAGGATATATCCGGGAACAGGATGGGCAGATCCGAATTAAAGAAGGTCAGGAATGCCATTCCCAGCACATCATCACTGCCGACCCCCACAAAGACCTGTTCCTTATCCACACCGTGGTAATCCGCGATGGCCTGTACCAGGTCGCCGGCGGTGGGATCCGGATATTTTCTGAGCGGGAAATCATAAGGCTCCATCACCTTCGGTGAGGGGGGATAGGGATTCTCGTTGGTATTTAATTTGATCACCCGGTTATCCCTGGGCTGTTCCCCGGGGACATAGGGCGTAACCGGTCGAATGTATTCTCTCCAGTTCATGAAGTATAATCTCCGTTCTTCGCTTAAGTTTATTCCTTTTCCAATACAAGATCGGAATTCAGATAGGTATCATCCGGTATGGTGATGGTCTGTTTCTTCCGGTTATAGCTGCAGTTCAGATACTTTCCGTTCATGGAAAGCACCACCCGGTCGGAATCAAATGTAACATCGCATTTCTGGGTCTGGGGCTTACCGTCTGCGGTGATGGTGAGATCCCCGGTGTCTCCGTCGATCTTAAGCTCCACCGTCATGCCGAATACCTGATAATCATCCCAGATATAGGTTCCGTTCTTCGAATGAAAGAATCCCAGCAGCCACAGCACCAGAACCGCTCCCAGGGCCAGCACGCCGGCTGACAGGCCGATCCATTTTCCGATACCGCTTTTTCCTGCCTTCTCCTTTACCCGAGGCTCCGGCAGACTCTCGCTGTAAGTCTGAACCCCCATATAGGGATCATAGTTCTGTACATCCGAGGAGTACCCCCCGGGCTGAAACGGGTTCTGTACCGGACCGTTCTGAAAGGGATTCTGTCCCGGGCCGTTCTGATATGGGTTCTGTCCCGGACTGTTCTGATATGGGTTCTGTCCCAGACTGTTCTGATATGGATCCTGTACCGGACCATTCTGATATGGATTCTGTCCCGAACCGTTCTGGGAAGGACGATGCGGTTCTGCGAAGGGATTCAGTTCGCCTCCGTAATTCTCTTCCATTGCAACCTCCGTAGATATGATGACAGGGTCAAAAGGTCGCGAGAGCGTCCTCGTGTCCTTGTTTGACCCCAGCATCATAAATATTTAAGGGCAGAGAACTGAGCTGTCCCCTGCCCCTTGATACATATGCTACTTCTTAAATACAATCTTACCGCCCGACTCTTCGATGGTAATGGTGTTGCCGCTCTTGGTACCGGTAAGTGTCTTGCCGGTTCCCGGAGCAACGAAGGTAACATTGCTTCCGTCGAAGGTTACCGTACATTCTACGGACTCACCATAGATGCTGACCGTAGCGGTGTCGCCTTTGATCTCGATCTGGAACGAAGAAAAATCTACTCCCATGGCGCCTGCATAGGTATCCAGTGTTTCTTTGGTGATCTCCATGCCGCCGTAATTAATGCTTTCAAACTTGTAAACCCCGTCCTTGCCGCTGAATACCCCAAGGAAATAAAGCAGGAGAACTGCACCTACCGCAAGAACGCCGGCAGCGATACCGATGATCAGACCTACATGGGATTTCTTCGGCATCTTTACGGCAGCAGGTGTGCTTGCCGGTGCTGCATAGGGATCCGAGAAGGACGGCTGTGCCATGGGATCATATCCCATACTCATACCGTTATTCATGCCCCCGTTGGAAGCGCCCATGTTCTGCGGAGCCTGCATGGCGCCAAAGGGATTGGACGGTGCATTGTTTCCGCCTGCCATGGAATACGCATTGGTCGCATTCTGGGCTGCCGCATTCGGATCAGCAACGGGAGATCCGCATACGGGACAGTTGATCGTACCGGGAGCAAGTTCAGCTCCGCAAATGTTACAATTCATAGGATTTCCTCCAAATCGATAAAATCATCATCTTCTTTCTGTGAATAACAACAGATACATCGAGATTATAACACAGAGACTGCACATTTTCACTGATAACTTCAGAAAATAGTGCACAATGCGGATTGGTCAATCTGCATAGATCAGAACAGGTTCTTCAGCTTTTCCACACCGTCTGAAATAGCTCCGCCTGCAAGCTTGGCCTTTACGCCTGTAACCACATTATTGACTACATCATCCGGAAGATCCACACCGATGATGCCCTCAACTGCCTGGGTCGGATTCTCTTCAAATTTCTGCTTCAGATCGCCGTCATTCTTGATCTTGTCCACGATCTCGGTAACTTTTGCTTTAATGTCCATTTTGTTTCCCTCCTCTTGTCCTTCACGATGGAATATTGGTCATAAAACCAAAGCTTATCTTATCACAGCAGGGCATGTATTGTCAAAGCTATCCATGGAGAGTTTTCAGAAAAGATGTTCAAACAGCATGGCCCCCAGGACCGTAAGAAGGCCGGATACAACGATGGACAGACTGCTCATGGCGCCCTGCACATCTCCCATCTCCATGGCCCTGGCCGTTCCCATGGCGTGGGACGAGGAGCCTATGGCGATGCCCTGGGCCACCGGTTCCGTGATCCTGAACAGCTTACAGGTGATCTCCGCAAAGATATTTCCGATGATCCCGGTGATGATGATCACCGCAACGGTGATGGCCACATATCCACCCATTTCCTCCGATACCCCCATACCGATGGCGGTGGTGATGGATTTCGGAAGAAGGGTCACATAGGAGGCGTGATCCAGCTTAAAGATGACTGCAAAGCCCAGGACGCCCAGCATGCTGGCCAGCACGCCGGATACCATTCCCGCAAGCAGAGCCTTCCAGTTCTTTTTCAGAAGTTCAAACTGCTCATACAGCGGAATGGCCAGACTTACCGTGGCAGGGGTCAGCAGATAGCTGAGATATTTGGCACTCTTCTCATAGGTGGCATAATCAATATCAAACACCAGCAGCACGATGATGGTCAGGGCGATGGCGATGAGCAGCGGATTGAAGATGGCGAGCTTCAGCTTCTTTTTTAACAGTACTCCCACTTCATAGGAGATCAGACTGATACATACGCCAAAGAAAAGCGAACCCTGGAAAAATTCCTTCATTACTGCTCACCTCCCTTTTTCTGATCCTCTTCCTTCTTCCTGCCGTGACGCATGATGCCCTGTGTCACGTGGCCGGAAATGATCATAACGAGAAATGTGGTGCAGACCGTGATGGTGGCATAGCTCACCCAGCTTCCCTTTAAGATGCTCCAGGATTCCAGAAGCCCCACTGCTGCAGGGATGAACATGACCGGCATGATCTCGATGAGGAACTTCCCGGTCTCCTTCACCGAGGAAAGGGGAAGGAGCTTTGTCTCCAGAAGGATGAACAGGATCAGTATGCCGTAGATGCTGGCCGGGATCGGCAGCGGGATCAGATGATACAGCGCTTCTCCCGCAAAGGAAATGGCCAGTATAATAAGAAACTGTCGAAGATATTTCATACAGAAACTCCTTTATCTCTGGTGATTTTCATGGAACTCTGTTTTTTGCAGCAGCTGAAGGAAGGGCTTAAAGGCTGAAGGAAGGGCATTATCTTCCTGAAGCTTCTGCAGGGAGACCCACTGTACCCTTCCGATCCCGGAAAGCTCTTCCGGGCATTTATCCGTTTTCAGGAGAAATCCCTTCATGTGCCACTCCACGTGGCTGAAGATATGGGTATAGGGAAGCTCCATCATGGGGACTGCATTTCCCGTATCCCAGTTCTCCATATGCTCCAGGACCTGTTTCAGGGACCTGCTCCCGGGAAGATTGGGAAACTCATACAGGCCGGAAAGAAGTCCGGTATCCGGGCGTCGGCGGATCGCGGTCCGGATCTCCCCCTCCCCCTCTGAAATAAGGATAAATACGGTTTTCTCCTCTTTCCTTCTTGCTGCCTGCTTAAGCTTTACCGGATAATCCTGTTCCGTTCCTTCCTTATGAGAAGCACATATCCGGTTTAACGGACAGCCCGCGCATCCGGGTTCTCCCTTCGGTATGCACACCGTAGCTCCCAGCTCCATCAGGCTCTGGGTAAGGGTACTCCGCTTTGATTTCTCCAGGGTCTGATACACCAGACGAAGCTCCTGCTGCACCCCGGCCCTGGTGCGTTCCTGCTGGATGGGGGATGGGTCCGCCATGATCCGGGAAATGACCCGAAGGACATTTCCGTCCACTGCCGGAAGCGGAAGGCCGAAACAGATGGAACCAATAGCACCGGCGGTGTAAGCTCCGATCCCCGGCAGGGAGAGAAGTTCCTCCTCTGTCTCCGGGAAGCTTCCCCCGAAACGATCCAGGATCACTCCCGCCGCCTTCTTCAGATTTCTGGCCCGGTTATAATATCCCAGTCCCTCCCAGAGCTTCATCAGCCGGTCCTCCGAAACTCCGGCAAGGGCCCAAAGATCCGGAAGCTCGCGGAGAAAGCGCAGGTAATAATCCAGCACCGCCGCCACCCGGGTCTGCTGTAGCATGATCTCCGAGATCCAGATGTGGTAGGGGTCCCTGTCTCTCCGCCATGGGAGATCCCGATGGTTTTGCTGGTACCAGTCCAGAACCCCGGACACGATTTTCTTGTTCAATATAAGATGCAGAGCATCTGTTTTCCCGGTCATTTTCAGCTCCCTGTCGCCTGTTTTCGCCCATATGGCGGATCGTTCAAGATAGTTGTGATGCGCCAGTGCGTCCCACGGACCTTATGGCCTTATCATCATATCACAATTTTTAAAATTTATACTACATATTTTTTTCCGTCCGTGTTATAATGGTGCGAATGTGCCGGGGAGCCTTTGCCGCATCCCGTCACGCATACCATTTATCACTTAGAAATAACACGAGTAATGGAGGAACAAAAATGGCGCAGAGAACGGATATCCGTAAAGTGATGATCATCGGCTCCGGCCCGATCGTGATCGGTCAGGCATGCGAGTTCGATTATTCAGGCACACAGGCCTGCAAGGCACTTCGCAGCCTTGGTTATGAGATCGTACTTGTCAATTCTAACCCGGCAACCATCATGACCGATCCGGAGATGGCAGATGTAACCTATATCGAGCCCTTAAATGTGAAGCGGCTGGAGGCCATCATTGCCAAAGAGCGTCCCGACGCACTTCTTCCGAATCTCGGTGGTCAGTCAGGACTGAATCTCTGTTCTGAGCTCGCCGAGGCAGGAATCCTGGAGAAATACAATGTTCAGGTTATCGGTGTACAGGTTGACGCCATCGAGCGCGGCGAGGACCGGATCGAGTTCAAGAATACCATGAACGCTCTTGGCATCGAGGTTGCCCGCAGCGAGGTTGCCTACTCCGTAGAGGAAGCACTGAAGATCGCTGACGAGCTGGGATATCCTGTTGTTCTTCGTCCCGCATATACCATGGGCGGTGCCGGCGGCGGACTGGTTTATAACCGGGAAGAGCTGCAGACCGTCTGCGCACGAGGCCTCAAGGCTTCTCTGGTAGGTCAGGTCCTTGTTGAGGAATCCGTGACCGGATGGGAAGAGCTTGAGCTTGAGGTTGTCCGTGATAAAGACAACAACATGATCACCGTATGCTTTATTGAAAATGTGGATCCCATGGGCATCCATACCGGTGATTCCTTCTGTACCGCTCCCATGCTGACCATTTCCGAAGAGGTTCAGAAGCGTCTGCAGGAGCAGGCCTATAAGATCGTTGAATCCATTCAGGTGATCGGAGGTACAAACGTTCAGTTTGCACACGATCCGAAGACCGACCAGATCATCGTTATCGAGATCAATCCCCGTACCTCCCGTTCTTCCGCACTGGCAAGTAAGGCTACCGGTTTCCCCATCGCTCTTGTGTCTGCTAAGTTGGCTGCCGGTCTTACCCTGGCTGACATTCCCTGCGGAAAATACGGAACTCTGGACAAGTATAAGCCGGATGGCGACTATGTGGTAGTTAAGTTTGCACGTTGGGCATTTGAGAAGTTCAAGGGCGTGGACGACAAGCTGGGAACCCAGATGCGTGCCGTTGGTGAAGTCATGTCCATCGGAAAGAATTATAAGGAAGCCTTCCAGAAGGCTGTCCGTTCCCTGGAGAAGGGCCGCTATGGTCTGGGACACGTTAAGAACTTCAATGACCTGACCAGGGAGCAGCTGCTGCAGATGCTCATCACCCCCTCCAGCGAGCGTCATTTCATGATGTATGAAGCGATCCGTAAGGGCGCTACCGTAGACGAGCTCCACGAGATCACGCACGTGAAGAAATATTTCCTTGAGCAGATGAAGGAGCTGGTGGATGAGGAAGAGGCTCTGGTTAAGGAATTCAAGGGACAGGTTCCCTCCGATGCAGCTCTTGCTCAGGCGAAGAAGGACGGCTTCTCCGATAAGTATCTGTCCGAGATCCTTGGGGTTTCCGAGGATGATATCCGGAACAAGCGCGAAGCTCTGGGCGTAACGGAGACCTGGGATGCGGTACACGTAAGCGGTACCCAGGACAGCTCCTACTTCTACTCCACCTATAACGCACCGGACAACAATCCCATCAAGAACGACAAGAAGAAGATCATGATCCTGGGCGGCGGACCCAACCGTATCGGTCAGGGTATCGAGTTTGACTACTGCTGCGTACATGCGGCACAGTCCCTGAAGAAGCTGGGCTTCGAGACCATCATCGTAAACTGCAACCCGGAGACGGTATCCACCGATTACGATACCTCCGATAAGCTGTATTTCGAGCCCCTTACTCTGGAGGATGTACTTTCTATCTACAAGAAGGAGCAGCCGGTGGGCGTCATCGCCCAGTTCGGCGGACAGACTCCTCTGAACCTGGCTGCAGATCTTGAGCGTAACGGCGTTAAGATCCTCGGCACCTCTCCTGCAGTCATCGACCTGGCAGAGGACCGTGATCAGTTCCGTGCCATCATGGATAAGCTGGGCATCCCCATGCCGGAAGCAGGAATGGCTACCACCGTGGAAGAGGCCATCGAAGTGGCAAACCGTATCGGATATCCGGTAATGGTACGTCCTTCCTACGTTCTGGGCGGACGCGGTATGGAAGTTGTGTATGATGACGAGAGCATGGCCGGTTATATGCAGGCAGCAGTTGGCGTTACTCCGGATCGTCCGATCCTCATCGATCGTTTCCTGCACCATGCACTGGAATGCGAGGCAGACGCCATTGCCGACGGAACCCATGCTTATGTTCCGGCAGTTATGGAGCATATCGAGCTGGCCGGTATCCACTCCGGTGACTCCGCATGCATCCTTCCTTCCAAGCATATCTCCGAGGAGAATCTGAAGACCATCAAGGAATATACAAGAAAGATCGCCGAGCAGATGCACGTAGTCGGTCTGATGAATATGCAGTACGCCATCGAGGATGGAAAGGTATTCGTTCTGGAAGCAAATCCCAGAGCATCCCGTACCGTTCCTCTTGTATCCAAGGTATGCGGCATCCGTATGGTACCTATCGCTACAGAGATCATTACCTCCGAGCTTACCGGAAAGCCGTCACCCATCCCCACCATGAAGGAGCGTCATATCCCCTATTACGGCGTAAAGGAAGCGGTATTCCCCTTCAATATGTTCCCTGAGGTTGACCCGATCCTTGGACCGGAAATGCGTTCCACAGGTGAGGTTCTGGGTATGTCCCTTTCCGCCGGCGGCGCTTACTTCAAGGCCGAGGAAGCAGCAAAGGCTACTCTTCCCTTAAAGGGGACCGTTCTGATCTCCGTAAACAGCCAGGAGCGTTCGGAAGCACCGGCTGTAGCTAAGCTCCTGTATGATAACGGCTTCAGGATCCTGGCAACCGGCAAGACCTGCGATGCCATCAACGAAGCAGGTATCCCGGCAGAGAAGGTTAAAAAGCTGTATGAGGGCCGTCCGAACATTCTGGACCTTATTACCAACGGTGAGATCGACCTGATCATCAACTCTCCCATCGGTAAGGCCAGCGTACATGATGATTCCTACATCCGTAAGGCAGCCATCAAGTCCAAGATTCCTTACATCACCACCATCGTTGCAGGTAAGGCAGCGGCTGAGGGTATCGATCATATGCTCCGTCGTCACATGGGCAACATCCATTCCCTTCAGGAGTGGCATGAGCTGATCAAGGATGCGGAATAAAACCCTGCAGCATACATCAAGAGAAATCGTAAAAACCCGCCCGGGCCTCACGGCCCGGGCGGGTTTTCTTTCGTTTTCTTATCGAATCGAAAACGTATTGATATCGGACGCTTCCTGGTACCGAAACCTTACGGAATGGACGGTGTCCAATACTCGCGGTTATAGATATCCGTCAGAAGATAGGTGGTCTTCGTTTTATCGGAAAGATACATATAACTGAGCCTGGTGTCCTTGTCATAGGTAAAGGGCTTTCCGATCTTATAGCTGTTCTGATAATTTCCGTTATAGTCATAATAATCCGCACAGAATTCGATCCGGGTTCCGTAGGGGACCTCATCCACGCTCTTGGCTATGGTATCCGTCTCATTGTTCACGTAAACATATCTTGCTCCGGCAATATAGCCATAGGGATTATCCTTATCAAATACAGCGATCAGCTCTGCTCTTACGCCATCCAGATAGCAGGGGATACGGCCTGTGGTAATGGTATTTCCATTGCTGTCCTTTACCTCGGACACATGATAATAGGCGCATACCTGATCTCCCAGGGCATGCCAGGTTCCATCCGTATCTCCCACAAGCTTTCCTTCACTGTCAAACTCATACTCATTATCCAGTCCCAGATCCACATATCCGGTTCCGTCATCAATGAAAATATTGACCTGCAGATCCTGGATCAGCTTCCAGTTGTCCTGGGTAATGGACATGGTGTGGGTTCCGTCAGCCTCGGTGGTCCATTTCAACGCCGAGGTATCAAACTGATGCTTTGCGATATATCCGGCAGCGGAATCCACATCCATGCCGTCCATATAATCCGTATTTGCCCGGTCGATACCGTCAACGGAGCGTCCTCCGCCCAGAAATGCATTGATCAGTGAGGATATTCCGTCGGATCCGCTGGCACCGCTGCTTCCGCCGAAGGCGCCTCCCAGCAGGGAACCCAGGGGTGAACCCGAACCGCCGGCAGAGATCTGTCCGCCGGTCTCAAGACTTGCAAAGGCCTTGATGCAGTCGGAGTATTCGGAGCCAAGTCCGATGTTGTTGTTATTGCTTACCGCAGTTCCCACACTTCCGGTCTTCCGGTAGGGGAAATATACAGACAGGCCATAGGCGTTGCTCATGCTGGAGGAGGTACGGTTATACTTCACACATTTCAGCAGGGTCTGAGAAAGTGCCTTTGCTTCTGTAGTTCCCACGTTCTCGGCGAAGTTCACCAGATCCACCTGATCGATACCCGAGGAGGAGAACTCCCGGGAACCGGCTCTGGCGTCGGAAACCTTCTTGTAGTCATCCCCCTTGATCAGGGCACTGGTAGAGCTGGAGAAGCTGGAAAGCCTGGAGGGAACCGTCGCAGAAAGCTCCGCAAGATCCACCACGGAAAGCGTGGTCTTCTGTCCCGGGCATTTCCTATCGCATTCATCCACAAAGCCATCCACGATATTCTTACCGATCTCCAGGGTGGGCATGGAGGTATTCCTGGAAAGCTCATTCAGCCAATCCGTATAATACCAGCCGATACCCGGCTCCGTTTCCTCGGATGCGATGAGATAATCCGCATAATTGCTGGTCATGACTGCAGTTTCCAGCGTAGCCATGAGGCAGGCGTCGAAACCGATAAAGTCGAATTTGACCCCTGAATCCTTCAGTGCCTGGTTCATCTGGGACAGGTTCATGGAACCGGAGTTCTTATGAACCTCGTCGTAACCGAAGCCGGAAAGAGATCCGCCGCCGTGATCCCAGAAGATCAGTTCATTCCGGTCTGCCGGATAATGCTGGGCACAGAACTTGATGAACTCCGTCAGTGTTGCCGGATCCGTCATGGGCTTATCCCCTGCGTCGGCAACGATCTGGGCCAGCTGTCCGTCCTGGATCTTATAGATCTGATTGGTTGAACTGCTGATGCCGTTGGTCTTCCAGCCCTTGCAGCCGCCGGTATAGATGATAATATTGATATTCTTATTCAGCGAGGCCTGGGCCATTTCCCGCATATCATTGGTGGCCATGCCGCTTCTGGACTCCAGGTCCGTTCCGCACATATAGACCATGATGGTCACTACGTCCTGGCTGTTCCCCTTGATGACCGTCCGCTTCGGTGCTGCGGCGCTGTCCACCTCGGTATTGAGCTTTCCTGTGTTGTTCAGACCACTGAGCCAGCTTGAAGCCGCAGAACTGGCATTTCCGCCGAAGCCGCCGAGAAGGGTGGACACGATACTGGATCCGCCCCCACCGGAAGAAGAAGACCCTCCGGAACCGGAACCTGAATCCGATCCACCGCCGGAAAGCAGCGCGGTAAGTCCTCCGCCGCCACCCAGCAAAAGGGCGATGATTATGGCAAGGATACCGCCTTTTCCGCCGCCTGAAGCTCTGCCGGATCCGGACTGTCTGCCGGAGCTGGTCTGTCTTCCGGCATAGCCATCCTGTCTTCCCACCGGTCCTGTGTTCAGCCCCTCGCCCCGGCGTTTCACCGGACCGGCTGTACCGGTGATATTCTTAGGTTTTTTATGACTGTTAGGTTCCATGATCTTCTGATTCCTCCTGTAGTTTTCATGATCAAAATGATCCCAGATACTCGTATTATACTAAAATCCAACTATTCTAACAATATAATTCTTTTTCTTCCCTACCCCTGTCGAAAAAAAGACACCCCGCAATGCTGCGGGGTGCCCTCACTTTACGACTCATTCTCCGGAATTAACCGAAATACCTCTTTAAGAGACCTGCAAAGCCCTTGCCGTGTCTTGCTTCATCTCTTGCGATCTCATGTACGATATCGTGGATCGCATCCAGGTTCAGCTCCTTAGCCTTCTTTGCCAGATTTGCACGGCCCTCTGTTGCGCCGTACTCAGCATCTGCGCGAAGCTCAAGATTCTTCTTGGTGGAATCCGTAACCACTTCACCCAGAAGCTCTGCAAAATGTGCTGCATGCCATGCCTCTTCCATAGCTGCCTTCTCAAAGAAAGCGCCAACCTCGGGGTATCCCTCACGGATAGCCACACGGCTCATAGCCAGATACATACCAACTTCACAGCACTCGCCGTTGAACATCTCACGAAGGCCGTCCTTAATATCATCCGGTGCATCGGATGCCACGCCGACAACATGTTCTGCTGCCCATGCTTTTCCCTCTTCTACCTTGTTGAACTTAGATGCCGGAGCATGACAGATCGGGCATTCAGCCGGAGCTGCATCACCCTCAAATACGTATCCACAAACTGTACATACAAATTTCATCGTTCTACCTCCCAATAAATGATTCGCTTTTCAGCTATCTCTATGGTAACACTCAAGGCCTCTTTTTTCAACGATAATCGTTGCCATTTATTCTACACCGCCATCCAGCTCATAGTAGAACACAACGCCATTTTCTGCGTTGTATACGCCATAATCCTGTCCATGCGATTTCTGGATCGCCTCAACGATGGAGAGTCCTATACCGGAACCGCCGTATTCCCGTGTTCTTGCCGCATCCTCCTTATAGAATTTCACAAATACCTTCTGCAGCGCCTCCTCCGAAAGCCGGTTTCCTTCATCAAAGACAGACACGCGAACCTTCTTGTCGATCTCATTTACCGTGACCCGGATCTCTCCTCCCTCCTTAACGTAATGAATGGCATTGGAGAGATAATTGGTAAATACCTCCGACATCATGAAGGCATCCGCCCACACATAGACCGGTCCCACATACTTCCTGGTCATCTTCACATTTTTCTGTTCCAGCAGGATCTGGTTTGCGGCAATGATATTGTCCAGCTGCTCGATAAGATCATAACGGGCGATGTTCAGCTTCTCATTTCCAAATTCCAGCTCGTTCAGATTCAGCAGTTTCATGATGAGGGTATTCATCTTCTTTGCTTCATCCGCAATGACGTCACAGTAGAAATCCCGGCTCTCGGCATCATCATTCACAGAATCCTTCAGTCCCTCGGCATAGCCCTGGATCAGCGCCAGGGGAGTCTTCAGCTCATGGGATACATGAGACAGGAATTCGGAACGCATCTCCTCGATCCGTTCCTTCTCCCGGATATCCTGTGCCAGGGAGGCATTGGCAGATTTCAGCTCGGAGATGGAATGCTCCAGCTTGGCGGACATTTCATTCATGCTGTGTCCCAGCTCGCCGATCTCATCATTCTTATCCTCCGGTGCCTTTACCTCAAAGTCCAGACGGGACATACGACGGGCAACCTGCGACATACGGATGATGGGGGATGTGACCCGACTGGACAGGAAAAGTACAACTCCTGCCTCCAGGGAAATGATCACCATCGCGATGATGAGGAACAGACGGCTGGAGAACAGGATACTGTTGTTCAGCTGCTCCAGCGGACGCTCCAGGATGATGATATCTCCGTTATCCAGAAGTCCCACCAGATCAAAGGTCTCGTCCTGCCAGTTCTGGAATTTATAGCTGGGCCTGGTATTCTTCAGCTCATTGAAATCAAAATCATCGATGATCCGCTGCAGGCTCCTGGCTTCCTTTTCCGTAACGATCACTGAGGAATACACCTCATTATTCTTATAGTCCACGATAAAGATGGTGGCGTTGGAGGGGTTGTCCACATTTTCATACAGCTCCCCGGAAGCTATCGTAAAAGGACGCGGGAAGCCAAACTCGTCCATGAACAGCCTGTTACAGGATTCATAGGTCGTGATCAGATTGCTTCTCGCGTCCAGAATATAGAAATTCCGTATTAATTTATTGCTCAGAAACCAGGCAGCCAAAACCGCAATGATCGTAATTCCGACAACCGGACCTACGAGCTTGAATCTCAGTGAATGTCTGAAATGTGGTTTCACGCCGTGATCTCTCATAGATTGCTTCCCAATTCGATTTACTGCTCACCGGTAATGTCAAACTTGTATCCCATGGCCCAGATGGTATGGATGTACCGTCCCTTATCTCCCAGCTTGGCACGGAGCTTCTTCACATGGGTGTCAATGGTCCGGGCATCGCCGTAATAATCATAATTCCATACGCTGTTCAGGATCTTCTCCCGGGATAGAGCCATGCCCTGATTCTTCATAAAGAACTGGAGCAGCTCAAACTCCTTAAATGAAAGCTCGATCAGCTTTCCGTCCACCCGTACCTGATGGGCGGTAACGTCCAGATTGATCCCGCCGGCTTCCAGGATCTCCACCGTTTCCTCCTGGGATGTGCGTCTCAGGATCGCACTCACCCTGGCCACAAGGACCCGGGGGCTGAAGGGCTTGGTGATATATTCATCCACTCCCAGAGAGAAGCCTTTCAGCTCGTCCTTTTCCTCGGACTTCGCCGTGAGCATGATGATCGGCACCTCGGAAAGCTTCCGGATCTCCTCCGCAGCCTCATATCCGTTCATCTTCGGCATCATCACATCCATGATGATCAGGGATATATCCTTCATTTTGAGGAACATTTCCAAGGCTTCTTCGCCATCTCCCGCTTCAAGAACGAAATAGCCATCCTTGGACAGAAAGTCCCTGACCAGCTTCCGCATCCTTGGTTCATCATCAACAACAAGGATCTTCGTCTGGCCTGCACCGTTTACCGTTCCATTTGCCGAAACAACGCCCATAGAAATCATCCCCCTTTGAATCAGAGACTGCCCTTCTTACTGATCCATCTCTGCCTGTTCGTTCTCAAGCTGTTCGATCTGGGTAGGATCAAGCTGCGATTCCGTATTGATCTCCTGACCCTTATCCGGTGCTACGGGAACAACATTTCCCTGAAGAACAATGTTATTTGCCGTACACATGGTCTTCAGCTTCTCTTCATATTCTCCAAGCTTGGCCTTGGATTCATTTACCTTGTTCTGCGCATAATCAAGAAGTGACGTATCCGCATTCTTGATGGCGTTGATCACGTCCTCGATGGCTGCCCGCTGAAGATCCGCGCTTTCCACATAAAGCTTCTTCAGCTCCTCCATCTCGGGGTTCACCAGGCTCAACGCCTTCAGTTTGGTAAGATAAGAATCATACTTCGGAAGTGCCTGATCGGACAGGGTACTCATCCATTTCTCGGAATTCTTGTCCGATCCGTCGGCAAAATATGAATTATAAAGCGCAACTGCCTCATCGCGTTCTGCCGCGATACCCGGAAGATCCTTTCCCACAAAGTTCAGGATCTCATCCTGAAGGGTTATGGCGGGAGCGGTGGTCACCGCTTCCGTGGAAACCGGTGCAGCAGATGTATCCGATCCTGTTGTTGCCGTTTCCTTATCTCCACAGCCGGTAAGTCCGGCGGTCATTGCCATACCCAGCGCTGTGATCAGCAGCCCGTTTTTGATTTTCAATTTCATGATCCGGTTTGTCCTCCTGCATTTGATGTTTTTTGCAGTGATCTTCACTTCAAAACATACATAGATTATTATAACACAACAATCTCATAATGTCACGAAATAATCTTTTTACAGATCATCCGCAGTACCGTGAAAGATCTGCGGTTAAGATCAGCTTTTCTCCTGATCCTTCTCCATGTATCTGGCAAAAAGATCCGGCCGTCTCTCCCGGGTGATCATCTCAGACTGCTCTCTTCGCCAGGCGGCGATCTTCGCGTGATTTCCGGACAGCAAGATCTCCGGCACAGTGAGTCCCTCGTAGGTCTCCGGCCGGGTATACTGCGGGCACTCCAGAAGATCATCATGGAAGGTCTCCACCACGGAGCTTTCATCATCTCCCAGAACTCCCGGCAGCAGCCTCGCAATGGCATCCACCACCACACAGGCAGCCAGTTCTCCGCCGGTGAGGATATAATCCCCGATGGAGAGCTCCTCTGCATGAAGAAGCTGAAGCGCCCGTTCATCCACTCCCTCGTAATGTCCGCAGAGAATGATGATGGGTGTCTCTGGAGAATGAGCAAGAGCTTCCGCTCTTCTTTGTGTAAATGTACAGCCCTTGGGCGACATATAGATCACCCTGGTTTCGGCGGATATCCCTCTTTCATTAAGATCTGCAAGGATATCCTTATAGCAGCGGTAGATGGGGTCTGCCTGCATCAGCATTCCCGGACCGCCGCCGTAAATATAATCATCCACATGCTTGTAACGATTCTGGGCATAATCCCGGATATTCCAGCATTTTGTACTTATCTTCCCGTTACTTTCGGCTCTTCCCAGTATGCTTTCGCCAAGGACGGTCTCCACCATTTCCGGGAAAAGCGTCATGATATGAAATTCCATAGCTAATCCTCCAACACGCCCTTTGTCAGCTGTCCAGCATTCCCGGAATCACACGGATCACCATTTTCATATTCTCCACATCCACAGAGAGAATGAACTGATCCACTGCGGGAACCATAAAGCGTTTCCCGTTATCCTGAAGGATCTGGTAATTGTCATTGGCTCCGGTTTCCAGATAATCCTCCATCACGCCAAGGCGGTTCCCCTCTTCGTCGTACACATCAATGCCGATGATGTCCGCAAGGTAATACTCCCCTTCACCAAGAGGAATGGCATGCTCCCGGTCCACATAAAGCTCCCTCTGCTTTAAGAGCACCGCAGCGTCAATGTCGGGGATCTCCTTGAAATGCAGGATCACCTGATTCTTGAAATATTTGCAGCCGTCAATGGTAAGCGGCCGGTAGCCGGACCTTTCTTTCAGATAACAGGTCTCCAGCCGTTCAAACCGGGAAGGATCCTCGGTGGTGGGATAAACCTTTACCTCGCCCTTTAATCCGTGTGTGGTTGTGATCACGCCTATGCGGAAATAATTTTCCATTTTACCCCCTAAAAAACCGCGCGCCCATTTTCGTGAACGCGCGGCAGGTATAATCATTACTGATATTACTGGTATATCTATTTGATATCTACGATAACTTTCTTCTCGCTGTTTGAAGCAGCTGCTTTAACTACGGTACGGATTGCCTTGGCGATTCTCCCGCTTTTTCCGATGACCTTTCCCATGTCCTCCGGAGCAACCGTGAGCTCCAGCGTTACGGTATCTTCATCTGTCGTCTCCGTAACTACTACCTGATCAGGTGCATCGACAAGAGATTTAGCAATGATTTCTACTAACTCTTTCATGCGTCTACCCCCTGTTTATTTATTTCTCAATCCCTGCCTGCTTAAAAAGCTTAGCTACAGTCTCGGTAGGCTGAGCACCGTTTCCGAGCCACTTCTTTGCAGCTTCTGCGTCAATCTTAACTACACTCGGCTCCTGGTTCGGATCATAGGAACCAATCTCATCGATAACGCTTCCGTCTCTGGGGGATCTGGAATCTGCTACTACTACACGATAGATCGGGTGCTTCTTATATCCCAGTCTTCTTAATCTGATCTTTACTGCCATCTTTTTATTCCTCCTGAATAATACAAAAAATATGAATGGATTTATCTTAAGACCTTTCGGTCCTCTGACCTGTTTTACATACCGAAGAGTCCGCCGAATCTGCGTTTCTTCTTGCCCTTGCCTCCCATCATGCCAGAAAGCTGTTTCATCATTTTCCTGGACTGCTCAAACTGCTTGATAAAGCGGTTGACCTCGGCGATATCCAGTCCCGCGCCCTTTGCGATGCGCTGCTTGCGGCTGATATTGATGAGATCCGGATTCTCCCGCTCCGCCGGAGTCATGGAAAGGATGATGGCTCTCGGATGGGCCATGGCATTCTCATCGATCTCCACGTCCTTCATCTTCTTGCCCATTCCCGGAAGCATGTCCATGATGTCGGTAAGGCTTCCGATCTTCTCCATCTGTTCCATCTGATCCAGAAAATCATTGAAGTTGAAGCTTGCCTTACGGAGCTTCTCTATCTGGGCCATGGCCTGTTCTTCATCGATGGCGGCCTGAGCCTTCTCGATGAGACTCTCCACATCGCCCATTCCAAGGATACGGGATGCCATACGATCCGGATAGAAAGGCTCCAGATCCGTCAGCTTCTCTCCCATACCTGCATAGAATATGGGTTTTCCGGTTACGGAACGGATGGAAAGCGCCGCACCGCCCCGGGTATCGCCATCCAGCTTCGTCAGGATCACGCCGTCGATGCCCAGATCATTGTTAAATGTGGTAGCCACATTTACGGCATCCTGACCGGTCATGGAATCCACCGTCAGCATGGTGTAATCCACATTTACCTCTGCCTTGATATCCCGAAGCTCCTGCATCAGGGTCTCATCGATATGCAGACGACCGGCGGTATCGATGAATACCAGCTGGATATTTTCCTTTCTTGCATGAGCAAGGGCTGCCTTCACAATATCCACGGGACGATGCTCCGTACCCATGGCAAATACCGGAACCCCCACCTTGTTACCGTTTACCTGCAGCTGTTCGATGGCCGCAGGCCGGTAGATATCGCAGGCTACCAGCATACATTTCCTGCCCTTGTTCTTGAACTGTCCCGCAAGCTTCGCAATGGTGGTGGTCTTACCGGCACCCTGGAGACCGCACATCATGATGACCGTCTGCTCATTGGAGGGACGGAGCTTCACTTCCGCCACATCCTCGCCAAGAAGACTTACCATCTCCTCCTTAACGATCTTGATGACCATCTGGCCGGGATTCAGTCCCTTCATGACCTCCTCGCCGATGGCCCGGTCACTCACCTTGGAGACAAACTGTTTTACCACCTTGAAGTTAACATCCGCTTCAAGCAGCGCACGCTTAACCTCCTTCATGGCCTCCTTGATATCGTCTTCCGTAAGGACACCCTTGGACCGAAGCCGCTTAAAGACGTTCTGTAATTTATCGCTTAAGCTGTCAAATGCCATTTTAACCTCTTATATTGATCCTACAGATCATTGATGATCCGTTGATTCTGTTCCCGGATCTGCTCCAGCAGTTTTCTTTCTTCCGGCGGCAGGGATTCTTTCAGTTCCTCCAACCGCTCTCCCATTTGCCGAAGCTCTTCACGGATCCGGAGAAACTTCTCCACCAGTCCCAGCTTACCCTCATATTCCTCCAGCTGCTTATCGCATCTGCGGATCATATCGTAAGCTCCCTGCCGGGAAATGTTCTCCAGCCTGGCCAGCTCCGCGTAGGACAGATCCTCCATCACCACCGCTTCATAAGCCTTACGCTGATGCTCCGTAAGCAGCTCACCATAAAAATCATAAAGCATTGTCTGTCGAACGATCCGTTCCATTTCCGTATCCTGAAATCCACTCCGTACCGGTTTACATCCTAATCGCGCACACAAAACGGCCGCTCAGACTGACCGACCTTGCATAGGATACTACACAGAAAAGGATGTGTCAAGCATTTTCTCTTGACACATCCGGATTTATTTTTTCCTTTTTGTTTTTTTCCCCACATAATGGGTGGTGTGGGCCCGTTTCCGGTCGCCCCTTTCCCCCAGCTTCCGCTTCCTTACTGCCTTCTTCTTTTTCGGTTCCACTGCTTTCGGTTCATCGAAGATCGTATAATCCCGCTCAAAGATCAGATCCGTCATCTGCTTCTTCAGCACCTCCTCGGGGATATGGTCCGTCAGGTACTCCCGGAGAAATGCCCTGCTCTTTGACCGGTACCTGGGACAGCCGTTCATGTCCAGCAGCTGAAAGAGTTCTCTTTTCCACATAAGCCGGATCTGCTCCCGGATATTTGCATGGGGATTGTCATCCGCTCCCCGGTCCAGCCAGACATCCTCGGGGGACATGACGATGATCCCCCAGTGCTCCGGCACATGCTCTGTAACATGCTGTCTGTGACTCTCCCCCACAACGATATAGCAGAAATCACAGAACCTGTCATAATCCTCCACCTGGGTTTTCAGCCGGGTGTAGGTATCATGATCCGATTTGATCTCGAAGCCCACGATATATCCGTCCAGCACCCCCAGCACATCCGCCCTGGAGCCCTGGATCACCTTTTCTTCTATTGTGCGTATCTTTCCGAAATGCTCATCCAGGAAATCGAAAAGAGGCTCACGCATTTCACGGTCAAGCATGCTACACCTTTCTTCCGCTGCCGAAGACCTTCCTGCCGGGAAATCTCCCCGGCCCATGGAATCGAGTAGGAGGGGGTCCCTCCTACTCGATGTCGCGTTGGCCGGCCTATGTGCATGCAAGCATGCCCGCATGCCGGCCGTATCGCGCATATAACAAAAGCCGCGGCATGCGGCTTCTGTCGGGATTATCTTATGTTTATGCGGATCAATCTACTAAATACGGCTTAAGCGCAGCCATGATATTATCCATATCCTCATCATTTGCATAAATGTTCAGATCGATGGGCTTGGAAATATCCAAACTGAAAATGCCCATAATGGACTTGGCGTCGATCACGTAACGACCTGCGGTAAGATCAAAATCTGCCTTGTAACCACTGATATCATTTACGAAAGATTTTACTTTATCGATAGAACCAAGGGATACTTTTACTGTAGTCATACTGCTCCTCCATAAATAGATTTTTGTCATACTTTCTCTGGTATTTGATGATTTTTTTCATCTCCTGTGTTATCATATCACATAGTCCGCAAAAATTAAAGGAAAAATCATAAGATATCGGAGTGAAATGTCATGACTCTCCCTCATGCTGCAGGACCGACTGATATTCTGCAGGGAAAAAAACTGTATATCCTGACCCTGGGCTGTAAGGTGAACCAGTATGAATCCGATGCCATGTATGAAGCATTTTTTGCCGCCGGCGCAGTTCGGGGTACCGAAAAGGACGCGGAGATCTGCATCATCAATACCTGCTCGGTGACCAACATCGCCGACCGGAAGTCCCGGCAGATGATCAACCGGATGCGGAAGGAGAATCCGGATGCACTGATCATCGCCACCGGCTGCTACGTTCAGGCCAAGGCCAATGAGGCAAGGTATGACCGAAGGAACCGGGAAGCCTCGCCGGATACGGAGATCGCGCTGCCGGAGGTGGACCTGGTGGTGGGGAACAACCGGAAGAAGGACATGGTGCGCCTTGTATCCGCCCATCTGTCCGGCCGTCCCATCGAGGATCATGTGATCGACATCAATCAGGATCCGGAATTCGAGGACCTGCGTATCCGTATGCCGGAGACCCATACCCGGAGCTATCTGAAGATCCAGGACGGCTGCAACATGTTCTGTGCCTACTGCATCATTCCCTATGTCCGGGGTCGCATAAGAAACAAGCCCATGGATGTGATCCTGGAGGAAACCGCCATGCTGGCCCGTTCCGGCGTAAAGGAGCTGGTGCTCACGGGGATCAACATTTCTTCCTACGGGGATATCGGCGAATTCAGTCTGGCTGACGCGGTCTGCAGGATCCATACCATCCCCGGGATCGAACGGATCCGTCTGGGTTCCCTGGAACCCCGGGTGCTTACCGAAGATTTTCTAAGTCGCATGAAGGAGCTTCCCAAGGTATGCCCCCATTTCCATCTCTCCCTACAGAGCGGCTGTGACAGCATCCTGAAACGGATGAACCGGAAATATACCACCGCAGACATCGATGCCATCGTTGCCCGGATCAGGAAATATTATGACCGCCCCGCTCTGACTGCGGATATCATCGTGGGTTTTCCCGGGGAAACGGAGGAAGAATTCCAGACCACCTGTGATACTCTGGCCCGGATCGGACTCTACGAGGCCCATGTATTCCCCTTTTCAAGGAGAAAGGGCACTGTGGCGGACCGGATGGAGGGGCAGCTTACCGAAGCGGTAAAGAAGGACCGGGTAAGACGGCTGATGGTCCAGACGGAGCTTCAGAAGCAGGCCTATATCCAGCAGTTTGCCCAGGAACCCCAGGAGGTTCTGATCGAAGAGATCGTGGACACACCTGATGGTCCCTGCTACCGCGGGCATACCGAACGGTATATCCTGAAGGATATCCCCTGTGAGGTTCCCGATGCCGGAATGATCAATCAGATCATCACTGTCCGGGGATAAACATGCCTGCAAAAAAAATTAAAAAAACACTTGCAATCTCTTTTCTGTTTTGATATACTAGCAAAGTCGTCAGGATATGGTCCGTTGGTCAAGCGGCTAAGACGCCGCCCTCTCACGGCGGAAACAGGGGTTCGATTCCCCTACGGACTATGAATCAGCACTCGATTATCGAGTGCTTTTTTTATGCCCTGGCCGCTTCCTAATTATTCGCTATTCATTATCGTTGAAATCCAGGCAGCTGCGCAGCCTGGTAAAAGGTCTTACCTTCCCGTTGGCTACCTCCAGATGCGCGGGGTGCGCGGCGTAAACCGCCAGATCTTCGGCTGTCTGAAAGGTGGAATCCAGCATAAGGTCCGCATTCGAGGTAGACAGTCCTTCCGTGATGACCCGGATGTCCACGATCTCCGGGATCACTCCCTTAAGTCCCTCAAGACCTTCCTTGATCTCCTTCTTAACCTTGCTCTTCTCTTCTTCGGACAGCTCGTCCTTCAATGTCCACAGGATCACATGTTTAACCATAATCTACCTCCTTATAATCTGCCAAGGACCGAGAGCAGCAGCTTCCAGGTCCGTTTTACCGACTCCACATCCATGGTTTCCGCCGTGGAATGGATATCGTAGAGCGCCGGTCCGAAGGATACTGCATCCATCTCCGGGATCTCATCGGTGAAGATACCGCATTCCAGGCCTGCATGGATCGTTTCCACCAGGATCTCCTCCTGATACTGCTCTCTGTAGCATTCACGGATCACCTCAGTAAGCTGTGACCCCGGCTTAAACTCCCAGGCCGAGTATGAACTGATGATATTGATGGAGCCTCCCTGCTCCGCCGCAATACCTTCGATCCTTCTTACCAGTTCTTCTTTTTCGTGATTTACATTGCTCCGCACAAGGAAAACAGCCTTTACCGTATCCTCTTCGGTGCGGAGGATCCCAAGATTGAGAGAGGTCTGCACCATATCCGGTATCTCAGGATTCATATTCTGTACTCCCGCCGGAAGAGTATAAAGCAGCCGCACCAGCTTCCGAGCGGAGCTTTCCGTCAGGGGAACGATCTGGGTCCCTGTCTTTTGTTCGTATTCGCTTTCCGACTGGAAGCTTACCGTGAGCCGTATTCCCGGATCCTGATCCCGATATTCCAAATGATAGACATCATTTTCATTTTCCACCATTCCCCGGATATACTCCATATCCTCTTCCTCACAGGAAACCAGCAGACTGGAATCCGTCGGAATGGCATTATCCTTCGTTCCGCCTTCAACGGACACGATGCGGATCTGCCGATTATGATCCATCATCAGACCCTGCAGGAAACGCCCGAGAAGCACATTTGCATTTGCCTTTCCCTTATGGATATCGTTTCCGGAATGGCCGCCGCTCAGCCCTTCGATCCGGATCCCGGCGATCACCCGATCCGTATAGATATCCACCTTCCGGGTTCCCCGGTCCACCGGCAGGCTGACCACCACTTCGGAGCCTCCCGCACAGCCCACCACCAGATGGCCTTCTTCCTCGGAATCCAGATTAAGGAGCTTCCTTCCCTTGAGCAGGGACTTGTCCAGTCCGGTAGCTCCCAGCAGTCCGATCTCCTCATCCACGGTAAATACACATTCCAGGGGCGGATGTACCATGGAATCATCCTCCAGGATGGCCAGCATATAGGCTACAGCAATGCCGTCATCCGCACCAAGGGTCGTGCCCTCCGCCGTGACCATGAGATCCTCCGGCGCTCCGGATATACGGGGCAGATCCTTTCGTTTCACCACCTTAAGCCTGAGGCCGTCCTTCTCAAGATCCAGATCGCAGTCTGCATCCTTCACACAGACCATATCCATATGTCCCTGCAGGATCACCGGGGAAGCCTCTTCCTTTCCCGCGCTGCCCGGCTTACGGATCAGTACATTTCCCATATCATCCTGCACATAGTCCAGCTTCCGGGACTTTGCGAAGGAAATGAGATAGTCGCTGATCTTCTTTGTATTCCCGGACCCATGGGGGATCGCAGCGATCTCTTCAAAATAATGAAATACCCGGCCCGGCTCCATATCCTTTAAAATGCTCATGTTTAGTCATACCTCTCATCAATCACGCGTTTTGTCTTCTTCTCGCTTCTGGGCAGCACGCCAAGCTCAACCACCTTGACCAGGGGGGCGAAGCCGATCTTGCTCTTAACCGCAACGGCGATACGTTCGGACAGATCGCTGAAATTCACGCTTCCGTTGGTCTCCACATAGATACGCATGGTATCCTTCCCATCCAGGTGGGAAATGCGGATCTGATATTCGCTGGAGGTTTCGGGGAATTTCCGGAGAACCTCCTCGATCTGGCTCGGGAACACATTTACGCCCTTGATCTTCATCATATCATCCGTACGTCCCATGATTACATCCAGACGGGGATGCTTGCAGCCGCAGGGGCATTCTCCCGGAACGATGCGGGACAGATCGTGGGTACGATAGCGGATCAACGGTGCGCCCTCCTTCACCAGAGTGGTGATGACGATCTCGCCCATTTCTCCGTCCGGAACAGGCTTCAGGGTCTCGGGATCGATGATCTCGATATAGATATAATCGTCCCAGTAATGCATGGCGGTACCCTGATCACAGTTGATGCCGATGCCCGGACCGTAGATCTCCGTAAGACCATAGATATCGTAAAGCTCGATCCCCAGTTCATCATGGATCCGTTTACGCATGGCATCGCCCCAGCGCTCGGAACCGATGACGCCCTTCTTCAGATGGATCCGGTCCCGGATTCCCCGCTTTTCGATCTCCTCCGCAAGAAGCAGTGCATAGGATGAGGTGGAGCAAAGAACGGTGGTCTTAAGATCCATCATCATCTGAAGCTGCTTCTCCGTATTTCCGGGTCCCATGGGCACGGCCATGGCTCCCAGCTTCTCACAGCCCAGCTGAAAACCGATACCTGCGGTCCAGAGTCCGTAACCCGGAGTGATCTGGATCCGGTCCTGCCTGGTGATCCCTGCCATTTCGTAGCAGCGAGCGAACATGGTGGCCCAGTCATCCACATCCTTCTGGGTGTAGGGAATGATCACCGGCAGTCCCGTGGTTCCGGAGGAGGAATGGATCCTCACCACCTTATCCTCCGGTGCGGTCATGAGTCCCAGGGGATATGCGTCCCGAAGATCCGCCTTCTCCGAGAAGGGCAGCTCTTCGAAATCCTCCTCCGACTTTACGCCGGAGATCCCTGCCTCCTTAAGCTTCTTTCCGTAGAAGCTCCCGGCGGTGATCAGCGCATCGATCTGCTTATTTACCTGTTCCAGCTGTTCCTTATTGATCTTCATAATCTCCTCCGATCAAAAATATCATCTACAATAGCTTCATCCCGTACTCCAGGGCCCGGATGTTCAGGTCCCTTAGCTTCTCCGGGATACGGTCACTTATAGCCTTCTTCAGTTCCTCGGGGGTTACCCCCAGCTGTCCGGTGGCCGAAGCCGCTCCCAGCATCACCACATTGATCACCTTTGGATTCCCCATATCCTTGATGGCCTGATCCGTATCAATGGCCAGTATGGGGAAACCGGATCCTTTCAGATACTCCAGCTGCTTTCTGCCGTCATAATCCCCGCCGGAAAGAGCCGAGGTCACCGGGATCACCGGACGAATGGCCGTGATGATCTGCCCTCCGGGTTTCAGGAAATGGAGCATCCGAAGGGTCTCTCCCGGTTCAAAGCCCAGAAGGATATCCCCTTCTCCCGGGGCGATCATGGGGGATCTCACCCCTTCTCCCAGCCTCAGATGACTGAACACGCTTCCCCCGCGCTGGGCCATACCGATGGTTTCCGCGCTCATACAGGGGATCCCCTTTTCCATGGCCGCGGCAGCGATCAGCTTGGATGCAAGCACCGTTCCCTGACCGCCCACGCCGGTCAGAATGATATTCTTACGCATTGTCACCCACCTCCAAAGAAAGATCTCCGCCCTCGATGGCGGCCGTGGGACAGATCTGTCTGCAGAGTCCGCAGCCGGTACAAAGGGTCTCATCCACAGCCACCTTGCCGTCCTTTACCACCAGTGCCGGGCAGCCCAGCTCACGGATACATTTCTTACACTGAATGCATTTCTCCGGAAGCACCCTTACGGGTCCGGAGGCTCTGAGCTGCTTTGCCTTATCACTGTTCAGGGCGATACATGGATATTTGAAAATGATGGCCTTCACGCCCGGCTCTGCCGCCACACGGGCCACGGTATCCACCGCCTTCTTAAGCTCCAGAGGATTCACGGTCTCCACCACCATAAGGCCGATGCCGCGAAGGATCCGCTCCATATCGATCTTCGCCACGATCTCTCCCATCATGGTCTGTCCCGTACCCGGATGGGGCTGATGCCCCGTCATGGCCGTGGTGGAATTATCCAGAACGATCAGTGTCATATTTGCCTGATTATATACCGCATTTACCACCCCGGTAATGGCCGAAGCGAAAAATGTGGAATCCCCCACAAAGGCAAAGCAGGCGGTATCCGGTTCAACTCTGCCGAAGCCCTGGGCCATATTGACTCCTGCTCCCATGCACAGGCAGGTGTCCACCATATCCAGGGGCATGGCATTTCCCAGGGTGTAGCAGCCGATATCTCCGCAGAATACGGTCTTCTTCCCCTTCATAGCCACCTTCACCGCATAGAAGGATGCCCGGTGAGGACAGCCGGCACAGAGCACCGGCGGACGAACGGGAAGATCCGGAACATTTTCCTGAACCTTTTCGCCCCCTTCGCTCTTCCTTCTCGGGGGATTAAGGGAAGAAACTTTAAGAGAATGGTCTTCCCCACGGGAATATCCCTGCCACAGATAGGTAAAGAGCAGTTCATTTACCATGGCTCTGGTATTCTCTCCTGCCACCGCTGTGGTATGGGTATATCTTCCCAGGATGGTTGTGGCGATACGGAACCTGCCTGCAGTAAGAAGCAGTCCATCCTCCAGTACCGGTTCCAGCTCCTCCAGGCAAAGAACACAGTCCACGCTCTGCAGGAATTCCCGGGCCAGCTGCTCCGGGAAGGGATAGGGAGTTCCGATCTTAAGCAGCCGTACCGGATGTCGTAAGGGCATGTTCTCCAACGCCTCCAGAGCGTAGGCATAGCTGATGCCCGAAGCCGCGATGCCCAAAGTGACGGGGCCGCCTTCGACTTCTCCCGCATCCAGGATCTTATCCTCCGCTTCCCTAAGCTTCTCCGGATCCTCTGCCGGAAGGTCAAGGACCGAATTTCCGGGATAAGCGGAGAAAGCTTCCGCCAGCTGTTCATTTCGTTTCACGATGGCCTGATGACTGGCAAAGGAAAGACGCGGGAAGATCACCCATCGCTTCGAATCCTTGACAAACCCTTCGGGGGTATGCACCACATACTCCTCCGGATCCTTAACAACCAGAGACTGGTATCCGTGGCAGATCCTTGTGGTGGGCCGAAGGAATACGGGTGTCCCGTATTTCTCGGACAGTTCAAATGCGTCCTGCACCATCTGATAGGCTTCCTCCTGGGAGGAA
>JAGBNH010000083.1 GCA_017634475.1 Eubacterium sp.
ACTTGTGCGCGTAGCCTGTGAGCGAAGGATCTTTTCCGGCTGGAGATAAGATTCTTCGGCCTGCGGCCTCAGAATGACAAAAAAAATAGCGGATCACCGAAGTGATCCGCTTTTTTTGACTCTATATTACTCTACATGCGGGAGTTTTGCGATGGACTGTGCGATCTCTTCATCCGTGGGGATGTAGTCGGTCATTTCGCCGTCGTTGTACTTCTGGTAAGCCACCAGATCGAAGTAACCGGTTCCGGTAAGGCCGAAGACGATGGTCTTCTCCTCTCCTGTCTCCTTGCACTTCTCTGCTTCCTTCAGGGCCTGGCAGATGGCGTGGGAGCTCTCCGGTGCGGGAAGGATTCCCTCGGTCCTTGCGAAGAATTCCGCAGCCTTGAATACCTCTGTCTGTTCTACGCTGGTTGCTTCCATATAGCCGTCATGATACAGCTGGGAAAGAGTGGAGCTCATTCCGTGGAAACGAAGTCCTCCTGCATGGTTTGCGGAAGGAATGAAGCTGGAGCCCAGAGTATACATCTTGGCCAGCGGGCAGATCATGCCGGTATCGCAGAAATCATAGGCAAATGTACCGCGGGTGAAGCTGGGGCAGGATGCGGGCTCAACAGCGATGATCCGGTAATCTGCTTCTCCCCGGAGCTTCTCTCCCATGAAGGGACCGATGAGACCGCCCAGGTTGGAACCGCCGCCGGCGCAGCCGATGATGATGTCCGGCTTAATGCCGTATTTATCCATGGCGATCTTGGTCTCCAGACCGATGACGGACTGGTGCAGCAGTACCTGATTCAGCACACTACCCAGAACATAACGATAACCCGGATTCTTTGTGGCAACCTCCACAGCCTCGGAGATAGCGCAGCCGAGACTTCCTGTGGTTCCCGGATGCTCAGCCAGGATCTTGCGTCCTACCTCTGTGGTCTCTGACGGAGACGGAACAACGGAAGCACCGTAGGTCCGCATAACCTCACGACGGAAGGGCTTCTGCTCGTAGGAAACCTTAACCATATATACCTTGCAGTCCAGACCCAGATATGCACAGGCCATGGAAAGTGCGGTACCCCACTGACCGGCACCGGTCTCTGTGGTCACGCCCTTCAGGCCCTGCTTCTTGGCATAATAGGCCTGAGCGATGGCGGAATTCAGCTTGTGGCTTCCGCTGGTGTTATTTCCCTCAAACTTGTAGTAGATCTTTGCCGGAGTATTCAGCTTCTCCTCCAGACAGTACGCCCGCACCAGCGGTGACGGACGGAACATTTTATAAAAATCCCGGATCTCCGTGGGGATCTCGATGAACTTTGTATCATTATCCAGCTCCTGCTTTACCAGCTCTTCACAGAAGATCGGCGAAAGCTCTTCGGCGGTCAGCGGCTTGCCTGTGCCGGGATTTAAAAGCGGTGCAGGCTTTACCTTCATATCGGCGCGAAGATTGTACCATGCCTTCGGCATCTCTTCTTCGGTGAGATAGATTTTGTAGGGGATCTTTGTTTCCTGGTTCATGGTTCTTCTCCTTCACTTGCATTTTTCATTTCAAACATTGCTTCCTGTCCCTGTTTTTCCACCGGGACAACGCTAAAAGTTTAGCATATTCATGGGATAAATACAATCCGTGCCGCCAACTTTACCAGCTGTAATCGTTCACGGAAACCCCCGTCGGCCTTGTATCCGGTATATGATCCCTCTCAAGCGTAGCACTTCCCGCCAGGAAATACTTATAGGTCATGTTCAGGCCGCTGGGGAAGTTGGAGGAACGACCGATAATGGGATCATCCCACGTCACATCCACATAGTACCAATAGCCGTCATCCATCTGCACCAGATTCCAGGCGTGGCTTTCCCAGCCGCCGGTTCCTCCGGCCCTGCCCAGGATCTCCTTGCAGGGGATCTCCATCTCATCCATAAAATCCAGGAAGAGCGCCGCATAGCCGGAGCATACGGCCCAGCCGGTATTCAGCGTGTTGGATGCGTTATGCTGGACAAGAGCCATGTCGTACTGGAGGTACTTTACCATCCAGTTATGAATGGCCTTTACCTTCTGAAGCCGGGTCATGGAGTCATTCGTCTGTTCGGCTATGATCTCTCTAACCTTCTTCCAATCCGAAATGGTCAGCCTGGAAAAGCTCTCCACATAGGTCAGATTGGACCTTTTTCTGCCGTAGCGATCAAAGCTAATGGTGGTGCCGCCGATGTTCACCTTTCCCTGGGCCATCCGGCCGTTCTCATAGAAATAATATTCCTGTCTTCCGAGATACTGCCAGCCGGTCTGCATCTCTCCGTTCTCATTGAAGAAATACCAGTAATCATCGATCTTCGTGATATTGGTGGAAAGCTTTCCGTTGGAAGCAAAATAATACTTCACGCCCTCCGGGCCATTGGCCCAGCCGGTGATCATGGAACCGTCATCCCGAAGGTAATAGATCTCTTTTCCGTCCTGCAGCCAGCCGGTCACCATATGCCCGTCGCTGTCGTACAGGTAGTACCACTTATTTCCCTGGGCAAACCAGCCGGTCTTCATATGCCCCTTATCGTCCAGATAGTACCAGGACCTGGCAGAGTAGATCCAGCCGGTCTTCATATGCCCCTCTGCATCAAGGAAATACCAGTATCCGCCGTCCTTAAGCCAGCCGGTCTTCATTCCGGTGGTCCCAAAATAATACCAGTATTTGCCAATGGCCCGCCAGCCGGTCAGCATATGACCGCTTTCATCAAAGTAATACCACTTGCTGCCTATGGCGGCCCAGCCGGTGGTCATATGTCCGCTGCCGTCAAACCAGTACCAGTTGCCGCCGGACTGAAGCCAGCCGGTCTTCATGTGACCGGTATCCTCAAAGAAGTACCAGTATTTCCCGGACTGCATCCACCCGGTCTGCATACTGCCGCTACTGCCAAAGTAATACCAGAACCTGCCGACCTGAACCCAGCCGGTATCCATCCTTCCGGTATCACCGAAGTGGTACCATACATTCTCCAGATCTCTCCAGCCGGTCACCATATTTCCGTCTTCAAAATAATAATAACCGCCGTCATCACCTGTTGCCCAGCCAGTATAATCCTCCGGGATCTCCAGCGTCTGTGCATGGACAGGCACGGTCATGGTCAGACACAGGAACAACGACAACAGTATACCGATCAGAAGTGTATATAGCCTTCTTCTGTATATATCCTTTTCCGTCATCCGTTTCCTCCCTTCAGTTCGCGGATCTCCTGCTCCAGGTTCTCGATCTGCTTCTTCAGCTTCACCGTATTTTCCCCGTCCTTCTGACGATAGTATTCGGTTTTCAGTTCCCGATAGAACAGACAGTCTCCGAAGCTAAGATGCGGTTTCTGTTCTTTTACGATATCCCTGGTCTTTACCCAGCTGTATACATAGGATTTCTCGCCGTCGATATCATCCGGATATACAGAGATATTTCTGATCTCTCCGTCTTCTCCCGGGATCCGGATCTGTATACCGGGATCCGTGGAATCCTCATCCACGAATACATGCCCATAGCCCACCAGAGCTTCCGCCAGAGCCGGACCGTTGAAGTCCGGATCGCATACCGCAGCCGCAGGAAGTACCACCACGGGAAGCTTCCCATGATATTCAGACAGGCCTTCCGCACTGTACATCATCCGTTTATCCCCCACTACCCAGGGAAGATCCTTTCCGTACTCGTGCTCGGCAATGACGAAATCCGCCGTATTGGCCGCGATGGTCTTGATGAAGGCCGGGCGGAAGGCGGTTGCCGAATGAAGATTACTCCGGATCTCCCTGCAGGTGATCCGTACCGCAAGCTCCACATGATCTCCTGCCATCAGGATACCGATATCGGTGATAAAGGAACGACCGTCCGCCTTGTTCATCCGGTTTCCGTCCGGTGACGTATTCTCATAATGATTATCCGGCTCCGTGATCCGCACGGAACACATCTTCCTGCTCTCCAGATACAGCACACGGAAATCAAACATTTCCGTTTCCGTGATCCGCAGCTCATCCGGAAGGGTGTATGTTGTTTTCTCACTGTCCTCCATCAGCTCCCGTAAACGGAGGATGGTATCCGGCAGGGTATCTCCCTGCAGATTCTCTTCCTTCCCCAGTCTTCCGTACAGCCAGGTGATGATCAGATGGAATACCTTCTTGTACAGTGTCTTCGTCTTTTTTGCCTTTGCGGAATATACATCCGCATGACACTGGAAGGTTGTATACTGCCGGTAACGTTTGACCGGAATATACGGCAGATATTCATAGGTCCGGTATCTGGTCCTGAGATACCGTTTCAAAAGCTTCAGGATCGTCCCGTTTACTCCGGTCTTCTCCGGATCCACATCCGTACAGATCATGGCGCAGATATTGTATATATTGACCTCTATATGATTCTTATATTCCAGGAATCGATGGATCAGCTTCTTCCGGTCATAGTTGACCAGCACCTTCAGGAAGGGAACCGACATGAAGAGATCGGCTGTCTGTTCCGCCAGTGTATGCAGCCGCTTCGGGGACAGATCCTCAGCCAGCTTCTCATACGCCTCAAAGAAGTAGTCCTCCAGCTTGTCATAACCGGGGATCTGCTCTGCCTCCTTCCTGCGGGACAGCTGTTTTCTTTTTGCGTTGGGCCTGCTGTCCAGGATGCTCCGTTCATCCTCAAAAAACTGCATCTTCATCCGGACACGGAAATGCATCTGTGCAATACGCTCCAGATACATGGGTGTATATTGCAGCTCTTCATCCTCTTCCAGTTCTCCGTTCTGCAGGGCCTTCATCTTCCGGTATGCCCGGTAGACCATCTTGTCGAATACGCCGATGACCGAATCATCGCAGAGCTCCAGCGTGGCCAGTACCCGGTTCAGCTTCCGGTCGGTGTTCAGCAGATACCACAGCTCTCTGTTTTTGTACCGAAAATCATGCTCCGTCTCATGCCAGCTCTGGAACAGCATGGTCTTCAGCTGCACCTCAAAGGTGGTATCGATACAGCAGGCTTCCAGCGCTTTACAGAACTGCTCGGTCAGATACTGCTCCGGTATCCGGAACACGCCGTTCCGTTTGGTTGCCGAGAAACCGTCATCACTTTCGGCCGTAATGGACCACTGTCCTTCTCCGTAGATCTCCTGGATGATATCCTGTGCGATCTTCATATCATCCACAAAATAGAACACGAATTTCAGTCCGATATAATCCTGAATCTTCTTCTCGTCGTTATATTCCTTGATACTCATTTTATGCAGAAGAGAGTCCGTGGTCTTCACTCTGCGGAAGATCTGATAATAGATCCCCGCCTTGTCCAGCCGGTCTGCAATCTCCTGCGCCAGCGCCAGATCCAGTCCCACAGGCGCCTTCAGCCTGCGGAGCTCAGCTTTACGTTTCTCCGATTCCTTATGATCCAGCATAGCACCTCCCCATACTGTAAAACATAACCCCTATCTTCGCTTTTTGTGCTCCTGTTTATTCCTGTACATTTCCGCATCCGATTCCTCGATGGCCTTTTTAAAGGATCCGCTTGGTTCCGTTATGGTGGATGCCCCGAAGGACACGGCGAGCTTCTGATCATAGATTTGGAAGACCTCCGCCATCTTCTCCAGCCGTTGGAGATATTCCTTTACCTTACCTTCGTCTGTCTCCGGAAGGAAGATCAGGAATTCGTCGCCGCCCATCCTGCAGATCACGCTGCTGCTGGGCAGATTAGTCTTCATCAACGTAACGGACATCCGTATATACTCATCCCCCACCATATGTCCGTACCTGTCATTGATAGTCTTCAGTCCGTCACAGTCGGCGGAAATGATACTGATGGGATAATTCCTGCTGCTCACTGTCCGGATATATACATCCATATAGGCACGGTTATAGAGGCCTGTCAGCTCGTCCGTGAAGGAAAGCTTCTCCAGCTTCCGTTTCAGATTCTCCTGCTCCGTCACATCGTTGATTAGAGCGATGATCCCCCGGACGCGCCCGTCCTCGTATTTCAGCGGTTCCTTTATGATCTGCAGAAATTCCTGCTTTCCGTCCTCATTTTCCTCGATCACATAGGAGGTTCCGATACCGGTTTCGATCATTTTCAGATCCGACTCATAGGCCTTGCGGGCGTTCTCGATATCCTTACGGATATCCAGATCCGTCTTCCCCACAATAGTCCAGTCCGGATCATCATAATGATCCAGATGATGCCAGTACTGGGTGCAGAAAACGTATCTTCCCCGGGCGTCTTTCAGATAGATCAGTGACGGAAGGACCTGCAGCATTCTGGCAAACTCTGCAAAGGAAACCGAATTGACAAACTGTGCGGCCCGCCTGACCCTGTTCTTAATGATGGCCGGGGAGTTCCCGACCCACAGCATATCCACCACCGGATCCTGCAGGAACTGCTCATCCTGCGCCATATTTTCATCATCCGTCAGGATCAGCGCCGGTATGGCAAAGATCACGGTATTCGAATCCTTCATAAACTGAAAGAGCCGCTCTACGCCCGGCACCTTCGTGGGATGTCCCACGATCATGGCATCGATCCCGTCGGAATTCTGATCCAGCTGCAGGATCACCTGATCCACGTCGGTCTTCACCAGGATCTCATATTCATCCTCCAGTGTATCCCGGACAAAAGCTTCCGCATTTCCATCCACCCCATCTATAAATACGATCCTCCTCCTCATTCTGTACATCCTCCAGTCAAGTAAAGTGTCGATTTAAGTATAGTTTATCACCAAAAACGTTATATTTAAAATATATTATTTTCGTTTTGGGGTGGCTTTTTCCATTTCTTCTATTTCTTTCATTTCATTGATTTCTGTGGCTACAGATGAGACTATCATTTCTCTGTATTCCTCAGGGTTTGAATATGTGTTTTTCTTCTCCTTAAAACGATTAAGATCAATGCATAGTCTTTCAATTTGATCTTCATATTTTTCCAACAGAAGAATGCAACCTCCTCGTTCATATAGTCCATCTATCTGCTCATCATACAGATTACTATGATATCTAATACATCCCAATTCCAGTAACTTAACTATACAATTTGTAACAATCCTCCCTTCATCCGGAGCTGTGTTTATAAACACCTCACTTTCATCTCCAAAGCATAAACGATCCAGTGAAACTCCTAATCCATTTGCGATTCTCACAATCGTATTCAATCCCGGAATCTTCTTTCCGTTTTCATAAGCACTGATCACTGTATTTCCTATGCCACATTGATTTCCCAATTCAGTTTGCGACCAACCTTTAGCTTTTCTTTCTTTTCTTATATTCGCTCCTATAACCTGTTCATAATTTGTTTCAGTCATATCATCACCTCCGTAGTTGTATAAATATATAACACGCATTAAATATTTAGTCAATATTTGATTCATTATCTAACATCCGATATTCATCAACAAATCAGATTATATTTACCAATAACCCCATAGAGTGATTTCCCATTTGATAAACTCGGAAATTTTTATCAAGTGAAAAAAATGGTTCAATCAAGAAAAAAAAGAAAGAGGTGATTCAAATGAACAAATCCGATCACTGCATTCCATATCCTGCAGCCCCACGCAATGGTTGTATAGACTTATGGAACAGTCACATATTACAAGGTGCATCTTACGATAGGCATGACATTCCATTTTGTCCTACTACAGCTACAACAATTCCAACCCAACTGATTTCCTTGCCCAAGGCAAAGGCACTATACAAAAAAGAAATGGAAAAAGGCAATTCAGATTTTATCATTGATGCATTTATTCATTCTTATATTGATGATCAGTATTTTGACGGTTCAAAAGAAGGATATTGGGCAAAACCAGAAAAATTGATAACACTTGTGCGTCATTTTGCCGGAATGATCACAATCGATTACTCAACCTATTTAGATTTCCCAGACCCATACAAACGGGTAAACACATTACGGATGAGAGGCCTCGGCTTTTATGCCGGGAAGAATGGCATACCCATAATCAACAATGTTCGTTGGGGCGAAAGGGAAACATGGGGTTATAGTTTTTCCGGCTTACCAAAAAACAGTATCTATGCAATCGGGACCGTCGCAAGCGCAATCCGACGGCATGGTTATCAACAAATTTTTACAAGCGGATTGTTATATATGATCCAAAAGCTAAATCCCTATGCACTGATCATTTACGGAAGCGCTAGCCTTCCGATCTTTAATACGCTAAGAAAACAAGGAATAAAAAATCATCGTTTTTAAAAGTGATACCGCTAATTATTATGAAAGGAGGACCAATGATGAGTAAAGTAACCTGCGGGTTATTCTGGGGGACCATGGGAACTCGCCACTGCCGAATAATCCCCGGAAAGCCGGGAAGCGTAACTGGTGGAAGTTCCCAGAAACTCGGAAAAAACATGATGCAGACAATGGGCCTGAGTCGCCGAACAAAATGGACAGGATATCAGGCCCAACATATTATACCTGTCGAACTGAATAACCATCCCATACTCAAAAAAATGGGATTTGATCTGGATGCTGCTTCAAACGGCATGTTTCTTCGAATACCAGGTAACGATGTCAGTGCCACTTCCCGCCATCAGGGATATCATGCACCCTACAATAAACTCGTAGAAAAACTTCTTGATCGCATTAACATAAATGCCAGTATCAATTCACTTCAAAAAGAGGTAAAATCTATACAAAATAATCTACGAAAAATGCAGCAAACCGGAATCGTTCTGTATTCCAAACAGGGAGCAAGCCTAGAACTATTGGAACGGACTTATAAACGACTAACATCAAAGAAAGGATCTGCAAATGGATAAAACAATCATTAAAAACCATATATACAATGATACTATTTCCCAAGCCAGAGCATTTGTGCAAAGCATTAATGATGAAGAATCACTTTTTGTTTATGCCTATAATTATAATTGGGATAATGGATTCGATGTACCGACTGCAATTCTGCAAAACAAATGTTGTTCACTAAGCATCGCATTGATGATTTTTCATTCTTGTGACGGCATTCTCTATCTCCAGGATAAGGAATCCGATGCAGGAACCAAAGCGTGGCAATCATTTATCAGCAGTCTATACAAACGGATACTCAACAGCGAATTCAACAGTGGAAACACGGCCTTTAATCCCCAATTATCCAAAGTATCAGAATACAGACTTCGGAAAAGATTAAATGAAAACGAGATAGTTTTTATCACACCGATCACCGGTAATGATTACTATATTAATCTATAACACAATTATCCCAAATGAACACCAACAAAAAAGCGAAGAATCCCGCACGGGCAGGGCTCTTCGCTTTCTTTGATAACGTAATTATTCTTCTGTCTCCCCTGTCAGGGCGATTCCCAGCTCCTCCAACTGGATGGGATCCACCACATTCGGCGCTTCGCACATCAGGTCGGAAGCATCCTTTACCTTCGGGAAGGCAATGACGTCACGAATGGAATCGCACTTGCACATGAGCATGAGCAGACGATCCAGTCCGTAAGCCAGACCTGCGTGGGGCGGTACACCGTACTTAAATGCGGTAAGCAGGAAACCGAATTTGTCCTCCGCACTTTCTCTGGTGAGTCCGATCACATCAAACATCTTCTCCTGAATATCATTCTGGTGGATCCGGACAGAACCGCCGCCGATCTCCACGCCGTTCAGCACGATATCGTAGGCCTTTGCCCGAACCGAACCCGGATCACTGTCCAGCTTGTCCAGATCCTCCTCCATAGGCATGGTGAAGGGGTGATGCATGGCAACGAAACGGTTCTCTTCCTCGCTCCACTCAAGCAGCGGGAACTCGGTGATCCATACGAATCGGTATGTGTTCTTGTCGCAGAGCCCCATTTCCTCTGCCATATGACAGCGAAGAGCTCCCAAAGTTTCCAGCACAAGCTTCTTCTTTGCGTCTGCAAGGATCAGTACCAGATCCCCTGCGCCGGCGCCGGCCTTCTCCTTGATGGCCTTAAGTTCCTCCTCCTTCATGAACTTGGCGAAGGAGCATTTCTCCTCACCCTCTGCGGGGATGGAGATATAGGCCAGGCCCTTCATTCCGTAGCCCTTCACAAATTCGGTAAGGGCGTCCAGCTTCTTCCGGGGCATACCGCCCATACCCGGAACGGTAATGGCCCGTACGGTACCGCCGGCCTGCAGAGCACCGGAGAATACCACGAATTCACAGCCTGCTACAGTCTCGGAGAGATCGATCAGCTCCATACCGAACCGAAGGTCCGGCTTATCGGAGCCGTAATGCTCCATGGCGTACTGCCAGGTCATCCGCTGAATGGGCAGCTCCACATCCACGCCGATGGCGTCCTTGAACATACGCTTCAGCAGACGTTCATTTACATCCAGCACATCATCCACATCCACAAAGGAAAGCTCCATATCGATCTGGGTGAATTCCGGCTGACGGTCTGCACGCAGATCCTCATCCCGGAAGCACTTTGCGATCTGAAAATACCGGTCGTAGCCCGAACACATCAGAAGCTGCTTAAAGAGCTGGGGAGACTGGGGCAGCGCATAGAAGGTGCCCGGATGTACACGGCTGGGCACCAGATAGTCTCTTGCCCCCTCAGGCGTAGACTTGCAGAGCACCGGCGTCTCGATCTCAAGGAAGCCCTCTTCTGCCATAAACGCCCGAACAGTAGTGGTCACCTTGCTTCTCAGCATGATATTCTTCTGAATATCCGGACGGCGAAGATCCAGGAACCGGTATTTCAACCGGATATCCTCCTTGGTCTTGCTGTCAGCCTCTACCGGGAACGGAGGGGTTTCTGCCTCAGCCAGTACCCGGAGAGAATCTGCGATGAGCTCGATCTCGCCAGTTGCCATGTTCTCATTTACTCCGCCGGCGCGAAGCTCTACCTTACCGGTAACTGCGATAACGAACTCACTTCTCAGTCGGCCCGCACGCTCGAATACTTCCGCTCCTGCTGTCTTCTCTTCGAAAATGATCTGCAGCACGCCGGACCGGTCCCGAAGATCCGTGAAGACGATACCGCCCTTATTCCGGCTCTTCTGCACCCATCCCATAACCGTAACCTGTTCACCGACATTTGCCTTTGAAAGCTCTGCACACCTGTGGGACCGTTTCAGCCCCTTCATTGATTCTGCCATTTTTTTCTCCTTGCTTCTCTTTTTAAGTCTGTCATGTATTCCTAGTTCAGCATCAGCCCGTTCTGATCGAAGCTGTAAAGCTTTCCGCCGATCATCCAGGTGCCCTTCAGATAATGACCATCCGCTCCGAAATAATACCAGCCGATACCGATCTTCTTCCAGGTATTCTTCATGATCTCGCCGTTTGCATCCGCGTAATACCCTCCATAGGTTCCGTTCTTTACCATCCTTCCGTCCATCATCAGGTAGGTCTTGTTGTTGACGGTAAGAAGCGTCCGTTCATACAGTCTGCCGCCTTTGAAGTAATACCAGTCATTTCCCTTCTTTACCCATCCGTTGGATCCGGTATAGGTTTCGGTAAGTGCACCGTCGGTCCCAAAATGATACAGCACTGAACCGTCTATCGATTCCCATCCGGTGAGGATCCCCGTCCCCGGAGTGCTGTAGTAGGTCTTTCCTCCTACGGTGAACCATCCGTCATAACATGCGCCGTTGGTCCCGAAGTAATAGGTCTTTCCGTTTATGGTCTGCCAACCGGTCTTCAGCTCACCTGCTCCGGTGTTCCCATGGTAATATACAGCCCAGATATTATTATACGGAGTATCGTTACCTACTGTGTTCGTCGTCGCCATACTTCCCGGCATATTATAGGTATTATACACCTTGCTCTTTTCAACGAATTCTCCGTTTTTGATCATTCCGGCTTCCACATAGAGCCAGGAGCTGCCCACCGCATACCAGCCGTCTTCCGGGTGACTTACAGATTTCAGCAGTTTTCCGGTCTCAGCGTCTATAAGATACAGTGTATGATCCTTCATGAAGGACTCGGTCACCAGCCCGTGATCAGCGCCGAAATAGTACCAGTTTCCGCCCAGCTTCACCCATTCTTCAGCTACACCGATCCCCTTTTCATTGATATAATACTTTTCTGTCAGGCGATAAGGAGTTCCGTAATCGATCACCTGTGTGGCGAAGGAATACACACCCTGATCCTTCACCAGATCACCCTTGCCATCAAATGTATAGCAGTGATCATAGCGCTGGTTCGTTGGCTTTCCATATCGCAAATATACATTACCCAGCCATCCGGTGTATGGTACTCCATCCTTCAGATAGATCCGGCATCCGGTTGCATCATTCCAGCCATCCTCCAACGTATCCGAGCCTGTGACCACACCGTCGGAACCGATCCGATAGACAGTTTTCATTTCATCGTATGTATCCTCGGTTTTAAGGACATAATCCCAGAAAATGTAATGCTTTCCGCCGATCGTCGTTGCTCCGCTCACCAGAAGGTTACTTACCGGATCTACATAGTACCAGTTACCATCCATATAAACCCAGCCGGAAGTGATCCTTGCTCCATTCTTACCGTAGATCCTGCGTTCTTTCCGATGATCGGTCAGCATGATGCCGTCCTGATCAAAGTAATATTCCTTATCATTGATGGTATAATTCCCGCCATACTTATGTATGCCATTCTCTGCATAAAACCAGAGACCGGACAGCTGGGTCCATCCGTCACTGTTAAGCTTTCCGACATATGCACCATTTTGATCATAATAGTACTCGACACCGTCTATACGCTGGATCCGGGTCTGCATGATCCCGTTAATTCCGAAATAATAGTATTTATTGCCAAGCTTCTGTACGCCGGTAAGAGCTTCTCCGCTGCCCTTCAGATAGACCACTCCGCCGTAAGGCAGATAATTCCACCCGTTATTCATCATCGTTCCGTCATTGTGGAAATAATAGTAACTATCACCGATCTGATAACCTGAGCCTGTGTATGCACCTCCCGAAGAACCGAAATAGTAATACTTTCCTCCCAGCTTCCTCCATGCCGACCTCACAAGCTTACCATCTTCCACACAGCAGGGTACCCGGTTCAGTGTATTCAGATCATAAACAAAATATATGCCATCCTTTGTTACCTCGCTGAGCACGCCGTTGGAACCTGCCAGATAAAGCATATTATCTATTTCCGAAATGACATATTCGTTACATACAACCCTGCCGCCACGAGAATAGTATTTCTTACCGTTCACACTGAAGGATCTCCACCGAGCTGCACCATTCTTACCATAGTACTCCATTCCATACCATGCATCTGTAAGCAAAGCCCCGGAGCCGTCAGTGGAACGATAGTATTCTATACCCACCGAGAATCTGGTATTCCTGTACAGCTTTCCTCTGCCATCAAAGCCATAATACTTACCATCGATCTTCTTCACCGTAGAGTAACAAAGTTCGTCATTCTCATAATAATACCAGTCTCCATCCACCTCTAACCAACCATTCTCCTGGTAGGATGCATAACCGTTTTTCGCTACGATCCATGTATGGCCCCCCTGGACCGTCTTCGTACCCTGAAGCATCTGACCGTTTGTATTGTAGAATGTATCGAAGTATTCGGTGAAGATATAGGTATGTCCTTCCACCTTCTTTGCTCCCCGCAGAGCAATTCCCTGATGGTTGTAATAATACCACTTGCCGTCAGTAGTCTGGAACCATGTATTGCTGTACAGTTCACCGTTTGCCTTTGCTCTGTAACAATCATCGCCATGCCGGAAGCAGCAGTTTTTATACATCACACCGCTTCCCGAAAAGGCATACAGCTTCCCATTGATCTCGGATACCGTTTCCTTTAAGGGTTCTCCGTTCATTACATAGAGATACTCGGATCCCACCTTATTCCAGCCCTCGGAAAGAGGGGTGGCCTTTCCGCTCGGATCCAGATAGAAAATGCCCTGCTTTGGTCCTTCCACAAGAACAACGGTGGTGTTCGCCATCATTTCCCCATAGGAATTAAAGTAATAATCGTTTTTTCCAATGGTCCGGTAACCGGTATAGGCTGCACCGCCTTCCCCGAAATAATACCAGTTACCGTCCTCATATTTATACCAGCTTTTTTCCGTAAGGACGCCATCCTTGCCTGCATGGAACCTCTCGACATCCATCGTCCCTTCAAATTTGCTGTAAGTAAAGTTGTCCGTGACCATTCTGCCGTCATCATCGAAACAATAAAGCTTTGATCCCACCCGGATCACAGCCCCCATTACCGGAGAGCCGTATTTCATATAATACCAGCCATCGCCCACCTTCTTCCATCCGGATCCGCTGATCAGGGTCGGATAGCCGTTCTCATCTCCGACATACCATTTTCCATCCTGGGTCTGTATGGCCTTATTGACGATAAGCTCACCACTATAGTCAAACAGATACTCTTTCCCGCTGACCTTAACGATCCCCGATACACCGGCTCCATCCGCTCCGTAATAGTACCAGGCCTCTACACTTCCATTCCAGGTCTTCATATACCATTCAGATCGATAGAGTCTGCCATCGCTCTTTGCTCTGAAATACTGGTACCTGCCGTCGATCACAAGTGAAAATGAGGCGTTTTGGTACATAACACCATAGGAGTCGAAGCCGTACAGGGATTTTCCGATCTGCATGACCTTTCCCGCTACCTTCACGCCATCCACATAATAATAGGTTTTCCCTTCGCTCACGACCCAGCCGTTCTGTTCTTCGCTTATGCCCTCTTTCTCCTGCGGAGCGTCATTCCTGGCATCTTCTTCGATGTCAGCTTCCGTTTCTTCCTCGGGCTCAGCAGCTGTTTCTTCTTCATTCTCAGTCTGCGTTTCTCCTTCAGTCCCAGACTGCGTTTCTTCAGTCCCAGACTGCGTTTCTACTTCAGTCTCAGACTGCTTTTCTCCTTCAGTCTCAGACTGCGTTTCTTCAGTCCCAGACTGCGTTTCTTCTTCAGTCTCAGACTGCATTTCTCCTTCAGTCCCAGCCTGCGTTTCCTCTTCAGTCTCAGACTGCGTTTCTTCTTCAGTCCCAGACTGCGTTTCTTCTTCAGTCCCAGACTGCGTTTCTTCTTCAGTCCCAGACTGCGTTTCTCCTTCAGTCCCAGACTGCGTTTCTTCCTCTGCCACAACTTCCGGCACTTCGGCGTTTACGCTTCCCGTAAAGCCTGAAGCTGCCAGCATTCCGGCAACCGCTGCCATTAACAGATATCTTTTCTTTCTGCTGAATTTCTGTAAATGCATCTCCATCCTCCAAATCGTATGATGCCAGAGTCAAAAGGTGTTTTGACCTTATCATCAATAATATTCCGGTTGCAGCATTCCTGCGTACCATTCAATGATCTGATTTCCAAACAGAACCGCCAGAGCCATTCCCGCACAGAGTGACGGTCCGAAGGGGATATGCTCCTTCCCGCCCTTTTTCTTTCTGGCGAGGATGATCACTCCCACGACGCCACCGATTATGGTTCCCAGTAAAAAACCGATCAGGATCATTTTCCATCCCAGCAGGAAGCCTGCTGCAAACATCATCTTAATATCTCCGCCGCCGAAAGCATCCGGACGGATCAGATTAATCAGGATCAGCGGCACACCTATACAGGCGAAACCGATGAGCCGGCTCACGATATCGATCTCTGAGAAGGGCGGGATATCCCTGAAGGTGAGCAGCGAGAGCAGTCCCAGTCCCAGGATCACCAGATTCAGGGAGAAGGGGATCTCCATTGTATCCATATCGATCATGGAAATGAGGATCATCGCCGTGAAGAAACCAAGCAGCGTCCAGGTTGCAGCATTTACGCCGTGGCAGAGCCAGAGTCCCGTTGCCCCCGCCGCACCCAGAAGGATACAGAGGAGAAGTCTTGACGGCCGTTCCTTCACAATATCCTTAACCGGCATGTGAACGAGCTTTGCTTCCGCTTCCTTTCGTTTCTGAAACGCATCCTTCTCTGCTTTGGTCATCTTTCCGTCCACGTCCTCGTCATAATCCTCCCGGGCGCGAATATATGCATCAAAACGGCGGTTGCCGATGGCCTGCAGGCCTCCGGCAACCGTACCGATCAGAATGAAACAAATGATCCATAGTATGTCCAAAACAATACTCCTTTATTGCATAACCCCGCTTCTGCTGAAATAATACAGCTTTCCGTTGATCATTCTTGTCCCGGTGACCATTAGTCCTTCAGCATCGCAGTAGTACCAGTTCGTTCCGATCTTCTTCCATGCATTGGTCAGAAGCTCTCCATTTTCATCGGAGGCATAGCCAAAATAGGCTCCGTTCACCACAAGTTTTCCATACTGCATCAGATAGCACTTATTTCCGATCCAGAGAAGATAATCCTTATACAAGCTTCCGTTCTGATAATAATACCATTCTCCGCCCTTTTTGAGCCACCCGTTCTCATAGGTCACCTGCTGGGTAAGCTGCCCGGAGGAGTTGAAGTTGTATAGAATACCGTCGATCACCTGCCAGCCGGTAACAATGCCCGTATCGAGGTCACTGTAGTAGGTATGTCCCCCCACGGTGAACCATTCCTGGGCGGCCTTACCTGTGGTTCCGAAATAATAGGTGTGTCCGTTGATCTGCTTCCATCCGGTGTAGGTTGTAACAGCTGCCCCGTTATTTCCGAAGTAGTAGGGCGAGTTATCGCCGTAGTAGTAATTCGTCGGCATATTCGTTGCAGCCACACCGTTTTCCAGGTACTGCGTATCGTAGATCTTTCCCTTCAGGATAAACTGTTTTTCTATGATGCTTCCTGCGGAAACATAGATCCAGCTTTTTCCGACAGGATACCAACCGTCAGCCGGATTCTTCACGGACTTTAACATCTTCCCTGTTTCCGGGTCCAGTACATACAGGATAAAGTTTTCGATAAAAGACCTTGTTCTGAGCAAGCCGGATTCTTCAAAATAATACCAGCTTCCGCCGAGCTTGATCCATTCATCCGAAGCCAGGGTACCGTTACTCTTAACATAACATGTACCATGGGTAGCCCACGGCCAAATGCTGAGATCCGGGCCATCGTCTGATATGGAATGTACCCCTTCCGTCTTCACCCAGTTTCCTTTTCCGTCCAGCAGATACCCATCCCGGATAGCATTACATACTGCAACTCCGTATTCGTAATACCTGTTTCCCCACCAGCCGGTATAACTATTACCATCCTTGATCAGGTACTGCTCCCCATCGTGATAGTAATAACCATCCTTTATGTATTCCCGGTTCTGTATTTCTCCGTTTGACGCGATCCGATAATAGCTATCGCCATAACCGGGATAATAATCAGAAGTAGCCATGCGTCCGTTGATAAATAAATAATCCTTACCGTTGATCCTGTATTCCCACTCCACATATTCGTTGTTCTCAGGGTCTACATAGTACCAGGCATTTTGAGTAAACACCCATCCGGACATGATCCTTGCGCCATTTTTTCCGTAGATCTGCCCATAGTAGGGATCCACATAATCCGATTTCATGGCTCCGAATTTGTCATCAAAGCAGTAATACTTTCCGCCGATCTCTAACTCCGTGTCATATGCCACAATTCCATCCTTGGCGTAGAACCAGAGCTCTCCCAGCTTCGTCCAGCCATTATCATTCAGTTTTCCGACATACGCACCGCTCTCGTCATAGAAGTAATTTACGCCATCGATGCGACAGATCCCTGTCTGCATGTACCCTTCTGTACTGAAATAATAATACTTGCCCCCGATCTTCTGCACACCGGTCAGAGCTTCGCCGCTATCCTTCATGTAAAGCACTCTGCCCAGTCTGGTATAATTCCAGCCGCCGTTCATCATGGTTCCATCCGGACGGAAATAATAGTACAAACCATTCTTACGCAGCTGATAGGTGACCGAATAGCCGTTTTTATCAAAGAAATAATAGTTTCCTCCCAGCTTTCGCCATTCACTCTTCACCAGCTCACCATTTTCCACGTAGTAAAAGCCTCTGGCTACGCCGTTGAAATATACACCGTTTTTCGTGACAAGACTCAGCACGCCGGTTTTATCCGCATAATACATCTCTGTAGTATCACCAAGGACAATATTCTCCTCCGTTATGGCCACGCCCTCCCGGAAATAGTAATCCTTACCGTTGACCCTTGTCTTGCCTTTTGCAGCCTTATAATTATCCCCGTAATACTCCATTCCGTACCACTGTCCCTTGATCAGCGCACCGGAGCCGTCCACTGACCGATAATAAGAACCGTTAAGCTGGAATCTGGTGTTCGTATAGAGCCTGCCCTGGGGATCAAAGCCATAAAGCTTTCCGCCAACTGTACGCACTTCGTTTCTAGCGATGGTACCCTCGTTGGAATAATACCAGATACCATCCACCTGAAACCATCCGTCATCCGGACAATAGGCGCGTCCGTTTTTCCCTACGATCCAGAGCTTTCCGTCCGCATCTTCCATGGATCCGCCGGTGGCCATGACGCCTGCAACGCCATATTTATCACTGACTTTGGTATCAAAGGCATAATATGCCCCGTTGATCTTCCGGATCCCGGTAACCGCCCGTCCGTCGTCACCATAATAATACCATTCTCCATCGACTCCCTGGTACCAGGCATTCCGATAAAGCTCTCCACTGGCCTTTGCCCGCAGAGACTCCGTGCTGCTCCGATAGATGAGCTCATTTTTACGCATGAACCCGGATTCGTTAAATGCATACAGCTTTCCGTTGATCTCCAGAACACTGCTCCTGACCATTCTCCCGTCACGAACATAGATGTAGTCTGAGCCAATACGATTCCAGCCTTCCACGACCTTTGTGGCCTTTCCGTTCTTATCCGTATAGTATAATCCCTGGCCGGCACCGGAGGTAACGGCAATGGTGGTTTCCGTATACATATAACCGGTATTGCTGAAGACATAAGGCGTTTTATTGATCACCTGATAACCGTGAACTCCAGCGCCATTGCTGCCGAAATAGTACCAGTAACGCCCGCTCTGATACCAGCTGTTGCAGAGCAGGGAGCCATCAGCGGTAGCATAAAAATCCTGCAAAACATCTGATGTGCCAAAACGGCTCTGGAACTTTGCATTACTGATCATCCGTCCATAATAATCAAATCCGTAGTACTTGGATCCGATCTGGGTAACAGAGCTGATCATGGGGGTATTGTATGTCAGATAAAACCACTGTCCACCGTACTGCTTCCAGCCGTTACCGGACATGGCGATGGGATAGCCGTTTTCATCTCCGACATACCATGTGTCACCTACTTTGCAGCACATTCTGGCCATGAGCATGCCGTCCCCATCGAAAAGATAGGTTTTATTACCCACCTTTGCCAAATCTTTAGCACCACGTCCGTCTGCGCCGTAATAATACCAGACGGGCTCTTCTTCATTCGTCAGATACCACGCTGAACGATAAAGCCTGCCACCTTCCTTTGCCCTGCCGTAAAAGTATCCGCCACTGGTAGCCAGAGTGAAGGGCTCGTCCTCATACATTTTTCCATTGGACCTGAAAGCATAAAGATTCCCATCGATCTCCATGACCGTACTCTTTACCATCTCTCCATCTACATAGTAGTATGTGTCACCTCCGTCGGTCTGCCATCCATTCGTGGTATCAGTGACAGCCGAAAGATCGGAAGGGCTCATCTCTGCTTCCGATCCATTTCCTGTTTCTTCTTCTTCTGCTACTTCTTTCTTTGCTGCAGTTTCGATTCCGGATCCTTCTTCCGCATTGACCGTAGTCTCAGCTTCGGATCCTTCTTCCACATTAACCGTTGCTTCTGCTTCGGATCCCTCTTCCGCATTGACCGTAGTCTCAGTCTCGGATCCTTCTTCCGCATCAACCGCAGTTTCACCTTCTGATCCGTCTTCTGCATTAACCACAGCTCCAGCTCCGGGAACAGTTTCATTTTCTTCTTCCGTTCCCGCCGCAGTCTCCTCATTGACCACCGTATCCGTCTCTTCGGCATTTACCCTGCCCGAGAAGCCGGGAACGGCCAGCATTCCCGCCACTGCTGCCATGAGCAGATAACGTTTCTTCCTGTTGATCATCTTTAAATGCATCCTTTACCTCCTGATCCATCCCGATCAAATCACTACTGTATCTCCCGATCCGCAAAGAACTCGATGATCTCATCGTAGCCCTCCTGGGTCAGCTGATCCTTCTGGAACTTCTTGTTCTTCTTCATCATGACGATATTTACGATCTCGCCCTTCGCTCTTGCCTGACCAGCCTTTGCAATGATCTGTCCCAGCTTATCCGCAGGCATTCCCTTCTCGATGAGATAGGCGGTCTTGCCCACGGTTCCCGGTACCCGGAAATCCTGTTCCAGAAGCAGCATGATGATCCGCTCAAAACCGATGGAGAAGCCGCAGGCCGGGGTATTCTGGCCGGTGAAACGGCCGATCATTTCATCATATCTTCCGCCTCCGCCTACGGATCCGCCATACTCATCCATGGAGATCTCGAAGATCGGGCCGGTGTAATAGGACATGCCCCGTACCAGTGTGGGGTCAAATGCCATCTTAAAGTCTGCTGCCTTTGCACCTTCCACAGATTCAATGATCTGGATCAGGTCCGCAGAGATCTCTGCGGGGAGCTGGTCTCCCAGGAGCTCCGCCAGTTTTCGGATCGCTGCCGTATCCGCCGTATTCTCGTTGAACAGCGCAAGGTATTTATCCACATTTTCCGCAGGATGTCCGGCACCGATCAGCTCCTCCCGAACTCCCTCCAGGCCAATCTTATCCATCTTGTCCAGCGCTATGAATACCGCATCATAATCCGCCTCATTGAAGCCGGAATAGGCAGCCATGGCCTTCAGGATCCTGCGGTCATTGATCCGGATGGTAAAATTCTTAAAGGAAAGTCTGCCCAGCAGTGTTGTGGTGGCCAGGATCAGCTCGATCTCCGCCATGATGGTGGGTTCTCCCAGGATATCGATATCACACTGCATGAACTGGCGGTATCTTCCCCGCTGAGGGCGGTCTGCCCGCCATACAGCCCCCATCTGCAACGCCTTGAAGGGACCGGGAAGCTCATTTGCATTATTGGAATAGTACCGGCAGAGCGGAACCGTAAGATCATACCGGAGTCCTCCGTCCACCAGATCCGTCTCTACCTTTGCGGTCTCCAGATTAAGCTTCTCTCCCCGCTTCAGGATCTTGAAGATCAGCTTCTCGTTCTCTCCCCCCTGCTTGGAGGACAGGTTCTCGATGTGCTCCACTGCAGGTGTCTCGATGGAGGTAAACCCGAAGGTCTTGTAGGTCTCCTTGATCTCCCGGATGCAGTAGTCCCGGATCTCCATCTCTCTCGGAAGGATATCCTTCATGCCGGTAACCGGCTTCTTCTTCATTGCCATTGTATTTTACTCCTTCTTAGAATCTTAGCTCATGGGATGCAGCGGTCCGCTTCCTCTCGATCATATCCTCGATCCGCTGCATATACTGGTCCACATTCTTTACATCCTCCGCCCGGTCAATGCCCGTTACCTCACCGCTTTCCGGATCCATCCGGAGCACCCGGGTAACGGATCCCGCGCCTGCCGCAAAGATGTCCAGCTTCTCTTCGATGATCAGGACATTATAGATACAGGGCGTCTTGGCGTAACCCACATTTTCCAGATTCCCGGAAATATTCTTCTGGCGGTACAGATAATAGGGGATCAGCCCCTGTTTCCTTGCGGATTCATCTGCCAGCCGGAGCATCCGGTCCGTATCCCGGCGGGTATTCTCCCGAAGCAGCTCCGTCTGATTTCTCAGCTCCGAAGCCCGCTTTACGGCCAGGGAATGCACCGTCAGGCTGTCCGGTCCCAGCTTCTCGATCACGCCCAGGGTATAGCGCATATCCTCCGGCGTTTCCCCGGGAAGCCCTGCGATCACATCCATGTTGATGTGGTAGGAGCCGCATTCCCGCGCCATGTGAAATGCCCGGACCGTGTCATCGGAGGTATGGGCCCGTCCGATGAGCTGCAGCGTTCTGTCCCGCATGGTCTGGGGATTCACGCTGATCCGGGTCACCTTGTGGCGGCTCAGCACCTTGAGCTTATCCCTGGACAGGCTGTCCGGCCGTCCCGCTTCCACCGTATATTCCCTGAGATGGGTCAGATCAAAATTCGAATCCACCGCCGAAAGCAGCCGTTCCAGAAAGCCCGCATCCAGAGATGTAGGCGTTCCGCCGCCGATATAGATACTGATCAGCCGTCTTTTCCGGTTGATATAGGAAATGATCTGCAGCTCCCGGATGAGACAGTCCAGATATTCGCTCACGGATGTCCGGTACATGTCGATGGGATAGGAAGTAAATGAGCAGTACAGACATCTGCTGGGGCAGAAGGGGATACCGATATACAGGCAGTAATCGTACCGGGGATCCACGGAAGAAAGGATCTCCCGTTCACGCTCCGCCACATCCACCGCCAGGGTGGCCTTCTCCTCCGAGGTCATGTAGGCATCCATGTAGCCGTCGATGATCTCATCCCGGGCAAGGCCGTCATTCAATGCCTTCGTGGCGATCTTCGTAGGACGCATGCCCGTTAAGCTTCCCCAGGGAAGCTCCCTGCCGGTATACTCGGACAGCAGCCGGTAGGAGGCCAGCTTCAGCTTGTTGCGAAAATGGGTCCTATCCTCATAGTCCCCGTTGATATAGGCGGTGAAGACCACCTTTCCGCCCTCCTCCAGACGAAGCCTGGTATGCTTGTCCCTGAAGAGTGCAGTAAAAACAAACCGGAATTCCTTAAAGAGCTCCCGGTTATAATCTGCAACCTGATTCGGCGACACCCCTGTGATCTTCTCTTCTGCGAAGAAGGCCTGGAGCATCGCCCGTAGGTCGTTGGTATACGATATGTCATTTTCGACTAAGAGGATCATACTGCCTCCTGCTTACGTTTATTTCGCACAGCCTCTCCGGGCAGACTCCCGGATCGGTTAAAAATACATATTGGTCGAGATCTCACGCTCGATGGTGGTGGCATTGTCATGTCCCGGGAAGACCAGTGTCTCTTCCGGTAGATTGAAGAGCTTCTTCTCGATCCCACGGAGCAGTGCATCCGCATCTCCACCGGGGAAATCGGAACGTCCCACGCTGCCGGCAAAAAGCGTATCTCCGTCGAAGAGCAGCTTCTCCTCCGGGAAATAATAGCAGATCCCGCCGGGGGTATGTCCGGGGATCTCGATGCATTGGATCTTCGTCTGTAGGAACTCCAGCACCTCTTCATCCTTTACCGTACGGTCTGCCTTCAGGGTGAAGCCCGAGTTGATAAAGGGTCTGGCCAGATTCAGCTCCGGATCCTCCAAAAAGGCCGCATCCTTCTCTCCGATGATCACCGGAATATCCGGATAGGCTTCCTTCAGCTTCGGCACGCCCATGCAGTGATCAAAATGCGCATGCGTCAGAAGGATCGCCCGGGGGATCAGCCCCTGCTCCTCGATCATGGCCACGATATGCTCGCCGCTGTCTGCGGGATCGATGATCACCGCATCCTTATTCGCCATATTTACAACCGTATAGCAGTTGGTGCCCACCGGCCCCAGAACTGCGGATATGATGTTCAGTTCACTCATGATGATCCCTCTTCCCTCTTTTATGGCCTCAGCCCGTTGTTCTCTCGATATCGATGATTCCTTCCACGTTCCGGATCTTTGCGGTAAGGTGGGTCAGCTGCTCCCTGGAATGTACGCCGAACTGCATGGAAATGGTGATCTTTCCCTGCTTGGAGGTCCGCACAGTCATTCCCTTGATGGAAACATTTGCCTCGTTAAAGATCTTGGTGATGTCATACACCACGCCCTGCCTTCCGGCGGCGTAAATGTCGATCTCCGTCAGATATTCCGGTGCCTGGGAGTTATCCGCGCCCTCTGCCCACTCAGCGGTGATCATCCGCGCCCGGTCCGCCTCACTCATGTTGATAACATTGACGCAGTCCGTACGATGAATGGATACGCCACGTCCCCGGGTGATAAAGCCCACGATCTCATCTCCCGGTACAGCGGAGCAGCATTTACTGAACCGGACGGCCAGATCATGGATCCCCCGTACCTTGATGCCGTCTTTGGGGATCTCGTAGGTATGCTTGCCCCGGCGGATCTCGGATACCAGCTCCTCATCCGATTTACCGTCATTATCCCGGCGCCTCTGTTCCTCCAGCAGCCGGTTGACGATCTGTCCCTCCTTGATGCCGCCATGACCTACAGCCGCCATCAGGTTGTCCCAGTCGGAGAAGTTGTATTTCTTCAGTGTGGGTTCCATCAGCTCGGGAACCAGAAGCGTGTTGATGGGGATATTCTTGCTCTTGCAATATTCCTCCAGCTGGTTCTTGCCCTTCTGGATGTTATCCGCCTTATGCTCCTGCCGGAACCACTGATTGATCTTCGTCCGGGCCTGGGAGCTCTTCACCAGCTTCAGCCAGTCCTGGCTGGGGCCGGAGGAATTCCGGGAGGTGATGATCTCCACCCGGTCGCCGCTCTGCAGCTGCGTCTCGATGGGCACGATGCTGCCGTTGATCCTTGCGCCCACCATGGTATTGCCCACGGTGGTATGGATCAGATAAGCAAAATCCACGGTGGTGGAGCCCTTGGGCAGGGTCTTCACATCGCCTGCGGGAGTAAAGACATATACCTGATCCTGGAAGATATCCAGGTCCGTCTTTACCACGCTCATGAATTCCTTATTGTCCTTGGTCTCATTCTGCCATTCCAGGATCTCACGGAGCCAGTTCAGCTTCTCCTCTTCCCTGGAGACGTTCTTGGAACCGCCCTCCTTATATTTCCAGTGGGCGGCGATACCATATTCCGCCGTCCGGTGCATGTCATAGGTTCTGATCTGGATCTCGAAGGGAAGTCCCTCATGACCGATCAGCGTGGTATGCAGGGACTGATACATATTCGCCTTCGGCATGGCGATATAGTCCTTGAACCGTCCGGGGATGGGCTTGTATTTCTCATGGATGATACCCAGCGCCGCATAGCAGTCCCGCACGGTGGCCACCTTGATGCGGAGCGCAAAGATATCGTATATCTCATCCAGGGTCTTACCCTGGGTCTTCATCTTCTTGAAGATACTGAAAATGTGTTTCACACGGCCGTCGATCTCGGCTTCGATCCCTGCCTCGCCGATGTACTGCCGCACTTCCTCCACCATGTTGTGGATGAAGTCTTCCCGCTCCGACAGCTGTTCACCGATCTTCTGCTTCAGTTCCACGTACTTGTCGGGATACAGATACTGCATGCAGAGGTCATCCAGCTCGATCTTGATCTTGGAGATACCCAGCCTGTGGGCCAGGGGCGCATAGATGTCCATGGTCTCTCTGGCTTTCTCGATCTGCTTTGCGGAGGACTGGTACTGCAGTGTCCTCAGATTGTGCAGACGGTCGGCCAGCTTTATGATGATGACCCGGATATCCTGGGCCATGGCGAGGAACATTTTCCGAAGGTTCTCTGCCTGGATCTCGATCTTATCCTGGGACAGGTTCAACTGCGTCAGCTTGGTAACGCCGTCTACCAGAAGTGCCACCTCATCCGAGAATTCCCGGGCCACGTCTGCCTTGGTCATGGCGGTATCCTCCACCACATCATGAAGCAGACCGGCGACGATGGTCTCCTTGTCCATTTCCAGCTCGGCCAGGATGATGGCCACGCAGATCGGATGGATGATATAGGGCTCACCGGACTTCCTCTTCTGTCCTTCGTGGGCCGCATCCGCCGTACGATAAGCCTTCTCGATCATGGAGAAATCATCAGAGGGATGATACAGCTTGATCTTCCGGATCAGCTCCTGATACAGTTCCTCGGGTGGAGTGAAATCTGCCGGCGTTGCAAGAACATCCTTCTCTTCTGTTTTTTCGAACTTGATCTTATTCTGTTTTGCTTCCAGGTCCATCCTGTCGACTGAAGTTTTCTGATCGGTTGTCTTCACGTCGTTATTCGGTGTTTCCGGCATACCCGTCTCACCTCCTGTTCCCATTGTTCTGTAAGTATTATTCACCTGCGTAGGTGATGCAGCTGTCATAAGGGTACTTTGCGATCTTCTCCCGTCCATGAAGATCCTTTAGCTCGATCAGAGTCACGATCTTTACCACCTCGCCTCCCAGCTTCTCCACCAGCCTGGCAGTGGCTTCGGTGGATCCGCCTGTAGCAAGCAGGTCGTCCACGATCACCACCTTCTGTCCGGGTTTAACGGAATCGACGTGGGCTTCGATCTCTGCCACACCGTATTCCAGGGTGTAGGACTCGCTTACGGTCTTCCGGGGAAGCTTGCCTTTCTTCCGGATGGCTACCGTGCCCTTACCGAAGCGGTAAGCCAGCGGTGCTGCGAAGAAGAAGCCCCTTGCCTCGATGCCTGCGATCAGGTCGTAGTCCAGACCCTCCAGCTTCTGCGCAATAGAATCCACGGCAAGCCGGAAGCCCTCCGGATCCGCCAATGCACTGGTCACATCCCTGAACATGATCCCCGGCTTCGGGAAATCAGGAATCGTCACGATATAATCCTCTAATTTTTTCTTCTGTTCTGTACCCACAATAAACCTCCTGGTTCTAGTCCTCCGGGGACCTTCGATAATACTCCATTTTGCACTGTGCTTCCCGACTCCCGTTGTATTCATTTATGGAAAGCGTATAGATGATGTCCATTTTCGGAACACGATCCAGTTCGTGTCCACGCATAATTCTATCACAATCTTCCAGTTCAAGCCACATTTTTATATCCTGAAACAGCGGTTCTCCGTCAAAGGTGATCACCTCTGAACGGAAAGCGCGTTCATCCTGAAAGGTAAGGCGGAAATATTTTCCGGATCTTCCCAGCTGGCGAATACCCACAAGGCGAAGCCGCCGGTCTGCAAATAAGGGCCTGGGGTTCCCGGTGCCAAAGGGTTCCATGGCCTCGATCTGCTCCGCCAGGTTATCCGATACATAGGAAAGGGGCATGGGGACATCGATATAAACCTTCTCCGTAAGGTCGTTCTCCGTAAGGCCGTCCAGTTCGTTAAGCCGCCGGGCGAAGGCCTCCAGATTCTCCTCCCGGATGCTCATTCCCGCTGCCATCCTGTGTCCTCCGAAGCCGTTCAGAAGATCCTTCGCTTCTCCCAGCTTCTCCACCATATTATAGCCCTCGATGGACCGGCCCGATCCCTTCAGCAGTCCGGGTTCCGTTTCCGAACGGGCAAATATGATGGTGGGTCTGTAGTACCTGTTTTTGATCTTCCCTGCCACGATCCCCGCCAGAGATTCATGGAGCTCCGGGATGAGAAGAACGATCACATGATCGCTTTCTCCCTTACCGGTTTCATCCAGGTATCCGAAGGCGAATTCCGTGCCATCAGTGGTGGCTGCCTTTCTGGTCTGGTTCAGTGCCTTGATCTCCTCCGCCTTTGCTTCCGCTTTCTCCCGATCCGTCATAAGGAGAAGCTCCATGGCTTCCTTGGCAGAAGCAAGTCTTCCCTCGGAATTGATGCTCGGACCGAGAATAAAGCCAAGATGGTAGGTGGTCAGCGGCTTACCCTGCAGACCATTTACGGTGAGCAGAGCTCTCAGCCCCACATTTTCCGTATGGGCCATGATCCGAAGCCCTTCCCGGATAATGATCCGGTTTTCTTCCATGATGGGCATCACATCACAGCAGGCCCCCAGAGCCACAAACTCCAGATATTTTTCCGGGGGAAGGGGAGAACCCATGAGTCCTGCCAGGACCCGGATCACTTTATATGCCACCTCCACACCGCAGATTTCTTTATAGGGATAGGGGCAGCCCTTCTGCCAGGGATTCACGATGACGTCCGCCTCCGGCAGATCTCCCAGGATCTGGTGATGGTCCGTTACGATCACGGTCATTCCGTAGCTCTTTGCCTTACTGATGGATTCATAGGCGCTGATACCGTTGTCGCAGGTGAGCAGGGTATCCACCCCGTCACGGAAGGCCTCCTCCACCATCCGGACGCTCATGCCGTAACCATCCGTAAGCCGGTCGGGTATATCGTAGCTTACATCCGCTCCCAGGGCCTGCAGTGCATCCAGAAGGACATAACAGGAGGTCACGCCGTCCACATCGTAGTCTGCCATGATCCGGATCTTCTTCTTCGCCTGAAGCTTCGCCTTAAGCAGCTCTGCCGCCTCCCTGCAGTTCAGCATCAGCTCGGGCTCCGGGATATCCCCCAGGGTTCCCCGTACGTATTTCCTTTGTTTTTCCGGTGTATCCTGTCCCCGGTTCACGATCACCCTGGCCATCACCTGATCCACGCCAAGGCGGCCGGCGATCTCCTTGAAATCCGCTCCGAGGTTCATCACTCTCCAGTCGATATAACGCCCCATGGTTTCCTCTCTATAATCGGGAAGAAGCCACAGATTAACCTGCGGCCTCTTCCAAAAAGTATATGCTGTTCGCGATTATTTCGAAGCCTGCTTCGCAACCTGCCCGGAAGCATCCTTCTTCTTTCCTCCGATATGCTTCTTCAGGAACAGCCACATAGGACCGGTGATGAAGACGGAGGAGTACAGACCGCAGAGAAGACCTGCGATCAGGGTAAGTGTAAATTCCTTAAGTGCGGACACACCCAGGATATACAGCATCAGCACTGTCACGAAGGTGGTCAGTGTCGAATAGATATTTCTGGTCAGTGTCTGTGAGATACTGGTATCTACAATGGTGTCGTAGCCCACAGCATTGGCGTTCATCTCCCGCAGGTTCTCACGGATACGGTCAAAGATGACAATGGTCGCATTGATGGAGTAACCGAGGATGGTCAGCATACATGCGATAAATGTACCGCCCACCGACAGGTACGCCACGGAGTAGACCATGAAGACGATCATGACGTCGTGGATCAGGGCGATAACGGCTGCCGCACCGAAGCGGACATCCGAGAACCGGAACGCGATGTAGATCAGCATCAGGATGGAGGCTACCACCACTGCGATGATGGCGTCGCGCTGCATTTCACTGGAAATGGTGCTGCTTATATTTTCGGATTCGATCTTGTCATTGGTCAGACTGAACTTGCTTTCCAGTGCATCCGAAACCTTGGTACGTGTTGCTTCATCCAGCTCAGAGGTCTTGAAGACGATCTGGTTGGTGTTGTCTACCGTCTGGATCTGGATCTTGCCTGCGTCGATACCTGCTGCTTCGGCGATCACCGGAGCGATCTCCGTTTCTGCCTCTGCCAGTGTATATTCCTTGTCGAAGGTCACGGTTGTTGATGTACCGCCGCTGAACTCAAGGCTGTAGTTCAGAGTGTTGCCGCGGCTGTCCATTCCCTTGTTCACGAAGAGGAATGCGATACCTCCTACGATGAGCACGATGGAGATCAGGCCGGTAACCTTGAATGCTCTGGTGAACTTAACCACCTTGCGGTGCTTAGCTTCTCCGTAGAGCTTCTTGTTGGTCACGCCAAGATTTGCAAATGCATAAAGCAGGATCCGGGTTACCGCCAGAGCGGTGAACATGGAAAGGATGATACCGAGGATCAGGGTCTTGGCAAAGCCCTTAACGGAACCGGAACCCATCCAGAGCAGTACGACACCTGCAATGATCGTTGTGATATTTCCATCAAAGATAGCAGAGAAAGCCTTGGAGAAACCATTCCTGATGGCGGTCTTTACTGTCTTGCCGTCGCCGATCTCCTCCTTGATACGGGTGAAGATGATGACATTCGCATCCACCGCCATACCTATGGACAGGATGATACCTGCGATACCCGGAAGGGTAAGGGAGATATGCAGGGACTGCAGGAAGAACAGCTCCAGGATCACGTATACGGAAAGGGCGATAGATGCAAGGAATCCCGGGAACCGGAATACGATGATCATGATCAGGAATACGATACCGAGACCGATGGCACCTGCCAGAAGAGAGGTCCGTACCGCATCGCTACCCAGCTTTGCACCTACTACCTGAGAACGCAGTTCCCGAAGGGTAAGAGGAAGGGCACCGATCTTAATGGTGCTGGCCAGAGATTCAGCCTCTTCATAAGAACCGATACCGTTAATCTCTGCACTTCCGCCGGTGATGGCTTCATTTACACGCGGATAGCTTACTACCTGACTGTCATACAGGATGTAAATGGGATTTCCAACGTTAGCCGCGGTAACATCCGCAAATTTCTTGGCACCCTCGTCGTTGAACTGAAGGCTCACCACATTTTCCTTTGTACCTGTGGTCTGGTCTTCACGGATACCTGCGGAAGCTTCCTTAACATCCGCACCGGTAAGTGCCGCTGCATATTCCTTGCCGTTGGCAAAAAGCTCAAAATTCGCAGGATCTACAAACTCCAGTTTACCGGGACGTCCCATGGAATCCAGGATCTCATTAGGATCGTACTTGCTGGTATCTACAGGGATCTCAACCGTGAAACGGTTGCTGCCTTCCTGATATACCTCGCCGTCCGTACTGTAGTTGTCGACTCTTCGCTGCAGCTTGTCCTGTGTTGCCGCGATAGCATCGGAGGTTGCATCATCCTCTGCGATCTCGTAAGTTACACTGACACCACCCCGGAGATCAAGGCCGAGGATAATGTCTTCTGCGCGACCGGCACTCTCCTCCCCCAGACCGAACAGGACCGCGTAAACCGCGCCTGCCACCAGGAGGCAGAAGAGAATCAGGATCAGCACTGCATTTCTCTTTGCTTTCTTCATTGTTTCTTACTCCTTTTATATCAGATATCCCGTAGGACACCTTGAATCAAACGATATATCGAAAGATCCTTCGCCTGCGATCTGTTTCATGCATCCTTCTCGTTTCCTGTTTCATCACACGTCTCCTCGCAGAGCTCGTCGCAGGCCTCGTCACTGTAGAGCGAACCGGTCTTCTTCCTGGGCGTTGCTGACGTAACGGTATCTGCCAGCGCCGCCTTCATCATCAGCGCGCATTCCACACGCTTACGTTCCAGCTCGCAGCCGATATCGTAGGCCTCCAGGATCTTTCCGTGGAACTGATAGGCATTTGCCGCACATCCACCGCTGCAGAAGAACCGGGCGAAGCATTCCTTACATTTATCCTTGGCGTAGACGTTGTTCTGCTTGAATTCGTCCACGATCTCGGTCCGCTGGATCCCCTTCCAGACATCTCCCAGTTTGAAATCCTCATTCCCCACAAACTGATGGCAGGGATAGAGATCGCCCCAGGGGGTGACTGCCAGATATTCGGTTCCCGAGCCGCAGCCGGAAAGCCGCTTATAGACGCAGGGTCCGCCGGTGAGATCGATCATGAAATGGAAGAAGGTAACCGGATGTCCGGCCAGTGCCCGGTCCACCAGCTCCTTCGCCAGGATGTCATACTGTTCCTTCAGAACAGGAACATCCGCCTCGGTGATGGCATAATCCTCTTCCGGAGGCGCCACCACAGGTTCCATGGAGATCACGTTGAAGCCCTCATCCATCAGAGACTTCACATCCTCTGCAAAGTCCAGATTGTGATGGGTAAATGTTCCGCGGATATAATACTCACCCTTGCGTTTCTGCTGAAACTCCTTGTATTTCGGAAGGATCACATCATAGCTGCCCTTTCCGTTCCGGGTGGGACGCATGGCGTCATTCACCAGCTTCCTTCCGTCGATGGAAAGCACTACATTCTTCAGCTCTTTATTCGCAAAGTCGATGACATCATCGTTTAACAGGATGCCGTTGGTGGTCAGGGTAAAACGGAAATTCTTTCCCGTTTCCTTCTCTCTCTGTCTTCCGTAGGCTACCAGCTCCTTCACCACGTCGAAGTTCATCAGCGGTTCTCCGCCGAAGAAATCCACCTCCAGATTCCGGCGGTTTCCGGAATTCGCTATGAGGAAATCCAATGCAGCCTTTCCTACCTCCACAGACATCAGCGCACGGTCTCCGTGGTACTCGCCCTGTCCGGCAAAGCAGTATTTGCAGGCCAGATTGCAGTCATGGGAGACGTTCAGGCAGAGCGCCTTCACCACCGTCTTTCTTGCCTTGAAATCGATCACCGCATTCTGGTACTTATCCTCGGCAAAAAGCTTTCCGGATTCCTCCAGGGCCTGTACCGCTTCCCAGGCTTCAAGGATACTCTCCTCCGTCTCCTGGGGATAAGCCTTAAGAAGCTCCTCCACAGCGGAAGTCTTGTCCTTCTGCCCCTCGGCAACCTGCTGATACAGCGGGATCAGATCATAAACAAGATCATCCACCACGTGCACAGAGCCGCTGCAAACATCCAGTACGATGTTATATCCGTTATTCTTAAATTGATGTACCTGTTTCATAAATGTCCTCTAAATCAAAGCACGCAGGAAAGAGGACGCTCGGGTAACGCCGCTTCGCGCCCCGGATGGTCCTCTTTTAAGAAATGCTCTTTGCCTGCAGATGCTTACTGATTCTCGCAGCTCTGATTTCCTACGGTGCAGGAGGTCTTGCATGCGGACTGGCAGGAAGTCTGGCACTCGCCGCATCCGCCCTTCTCCTGGGTCTCCTGATAGGTTGTCTCTGTAAGAGTCTTGATTCTTTCCATTTTTATATCTCCTTTAAAAAATGTTCTGAACGATCTATCTCTGTTCATTTTGCAAAGCGCAAAATACAGAGGACATTATAGCACATTCCGGATTAAAAGCAAACAGAAAATAAACTTGAATTTCGCTGTCTTTCTATTGTATAGTTAATAGTACCTATATTTCTCAAAACAGGGGATAAGACATATGAAAGAAATCGTCAAAAAAGAGATCACCCGAGTGGAACCGGCCCCCGATCGGGGACTGACGGCTGCCCAGGTTGAGGAACGGCTGAACAACGGATATGCAAATACGCCGGTGGAATCCGTTTCCAAATCTGTGGGGGCGATCATCGCAGAGAACGTATTTACCTATTTCAACCTGATCTTCACGCTTCTGGCGGTCTTCCTGATCATCGCCGGGTCCTTTAAGGATCTGAGTTTTATGCCCATCATCATTTTCAACACCCTGATCGGTATCATCCAGGAGCTCCGTTCCAAAGCAACACTGGATAAGCTCACCGTGCTCAACGCCCCCACCTCCAAGGTGATCCGGGACGGCGTAGAGCAGAAGATCCCATCGGATCAGCTGGTGCTGGACGACATCATCATCTTCCGGGCCGGGGACCAGATCCCGGCAGACGCCGTAGTCATCGAAGGCAAGGTTTCCGCAAACGAAGCACTGCTTACCGGTGAAGCGGATGAGATCGTCAAGGAAGACGGGGCAACTCTGATGAGCGGAAGCTTCATCGTGTCCGGCTCCTGCAAGGCAAGGCTGGTGGCAGTCGGAGCAGATTCCTACATTTCCCAGCTGACCCTGCAGGCAAAGCAGCAGAAGTCCGGAGAGCAGTCGGAAATGATCCGCTCTCTGAACCGGATCGTAAAGATCGCCGGCGTCATCATCATCCCGCTGGGCGGTCTGCAGTTCTTCCAGGCTTACGGCATCAACGGCATGTCCTTCCAGGACAGCGTCAGATCCACCGTGGCTTCCATCATCGGTATGATCCCCGAGGGACTCTTCCTTCTGGCCAGCATCACTCTTGTGCTTTCCACCGTCCGTCTGGCGGGCAAGAAGGTACTTGTCCACGACATGAAATGTATCGAGGCCCTGGCCCGTGTCGATGTCCTTTGCGTGGACAAGACCGGTACCATCACCGAGAATACCATGAAGGTTACGGATTATATTCCTCTCGGCGAGAACAAGAAGGAAGATATCTACAACCTGCTCAGTGATTTTGCCGCAGAGCAGGCCGCAGACAACATCACCATGGCGGCGCTTAAGAATTACTTCACCACGCCCACCTCTTCCAAGATCCTCGGCCACACCGACTTCTCCTCGGAGTTCAAGTACTCCAGCGTGACCATGGAGAAGGCCGCCTACGTTCTTGGTGCTCCGGAATTCGTCCTTCGCGAGGATTACGCATCCCAGAGGGAAACCATCGAGCTTTACAGCCGCAAGGGCTATCGTGTGCTTGCCTTCGCAGAGTATGAGGGAACGCCGGACGGAAAGGCTCTTACCGCTGCCTGCATCCCGCGGGCGCTGGTACTGATCACCAACCCGGTAAGAAGCACAGCACCTGCAACCTTTGACTTCTTCGCCAATGAAGGCGTAAATGTAAAGGTCATCTCCGGTGATAATCCCATCACCGTATCCGAGGTTGCCAAGCAGGCCGGAGTGCGGGGCGCCGAGCACTATGTGGACGCTTCCACTCTGACTACGGACGACGCCATCGACAAGGCCATGTCCACCTATACCGTATTCGGCCGGGTTACACCGGATCAGAAGCGGAAATTCGTCAAGGCCCTGCAGAAGCAGGGACACACCGTTGCCATGACCGGCGATGGTGTCAATGATATCCTCGCGCTGAAAGACGCCGACTGCTCCGTAGCCATGGCCTCCGGAAGTGAAGCTGCTGTACAGGCAGCGCAGCTGGTGCTGCTGGATTCCGATTTCGCCCACATGCCCGAGGTGGTTATGGAGGGCCGTCAGGTAGTCAACAATATGGAGCGCTCGGGAAGTCTCTTCCTTGTAAAGAATATCTTCTCTCTGATCCTGTCCCTGCTGGCCATCGGCTTCGGCGTGACCTATCCGCTGACACCGTCGCAGCTGACACTGATCAGTGCATTTACCATCGGACTTCCTGCATTCCTGCTTTCTCAGGTTCCGGACCATTTCATGATCCAGGGCCGATTCATGAAGAACGTGATCCTACGGGCTCTACCCGGTGCTCTCACCGATGTGCTGATCGTAGTCGCCATGGTGATCTTCGGACAGATCTTCAATGTATCTCATGAAGAGATCCAGACCGCATCCACGTATCTTCTGTGTATCGTCGGAATCATGATCGTGATCAAGATCTCCAGACCGATGACCAACTTCAAGCGTGCAGTGATCCTGCTGTGCATCGCAGGCCTGATCCTTTCCGTGAATCTCCTGCGCGGCGTATTTGGTACCGTTTCTCTTTCTACCAAGAGCCTGCTGCTCTGCATCAACTTCGGTATCATGGCAGACGCCCTTATGCACTTCATCACCTTCGGACTGCATTCCATCGAAATGCTCATCCTGAAGTTCGGTAAGAATGAAAATCACGCCCGACCGGTGATCCGGTAACCCGATCGGCAAGGCGAAACTGCCTGCCGTCCTGCGGCGAATAAAAAAATATGCCTGTCATCCTGAGGCGAATTAAAAAATATGCCTGTCATCCTGAGGCGAGCAAAAAAATATGCCTGTCATCCTGAGGCGAACAAAGTGAGCCGAAGGATCCTTCCCTTGTGAAAGATTCTTCGTCGCTACGCTCCTGCTAACGCCTTCCCTGCCCGCACTCGCTGCCGCGAGCACGGCACCGGAAGGCTATGCATTGTCCTCAGAATGACAGGCATTTTTTAATGCCATTCCTTTATTTTACCGCATTTTCAAAGCCATTCCCTTGTTTTACGGCATTTTCAATGCTATTCCCTTATTCTACGGCATTTTCAAAGCTATTCCCTTACTATGCTTCCAGCAGCCGGAT
>JAGBNH010000084.1 GCA_017634475.1 Eubacterium sp.
CACCCTGAAGAAGCCCACAGAGGGGAGTGTCCGGTATAACGGCAAGGAGGTAACGTCCTGCACGGATGTGGAACGGGAGCAGCTGCGCAGAAAGGAATTCGGATTTGTTTTCCAGAAGCATTATCTGGTGCCCTATATGGGAGCACTGGACAATGTAATGGTTGCGGCCGTGGATCGAAGCCGGGAGACGGAGCAGCGGGCCCGGGAGTTCCTGAAGAAGCTGGGACTATCCGAGCGGGAGTTCGGGAAACGGCCGGCGAAGCTTTCCGGCGGGCAGTGTCAGAGAACCGCCATCGCAAGAGCCATGATCAACGATCCGAGGGTGGTCTTTGCAGATGAGCCCACGGCATCTCTGGACCATGAAAATGCATTTAACGTGATGAAGATCCTGAAGGAGTATTCGAAGGACCGTCTGGTCCTGGTGGTCACCCATGACCGTTCCATCCTTACGGACGTGGATATGACCGTGGAAATGTGGGACGGCATGGTCAGCAAGGTGTCCTGAAGTCGGAGGAAACGAACATGAAACCATTCTCTGCAACCTATTATTTACGGAATAACAAGGGCCGGGCGGCGCTGGTCATTTTCATGCTGTTCCTTACCGTGCTGATGTTCATCGCCGGCAATTACCTGGCCAGCAATGACTGGTACTGGGAGAAGAATATCGAATACGATGAGAAGATCGCTTCCGTAGCGTGTCTGCCCACGGATGAGGATTCCAGGGATTTCCATGCAGTTCTGGAGGATATCCGGAGGGATCCGAAGCTAAAGATGATGGAATATACAGGCTATGGCTTCGGCGGCCTTTCCTGGATCTGTACCATCGGGATCGAGATGGGAAGCTCCAGCTTCGTCTTTAAGTCCAAAGCCGATATGGAGGCAGCTTTTAAGCGGCTTGGGCTGGAGATCGATCTCTCGAAGATCCGGGACGGAAGCATGGTGATCAGTGAGGCGATGGCGAAGAACCACGGCCTTAAGCTGGGGGATACGGTGGACGCCACGGTGGATAAAGGCCTGAACGGAACCTATACGCTGGATGCCTTGCTGGATAATGACTGCTTTACCACCTTCTATCTGGTGGAGGATGAAACGAATCTGGCCAGGGCCTATGTATACAGTGAGGAAATGGAGGGGGACGCCCTTTACAGCTACATCCGTGAGCTCATCGGCAGCCGGATGGTAAAGCTGAATGAACAGTCAAAGTATTCCGTGAAAAGGAGTCTGGCACCCCTTAAGGTGATCCTCATCGCAGGCGCCTTCCTGCTCTCCGTGATCCTTGCGGTAACGGTAAATTCCGTAGTGAACGGACAGTACCAGAAGCGTGTATATGAATTCGCTGTATATCGGGCACTGGGTATATCGAAGAAAGGGATCTTCGGAAAATGTGCAAAGGAGCTCCTTCTGATGGATGGGATCGCCATCCTGACGGGTTCGGCGGTACATTTCCTTACGACCTTCCTGCTGAACGAGCTGTATTATCGGCCCAATGGACGGTTCCTTCCCTACGTATCCTGGCTGGGACTGATCTGTTTCCTCATCGCTAATCTTACGGTGATGATCCCCATGCTGCTCTCCAAGGGACGCCGGATGGGGAAGGCGGATGTGACGGAGTTCTGATCTCCCTGTATAGAATGGCAAGAACGAGGAGGAGGATTATTCTTCTCCTCTCGATTGTCTATCGTTCCTGATTTTGATACAATCACATGCGGAGGCCTCGTGTATGATATTTCCGCTGATCGACAACTGCATCATGATCCTTCTGTCGCTGGCAACGGCATTTCTGACAGAATTCCCGGAGCTACTTGTCATTGCAGCCGGGATTTTTGTCGTTGTGATCACCGCAGATTCCATGGGGATACGGCTCTTCTGGCTGAAAGGAGTGCTCTGTCCGGTATTTGCACTGCTCTCCGGATCCTGGATCGGCTTCTTATGCTTCTCGGTCCTGGCTGTGTGGAGGACGGATCAGGATGCGGGATCCGGGCAGGATGGGGGAGAACGAAAGAGCGGGCTTTGGATATACGGTATGTTCTCGGCGGTTTCCGGGATCATTTATCTGGTGTATGCACTTGTATGGAGGCACGGTGATCCGGACGGTCACCTGATCGCGAAGGAGTTGCTGCTTTCTTTTGCGGTAATGCTGGGAAATGCCCTGCTGATCTTCCTGAAATATTTCCTCCATGCTGAGGTGATGAAGCGTCAGGCGGAGCAGCAGCGCCTCAGGTCCTTTGCCATCAGTGAGATGCATGTGCGTAAGCTGAACCGGGAGCTGGCGCAGCAGAGCTTTCTGGCGGATAAGAATGCCCGGCTTACGGAGCGGGAGAATATCAGCCGGAACATCCATAACAGTGTGGGGCACACCATTACCGCAGCCATCATGACCCTGGACGCGGCGGATATGCTGTATGAGGTGAAGCCCGAGGAAGCCCGTAGACGAATGAATGACGCCAACCAGAGGATCCGGGGAAGTCTGGAATCCATTCGCCGCGCAGTACGGACTCTGGATGAGGAGAGTAAGGACGTGCCCCTGACGGATCTGATCGATGGGATGAAGAGTATCCTGGACGAATTTGTCATGGATACGGAGCGGCGTTATGACCTGGTTCCGGAGGATTTTCCGGCGGGAATGCTGATCCCCCACGAGTATATGGAATTTCTGACAGGGGTTCTTTCCGAGCTGCTCACCAACGGGGTGAAGCACGGGAAGGCGGACCGGTTCCATATCCATCTCACCGGGGATTCCGGTCATATCCGGCTTTCTGTCCGGGATAACGGACAGAGCGATTACAACGAAGAAAATGCAGGTGCCCGGCTGGAGCAGGGCTTCGGCCTGAAGAAGATCGTTTCCTACGCCGAGCGGTGCGGAGGCTTTGCACGCTTCAGGAATGAGGACGGCTTCCGGGCGGAGGTTGAGCTTCCGATCATTGGGGAAACAGGAGGAGATCATGCATAAAATACTCTTGGTCGATGATGAAAATATGCTTCTGGACAGTCTGGAGATCATCCTGTCCCTGAAGGATTACGCCATCATGGGGAAGGCCCATGACGGAGTGGAGGCGCTGGAGCTTCTGAAGAAGGAGTTGCCGGATCTTGCCCTGGTGGATCTTAACATGAAGGGCATGGGAGGGATCCAGTTGATCGGTGAGATGAAGAAACTGTATCCGGAGGTGAAGATCCTGGTGCTCACCACATTTTATGATGACCAGAATATCACGGATGCCATCAGCCGGGGAGCAGACGGGTATCTGCTTAAGGACAGCGGAAAGGATGCGATCCTGGGAGCTGTGCGGCAGATGCTGGGCGGCGTCACCGTGCTGGATGCCAAGGTGATGCAGCGGCTCACCCTGCTGATGAGCGGCCGGGGAACCGGCGCTGACCTTAGAGATGATCCCGGTTCGGACAAGGAGGGATCCGGTCAGCAGAAGGAGGGCTCCCATGAGGACGGATCCGAAGCCAGGGAAGATGCACTGAATTCGCTTTCGGACGCGGCCGATCCGCTGACGGAAAGAGAAAAGGAGATCTGCAGCCTGATCGCAGAGGGGCTTACGAATAAGCAGATCGCGGACAGACTGTACATCTCCGAAGGTACGGTAAAGAATTATATTTCCAGTATTTATGACAAGACAGGGATCCATGACCGGGTGAAGCTGACCATAGCGTTGCGATGAGCTTGGGTCTGAGCACAGTGCTAAGCCTTCCGGTGCCGTGCTCGCGGCAGCGTAGAGCATAGCTTGTCGCGGCAACACTCGCCATGGCGAGTGTGAACGGGACAAGCGTTAGCTGGAGCGCGGGCAGGGAAGGCGTTCGCTGCCACAAGGCAAGCGCACTTGAGCGCGTAGCCTGTGAGCGAAGAATCCGGTCGATATGGCAGGGGGATCCTTCGTCGCTGTCGCGTCGCGCTGCCGCTTGGTCGGTCTCGGCGCACAAACGTGCGTGCCACCGGCACGCGTGCGCCCCTCAGGATGACATGCTATATTTCACCAAGAAATTTCCGGTTTCCCCGGATCCCCTCCAGATAATCATCATTTATGGCGGCCTCTTCAAAGGTCGCCATATTTTTTATCACGTCCTCTGCGGCGGAAATGATCTCGAAGGCCATGGGGCATCCGCTTCCTTCTCCGAGGCGC
>JAGBNH010000085.1 GCA_017634475.1 Eubacterium sp.
CGGTAAGCCTTATCCCTGGTTCCATAGTCCGTATTCATATCCGGGATATGGGTCTTCTCCTTAAGGGCTTCAAAGATCCCGTGGAATACCACGGAGAACAGTGCTTTCTCGTTCCTGTATTTAAATTCCCGTTTGGTGGGATGTACATTTACATCGCATTCGTCCCCCGGAAGCTCCAGGAAAAGAACCGTAAAGGGAAAACGATGCTGCATGATATAGGTCTTGTAGGCCTCTTCGATGGCCCGGTTTACGATCTGAGACTTGATATATCTTCCGTTCACGTAATAGTTCTCGAAGCCCCGGTTTCCACGGTTGAGGAAAGGCTTGCCAATGAAGCCGTACACCCGGAGCTCCCCCTCCCGGTAATCCACGGGAAGAAGTGAACCGGTGATATCTCTGCCGTACAAGGTGTAGATCGTATCCATCAGCTTTCCGTTACCGGCTGTATCCACCACGGTCTTCCCGTTATTGATCAGCGTCACGGAAACCTCGGGATGGGACAAGGCGATATGGGACATCAGGTCATTGATATAGGAACCCTCCGTCATGGAGCTTTTCAAGAATTTCAGTCGGGCCGGTGTATTATAGAAAATGTTTCGGCTCACGATGGTGGTTCCGTCCGGTGCACCGATCTCCTTGCATTCGATCTCAGCTCCGCCGTGGATCACATATTTGATCCCGGTAAGGGCTTCGTGGGTCTTGGTGATCATTTCCGTCTGAGTCACTGCGGAAATGGTGGAGAGAGCTTCGCCGCGGAATCCCAGGGTTTCTACTCCGTTCAGGTCTTCGATGGTTTCCAGCTTCGAGGTGGCATGACGAAGAAAGGCCTTCTGCACCTCCTCCACCGGGATCCCGACGCCGTTATCCGTCACACGGATCATGGAGATCCCGCCATCCTTGATCTCTACGGTGACCCGGTCCGCCTGGGCATCGATGGAGTTTTCCACCAATTCCTTTACGATGGATGCCGGCCGTTCGATCACTTCGCCTGCCGCGATCTTGTCTATGGTTTTCTGGTCAAGTATATGGATCATGCGATTTCTTCTCCTGTGATAATCCCTGGGCTGCGGGACGATTCATTCGTTTAAGGTCAGCTCTTCGGCCCCGGAGTTTCCCTGGGCTTCAGTGTGCTTCATTCGTTTAAGGTCAGCTCTTCGGCCCCAGAGTTTCCTTGAGCTGCAGCAGGGAAAGCAGCGCTGCGATGGGGGTCATGTCATTTACCTCCATCTCCCGGATGCTGTCCAGAACCTTCTGTTCTGCAGCGGTAAGGCGTTTTCTTGAGGGAATATTCTGCGTGGGAGCTGCCGGAACGGAGGACAAAACATCGGATCCGGCATTATCTCCTGCTTCGGAGGGTGCCGCATCTTCTCCCTGAACATGGAGATAGCGGATATTTCCGGTCAGATCCTCCTCTGCCAGGAGCTCGGCTATGGTCCTGGCCCTGTTGGTCACGGCAGCGGGAACCCCGGCCAGCTCCGCAACCTCGATCCCATAGGAGCGGTCTGCGCCTCCCGGGATGATCTTCCGGAGGAAGGCGATGCCGCTGGCGGTCTGCTTGATGGCGATGCAGAAATTCTGTACGCCGGCCAGCTTGCCCTCCAGTTCGGACAGCTCGTGATAATGGGTGGCAAAAAGCGTCTTCGCTCCTAATTTGCCCGGATCTGCGATATATTCCACCACCGCCCAGGCGATGGAAAGTCCGTCAAAGGTGGAGGTTCCCCGGCCGATCTCGTCCAGGATGATCAGGGACTCCTTTGTGGCATTTCGAAGAATGGATGCCACCTCGCTCATTTCCACCATGAAGGTGGACTGCCCCTGGGCCAGATCGTCGCTGGCTCCCACACGGGTGAAGATCCGGTCGCTGATGCAGATGTCCGCTTCATCCGCAGGGACAAAGCTTCCGATCTGCGCCATCAGCGCGATCAGGGCAACCTGCCGCATATAAGTGGATTTTCCGGCCATATTCGGACCGGTGATGATGGCGATCCTGCTGTCTCCCAGGTTGAGCCTTGTATCGTTGGGGATAAAGGAATCGTCCTTCAGCATACGCTCCACCACGGGATGTCTTCCGTTCTTGATACAGAGCACCTGCTCTTCGTTGATCTTCGGGCAGGTGTAATGATACTTCACCGCCGCAACGGACAGGGAACAAAGAGCGTCCAACCGGGCGATCACATCCGCCATATGCTGTACCCGTTCCACTTCATGGGAGAGACTGTCCCTAAGCTCGGTATAGAGGGTATATTCCAGGGAGAACAGCCGGTCCTCCGCATTCAGGATCACGTCGGAAAGCTGATTCAGTTCATCCGTGGTATAACGCTCCGCATTGGTCAGTGTCTGCTTCCGGATGAAATAGTCCGGCACCTGATTCTTAAAGGAATTGGTCACCTCCAGATAGTAGCCGAACACCTTGTTGTATTTTACCCGGAGATTCCGGATCCCGGTGGCTTCCCGCTCCCGTTCCTCCAGCTCCGCCAGAAGCTGCTTGGAATTCCCTTTCTTGTTCTTCAGATCGTCGATCTGCTCACTGTAGCCCGGACGGAAGATACCGCCCTCTTTTACGGTGATGGGCGCATCGGGATCGATGGCGTCCTCCAGGGTTCTCCAGATATCCGACAGATCATCATAGCCATCCAACATTTCCTTGAAAATGGAGCACTCCGGCATGCTGCGCAGCAGGTTCCGGATGGGCACAAGGAAGCTCAGAGACTGCTTAAAGGCCAGAAGATCTCTGGGACTGGCAGTATGCAGAGAGATCCTGGTCATGAGTCGTTCCAGGTCGTAAATGGCATTCAGATATTCCCGGATCTCATCCCGGTCGGAAAGCTGATCGGAAAGAACCCGGATCCCTTCCTGACGCTGTAAAATGGCCCGTTGTTCTCTTAAAGGCTGTTCCACCCAGGAACGAAGCTTCCGTGCTCCCATGGCTGTTCTGGTGTGGTCCAGCACCCAGAGGAGAGACCCCTTCTTCTGCTTATCCCTGAGGGTCTCGCACAGCTCCAGATTTCGCCTGGTGGCGGAATCCAGCACCATATACTGATCCGTGAAATAGACCTGCAGGGTGTTGATCTGCCCGGTCTCGGTCATCTGTGTATCGCTTACGTATTGCAGCAGTGCCCCTGCCGCAGCTACGGCTTCCGGATGATCCCGGAGTCCCAGACCTTCGACGGAAAGCACATGGAACTGCCGCAGTACCGCATCCCGGGAGGTGGAAGCATCGAAGTAAGCGGCTGGAACCTCAGTCCTGGAGGTATGCTGTTTATCCGTGATCTCCTCCAATCGGAGCAGATCCTCCGCGGTAACCGCATCGGAAGAAAGCTTCACCTCCTCCGATTCCTTCGGCGGCATAAGACCTGCGGGGAGCAGCAGCTCCCGGGGCTCATATTTTATGATCTCATCCAATACCTTTGTCCACTGATCCACTCTGGTACACAGGAAGATCCCGGTGGAAATGTCGGTCACGGCGATACCGAACCGCCCCCGGTTTTCGTAGAGACAGAGCATGAAGTTATTCTTTCCCTCTTCCAGCGTCTGGTCAGTGATATTGGTTCCCGGCGTTACGATCCGGATCACCTTTCGTTCAACAAGGCCCTTGGCCAGCTTGGGATCCTCCACCTGCTCGCAGATGGCTACCTTGTAGCCCTTTTCGATCAGTCGGGTGATATAGGTGTCCGCTGCATGATAGGGAACGCCGCACATGGGTGCACGCTCCTCCAGGCCGCAGTCCTTTCCCGTCAGGGTCAGTTCCAGTTCCCTGGCCACCAGTTGGGCATCATCAAAAAACATTTCATAAAAATCTCCCAGCCGGTAAAACAGGATGGGATCACCCACCGACTCCTTCGTCGAAAGGTAATGCTGCATCATGGGAGATAGTTTGGAACGGTCGATTTCCACTTTCGTTTCTCACTTTCCGTTATGTCGATTTATATCTGCTCTCCGATATAGTAGAAGCCCTTTGCTTCCGTAAGCCGCACCTTCACCAGGCTTCCGATGAGGGAGGGGTCTCCGGGAAAATGCACCAGGATATTATTCCCCAGCCGGCCGGTAAGATAGCTCTTAAGCTGTGCATTTTCTTCCTCCACCAGGACTTCATCCACTGCACCCTCAAAACGTCCGGAACGCCTGTGGGCCACTTCGTTCACCACATCCAGCACCCTTTGGAAACGCTGGTTCACAAGCCCGGGATCGGTCTGCTCCATGGCGGCAGCGGGAGTCCCTGTCCGGGGACTGTAGATGAAGGTAAATGCCTGATCGTAGCCGGCATAGCGGATCACGTCGATGGTATCCTGAATATCCTCTTCCGTTTCTCCCGGGAAACCGATCATGATATCCGTAGTCAGGGAAATATCGGGAAGGATCTCCCGGATCCGGTCCACCAGGCCAAGGTAATCCTCCTTTGTATAATGCCGGTTCATAGCCTTGAGCAGCCGGCTGGAACCGGACTGCACCGGCAGATGGATGTGCCGGCAGATCTTGGGATTTCCTGCGATCACCTCCACCAGCTTCATGGACAGATCCTTGGGATGGCTGGTCATGAAGCGGACACGATCGATACCGGGGATCCTGCATACATCCTCCAGGAGCTCCGGAAAACCATACTCCGGATTGTCCTGCAGGATCCGGCTTTCCTCATCCGTGTAGAAATTTACACCATAGGAATTGACATTCTGGCCAAGGAGCATGATCTCCTTAACCCCGTCCTCCGCCAGCTCCTTTACGTTCCGCAGGATATCCTCGGGAATGCGGCTCCGCTCTCTTCCCCGGACGTAGGGAACGATACAGTAGGTGCAGAAATTGTTGCAGCCATACATGATGTTCACTCCGGATTTAAAGGGGTATTTCCGTTTGGCGCCCTTTATCTCCACATGCTCCTTCGGTGCAGGAAGCACCTCTATGGCATGCTTCTCCTCAAAGAGCCTGAGATAGATCAGCTCCGGCAGGCGGTGCAGATTAAAGGTTCCGAACAGGATATCCACAAAGGAGTAGGACTTCTGTATCTTCTCCACGATCTCCGGCTGCTGCATCATGCAGCCGCAAATGCCGATCATAAAGTCCGGATTCGCCTTTTTCAGAGGCTTTAGCTGGCCCAGATGCCCGTACAGACGTTGATTGGCATTTTCCCGGACCGTACAGGTATTGAAGATCACCAGATCCGCTTCCTTTTCCGGCGCTTCCTGATAGCCGATCCGTTCCAGGACGCCCTTCAGGCGCTCGGAATCGTAGACATTCATCTGACAGCCGAAGGTAACGATGGCATAGGTAAGAATCTTCCCTTTCTCCCGGTTGGCCCGGATATAATTCTGACAAAGGGAGATAAAGAAATCCTGACGCATTGGCTCCTCGGTGGGAATGGGTTCATCGATCCGGTATGCATCGGGTATATTGCTGATGATTTGCTCGTTGATCATTGCGCTCTCCTTCACATAACATGACAGAATATTATAGCACATGAGATCCGGAAAGTCGACGGGATAATGCAACAAAAAAGCTCCTGCATACCCGGGATGTATGCAGGAGCATAAGATGAAAAAAAGGGTGTTTTTATCTGTAAACCGGGATCAGCAGACAACCGCCTGCGGTGATCCGGTCACCGGATAACCTGTTAATGGTACGGACTTCGTCGATGAATACGGAATAATCCTTATATTCCTGTCCGTAGAGCTCTGCCAGCCCCCAGAGTGTATCTCCGGATTTGATCCGGATGCTGGTATAGTACTTCTCCTTTGTTGTGGAAGCCATAACAGTGGATGCGTTGGGGTCCTTTACCGAGCTGCTGACGGATGCAGCGGGATCTGCGGAAAGACCGGTACTTCCTGCCTTGCTGATGCCGTCGATCATGAAGATCACGAGAACGATCAGGGCGAAGAACACGCTCACCGCGATGCTGACCTTACGGATATCGTACTGCACGTGTCTGTTCGCGGAGGTTCTTCTGCAGGCCGTGTTATGACTTGCAGAGGATCTGATGCCTGCTGCTTTGTTAAGTGAATATGTGGTGTATGCGGTCATATCGATTCCCCTCTTTCTTCAGATTTATGTTCGATTCCTGTTTAAGGTTCGAATATCTGTTCGTTTCTGCCTGAACATAATATAGCAAACGCGTGTTCGTTTGTCAACAGTCTTTTTCGATTTTTCGAACATTTTTTCGGCGGAGTATTACATTAAGCATATTTCGATAAGGCGCGGCAGCTCCCGCAGAGGTCACCGAAAAGAAGAAGGGCCCGGTTCCATGACAGAACCGGGCCCGGGGTATGCGCGATACGGCCGGCATGCGGGCATGCTTGCATGCACATAGGCCGGCCAACGCGACATCGAGTAGGAGGGACCCCCTCCTACTCGATTACCGATATATGAATTGGGTTTGATCTCGATTATTTCAGCAGTACGTTATTCATAACGCCTTCCAGGTATTCCTGGCTGCCGGACATGGGCAGAGCCACGCCCTTCATCTGGGCTGCTCTTGCGGCCAGCTCCTCCAGGGTAGCTTCACCCTTACGGATCTTCTGGCCAAGCTCGGTTTCAAAGCTTGCATATTTCTTCTCGATAAATGCCTCGATGCGGCCGTCCTCGATAAGCTCTGCTGCCTTGATGAGACCGTAAGCGAAGGAATCCATACCCAGGATAAATGCATGGAACATATCCTCATAGGTATAGCTGGGACGGCGATTCTTGGAGTCGAAGTTGAATCCGCCGGGAAGTCCGCCGTTCTTTAGAACCTCATACATGGCAAGAGTGGTATCGTATACGTTGCTGGGGAAGCAGTCTGTATCCCAGCCCAGCATCACATCGCCCTGGTTTGCGTCGATGGAACCAAGCATACCGTTCTCGCGGCTGACACGGAGCTCATGCTGGAAGGTATGACCTGCAAGGGTTGCATGGTTTGCTTCGATGTTCATCATGAAATCCTTGTCCAGGCCGAACTCCTTCAGGAAGCCGATGGCGGTTGCAGCATCAAAATCGTACTGATGCTTCATGGGTTCCTTCGGCTTGGGTTCGATGAGGAAGGTTCCGGTGAAGCCGATGCTCCGGCCGTAATCCCGGGCCATACGCATCAATGTAGCAATATTCTCCTGCTCAAACTTCATCTTTGTGTTCAGCAGTGTCTCATAGCCTTCACGTCCGCCCCAGAATACATAGCCGCGGCCACCGAGCTTAACGGTGATCTCCAGCGCTTTCTTTACCTGGGCAGCTGCAAAGCAGTAAACATCCACATCATTGGTACTTCCGGCACCGTTCATGAAACGGGGATTGCCGAACATATTTGCCGTACCCCAGAGACACTTGATATCCGTACCCTTTGTCTTCTCCAGGATATAATCAGAGATCTCATCCAGACGTGCATTTGTAACATTGATATCTGCATCCTCGGGAACCAGATCCACATCATGGAAGCAGTAATACTTGATGCCCAGTTTCTGCATGAACTCGATACCTGCATCCACCTTGGCCCTAGCGTGCTCCATGGTACCGTAGCTTTCAGCGCCGAAACGCTTGTCAGCGGAGCCTGCACCAAACATATCCACGCCGGTAGCGCACAGATTGTGCCACCATGCCATTGCAAAGGGAAGGTGCTCGGACATCTTCTTGCCCATGATCACCCGATCTGCATCATAATACTTGAATGCAAATGCATTTTTGCTCTCCGGTCCTTCATAGGGGATCACCGGAATGTTCTTAAAAATCTCTGCCACTGTTGTTTCCTCCTTGGAATTGTATGTTGGATTATTTCAGTTATCATTTTCATACGAAGCAATGCTCTTACATCTCGGGATAGATGGATCTGAGGGCCGGATAGATCTTCCGGAAGGTCTGGTACCGCTCTTCATACAGCTTTACCAGCTCCGGATCCGGTTCTTCGGTTCCCGTAACCTTAACTACGGCAGCCGCGGCCTCTTCCACACTCTTCCACTGTCCGCAGCCCACAGCTGCAAGAAGCGCACCGCCCATAGCCGGTCCCTCTTCCGCTGCGATGGTTTCCACGGAGAGATTCATCACATTTGCCATGATCTTACGCCAGAGAGGACTCTTTGCCCCACCGCCGCAGATCTTTGTTTTTTTGATATCCAGTCCGGAGCTTCTTGCCACCTCCAGAGAATCCCTGAGACCGAAGGCAACGCCTTCGAATACGGCCTGCAGCATCTCTCCTCTGGTGGTATCCAGACGCATTCCCACGAATGCGGCCCTGGCTTCCGGATCATTATGCGGGGAACGTTCACCCATAAGATAAGGCAGATAGTAAATGTGATTCTTGCCCAGCTCACCGATCTCTGCCTGGGCTCCGGCCATGTCCTCGTCCCGAAGGATATCTTCCATCCACCATTTATTACAGGATGCAGCGGAAAGCATGCAGCCCATCAGGTGATAGGCGCCCGTTGCGTGGGCAAAGGAATGCAGTGCATTCTTCGGATCAACGGAAAATGTATCGGAGGCGATAAAGATGGTTCCGCTGGTGCCCAGGGAAATGTTGCAGTCCCCGTTCTGTACGGTTCCGGTTCCCACAGCTGCAGCGGCATTGTCCCCTGCGCCTGCGATCACCCGTACATCCTTCTGGATGCCCAATGCTTCGGCGATCCCCGGAAGTACATTTCCGATCACTTCGTAGCTTTCGTAAACGGTTGCCAGCTGGTCCTCGGTGATCCCGCAGAGCCAGCACATCTTTTCGGACCATTTCCGGTTCTTTACGTCAAAAAGCAGCATTCCCGATGCATCGGAAGCATCCGTAGCATGCACCCCTGTAAGGCGGTAAGCCAGATAATCCTTGGGGAGCATGATCTTCCTGATCCTGGCAAAGAGGGAAGGCTCATGCTTCTTCATCCAGAGAAGCTTCGGTGCCGTAAACCCTGCGAAGGCGATATTTCCGGTTTCGCCGGAGATCACATCTCGGCCGATGGTCTCATTCAGATACACACACTCTGCACCCGTTCGCCCGTCATTCCAGAGGATCGCGGGACGGATCACCTGATCCTTTTCGTCCAGCACCACCAGACCATGCATCTGTCCGCCGAAGCTTATGCCCCGGATCTTATCCTCACAGCCGGCAATCAGTTCCTTAAGACCGGCCATACTCTGGGTATACCAGTCCTCCGGGTTCTGCTCCGACCAGCCGGGTTCCGGGAAATACAGCGGATATTCCTTCGATACCGTTTTGACTACGGCTCCGGTCTCGTCCATCAACAGAAGCTTTACCGCAGAAGTCCCGAGATCGATGCCAACAAATCCTTTCTGCATAGTTGTACCCCGTCCTTTGTTTTAGTTTTAAACCACTATCCATTATAATCAAAATACAGGGAAAGATTTACCACCATTATTCGGTGAAATATACCTATAAAATCCTAAATCAAGTCCGTATTTTTTCGCTTTCCGAACACGCTTTTCTTTGACACAAATAAGGTCATTCAGTTATAATATTCTATGTTTGTTAAATGATTCCCATGGATCATTTTTGTATATTTTCGGAGGATCCCGTCATGAAAAAAGAACTGATCACGTTATCTGAAGAACGTAATGCAACACTTACCTGTTATCTGATCGAAAATTCCTGTGAACTGCAGACCGGGATGACCCGTCCCATGGTCATCATCTGCCCCGGGGGAGGCTATTCCTACCTTTCCGACAGGGAGGCAGATCCCATTGCTTATAAATATCTGGCAGCAGGCTTTCATGCTGCAGTCCTCCGCTATGGTATAGGGGAATACGCGGCAGCCCCCGGTCCGCTGAAGGATGCGGCCATGGCAGTGGCTTATGTCCGGGATCATGCGGAGGAATGGATGGTGGACCATGACGCGGTCTATATCGAAGGGTTTTCCGCCGGCGGGCATGTGGCCTGTCAGCTGGGCGTCTTCTGGAACAATGCAGAGCTTCTCCCGGAGTATCGGGAGAACCCCGGGTGGATCCGCCCCAACGGAATGATCCTGGGCTATCCGGTGATCGATCTCACGAAATCCTGCACCCATATGGATATCGGGATACAGCCCGGAGCGGACATCCGGACCATAGAGCTGAGTCAGAAGCATCCCAGGATGCCTCTGGAGAAGATCTTTGTGATGGATCCCGCGGAAGGCCGGTATTTCGTGGATTTTGAGCAGGCCATGAACGCCTTCATCTTCGACGGAGAATTCACACGGGAACAGGAAGACTTTTACAGCCTGCAGAATCAGGTGACGGAAGAAACCTGTCCGGCCTTTATCTTCCATTGCTCAGGCGATGGACTGATCCTGCCGGAGAACTCGCTGGAGCTTGCTACTGCCCTGGTTAAGCACGGAGTGTCCGTCGAACTGCATGTATATAAGGACGGGGGACACGGAGGCGCATTGTATAATTATGTTACAGCCAATGACCGCTGGCAGGATTATCCTTATGCTTCTGACTGGATCGATCGTTCCATCCAATGGATCCTTGACCGGACGGGATTCGTTCAGAAGATCCGGGATCGTTTCTGATCCGATAAATGATGAAATCTATTTTGGTCCGTCCTGTGGGACGGCGTATTTGGAGGCAAAATGTACAAGGTTCTGATCGCCGATGATGAAAAGATCATACGCATGGGTTTAATGCAGATCATAGACTGGGAAAGTATGGGATTTACCATAGCCGGTCAGGCCGCCAACGGCAGTGAGGCGTTAAGCTTTATCGAGAAGGAGAATCCGGATGTGGTTCTTATCGATATCCGTATGCCGAAGCTGCATGGACTGGATGCCATCAAAACTGCCCGGGACCGGGGTTTTACCGGTAAAGTGATCGTACTCTCCGGCTATTCGGATTTTGAATATGCCCAGACGGCCATATCCTATGGCGTTATGGCCTATCTCACAAAGCCTGTGGACCGGGAGAAGCTTATCGGCGTACTGGAGAAGGCAAAGTCGGAAATGGATACCGAGCGGGAGGAGAAGGAGATCCATGACAGTTTCCTGGGAAAGACCAGAAAAACCCTGCTCCGGGGACTGCTTCTGGATGAACTCTCTCTGGGAGAATCCGAGATCCGGGAGCTTGGGCTTACGCATTCCATGTATCAGGTGATCTTCTATGAAAACTATTCCCGGGGTACGGAGAACTGCTACCCTCTAGCAGATATCCTGCGGGTGGCAAATCCGGATGAACGGGAACTGGAGACCATAAGTATTGACGGGCATGAGGTGATCCTGTTGAAGGGACATCATCCCGTGAACAAGCTGAAGACCATTCTGGAGCATTTTGAGAATGATATCCCTCCGGAGAAAAACTCGCCCCTGGATTCCGTATTCATTGCCTGCGGTTCCGTGGTGAAGAACGCCGAGGAGATCGCCCGTTCCTACCGGGAGGCTCTGATGTTGATGGAGCATCGTTTCTTTGCCGCAAGAAACCAGCATACCATGGTTTACGCGGAGGAAGAATTCACTGCCCGGGGGAATGATGAAGCTGGTGAAAATGAAGATCAAGGCGGCGATACCCCGGTATCCTTCATTGACAGCTATGCAGAGGAGCTGACGAACCAGATCCAGGCCTTCAACAGGAAGCAGATCGCGGAAACACTGCATCAGATGGAGAAGGAACTGGCCCAGTCTCCCATGTCCGTTGAGGAACAGAAACGGGAGCTCATGAATCTCTGGTTCAGCATCAGGGAAAGGCTGGTCCGCATTTACAACCAGACCGAGATTCCCTTCCCCCAGAATGCGGAAACCATCGTATTCTTCAAGGACTGTGATTATCTCTACGAGGTGGTCCTGTTCTTCACCGAACAGTTTGACAAGATCATGTCTGCTCTGGGCTATTCCTCCAGAGACAATATCATCGATGATGTGATCGCCTATATCGACCATAATTTTAAGACCAATATCACCCTGGAGACCATTGCTCCCCTCTTCGGCTACAACAGCTCCTATCTGGGGAAGATCTTCAGCAAGAAGCTGGGCCAGAACTTCAACACCTATCTGGATACTCTCCGGGTGGAGAAGGCCAAGGAGATCCTTACCACTACAAAGGCTCCGGTTTACAAGGTGGCGGAAATGGTGGGCTATAAAAATGTGGATTATTTCCACATCAAGTTCAAGAAATATACAGGCAGTTCTCCGGCGGAATACCGGAAGCTCAGCGAATAAGGATAACGCAGGGACGAAAAAAACCGCCCGGACCTTTCACGGTTCGGGCGGTTTTTATTGATCAGGTGATGGATCACTTTTCTACATTTGGAGGATCATCATAATGCATGACCTTTCACCGGGTCATTCATCCGGATCATCATAGGTTTCGGTCCCGTCCTCCGTATTCTCCTTCTGAATCTTTCGGAAGATCGGCATGGCAAAGCTGCAAATGATAAAAATGATGGACGGTGGTCCGATGATCAGTCCGACCATCATCGTGGTGAGATTCCACTGAAAGGCCAGGATCACGATGACCAGGATCAAAAGCATGAGGGCCGTTCTGCCGTAAAATCGGATGGAGATCCGGAAGGAATTCTTGATGGTATTGATAAAGGTGTTGCGATATCTTGCGGATAACGGGAAAGCATAAACAAAGCAGCAGTAGAAGATCGCACCGGATAAAAAGCCCCAGATGGGAAGAAAGATGGTGGCATCTTCGATCTTGTTGAAGAGCTCAAAATCCAGATAAACCGTATAGAAGGCAACGAGACAAAGAATTCCCATGGGGATCCCGTGCTTCAGATTCTTCTTGTAGGACTGGATGAACTGCCGGACAACATAGCCTTCCTTTCCTTCCACCAGCCTGAGACCCACGTCACAGCAGGCCACTGTGGACACACCAATGGTAAGTCCGAGACCGATGATCGTCCCTATGAGCCAGCAGAGATTCAGAAGAAATGCATTCATTATGGCTAACATTAATTTGTAAATCGGTCCGTCGATGGAAAAAAGTTTCACTGTTCTTGCTCCCTTGTCTTGTTGTTTCGCCGATATTATACATAGAATATCCGCTTTTGTAAAGAATCAGCCCTCAGCATGCGGAACATGTCGAGGGCTGAAATCTATCAGAGATCATATCTTAGTTGGATGCTGCATCTTCAGCTGCTTTACGAGCCTTAGCCTGTTCATTTGACCAGTCCCAGCACTCCTGATAACCGAATCCCTTAGCCTGTGCCTTCATTGCGTTGACAACAGAGGTGAATTCTTCATCGGTCTTGGTGTAGATCGCTTTCCAGGAATTCTCGCGGATGCACTTGGTAACCTGAGCCCATGTGGTCTTCAGCTCATCGGAACGGATGGGAAGAACATATGCGGAACCCGGAGATACCATATATTTACCCTTCAGCATGTACTCGTTTGTTGTTGTGCAACCGGTCTTTTCACGCCAATCCTTATCTACGTCGCAGAGAGGCTCGGAAATGTTGGATTTCCAGCTCTCGTCATTGTAGGTCTCGCCATTGGAATCCGGATTGGATGCATCGATGGACCAGGTGGTCATGTTGATCTGAAGCTGTCCATCCTTGAAGGTTCCGCTGAATCCGCCGCCCTCAAGAACAGTAGATCCGTCGCTGTTGGTCTTCTTGCCGAGCTCGGTGAAGTAGGTATTCCCATCCTCATCATAGTCCCAGGTGATACCCTGCGGACCATACTCGAAATTCATACGACCTGCCGGTGTACAAAGATAATTGATGATCTCCATACTAACTTCCGGATACTCGCAGTTTGCGCCGATAGCCCAATAGTTGTTGGAACCAAGCACGTTCAGACCGTAAACGATGGGTGATGCATCGGACGGAGTGAGAGACCTCATCATTCTTCCGCTCTCCATATGCTCTGCGGTGTTGTAAGCAAGGCAGCCGGCATAGTTGAAGATGGAGAAGAAGGTACCGGAGCTCTTCACCTTCTGGATCATTGTATCGTAGGTTGTGGTCATGGAGTCCGGATCAAGCAGATCATTTGCATACAGCTTGTGATAGAAATCAAGCATCTGAAGATACGGAGAATTGTCATCCAGCGCACCGTAGAAGGTACCTGTGGAAGGATCATAAAGACCTACACCGAATTCATCATAGCCATAGTAAGCGGTAGCTGTTGACTTAACATACATAACCATATCGCCGTCCCAGTCCGGCCAAAGGGAAGCCGCATAGGTGGGCTTGCCGTTGTCGTCTGTGGGGCAGATCTTCTTCATCTCGATAAAGAGATTCAGCAGATCATCAAGGTTTTTCACTTCAGGATAACCGAGCTTTGCATACAGATCCCAACGGATATCCCAGGTATAGAAGAAGCTCTGCAGATCCTTGGAATTTGTAGCCACTTCGTAGCCGAGACCATAGATCTTGCCATCACTGCTCATGTTGCGGTTCTTTTCCAGAGCATAGGACATATGCTCCTTGATATAGGGACCGTAATCCGCAAGGGTATTATCCTCTTCCCAGTCGAAGAGAAGTCCTGCATCACGTGCCTGCATATAGTCTGCCTCGGAACCGAATACCACGATATCGCCCATGGTTCCGGATTCCATACGGGTATTGAAGGCGCCTTCTGCATTGGGGACGATGTTCAGCTCTACGTTGAAGAGATCCTTCATCAGCTTTGCTGACCAGCCTTCCTGCAGACCGGAATAATTGGCACGCTCAGAGAATACGGTAAGGGTGAGTGTATCACGTTTTCCGTCCTCCGGATTGATCAGAGAGAAGGCTGAACTGCCGTTTCCTCCTTCGGTGGATGATGATCCGGTAGATGCTTCGGTGCTTCCGGCATCAGTTGAAGAACCGGATCCGCCGCCGCAGGCGGAAAGGGTACCCATCATGGTAGCCAGTGCAAGGCCTGTCGCAGCGACACGTTTGATCTTCTTCATGAATGATTTTTTCATGTGTGTCTTATAACCTCCGTTTGATTTCAATCAATTACACATTTTATTTTTGTCCGGACCGCCCTCACGGACGGCCCGGTACTACACGTATTTGTAACACAGATAGTGTTTCCTTAACCCTTGACAGCACCCAGCATGATACCTTCCTCGAAGTACCGCTGCATGAACGGGTAAACCAGAAGGATCGGGATAACGGATACCATGGAGATGGTATACTTGATGAGCAGTCCGTTGTTTGCAAAGTCCAGTGCTACGTTGGAACCTGCATCCGGCTTGTTCATGGTTGCTGCAATGTTACTGCTGGTATTCAGGTAAATATACAGACGATGCTGCAATGTATACAGGTTCGGAGATTCCGTCATGAGAATCAGGGAGTCCTGGAAGCTGTTCCAGTGACCCACCGCGCCGAAGATGGCTATGGTTGCCAGGATCGGCAATGACAGAGGCCAGATGATCTTTCGGAAGACCGTAAAGAACGAGGCCCCGTCCATGAAGGCACTCTCCTCCAATTCGGATGGTATCGATTCTATGTATGTCTTTACCAGAATGATGTTATACGGTGCAACGATTCCCGGAATGATGTAGGCTGCAAAGCTGTTGGTCAGACCGAGCATCTGCATGTTCAAATACCAGGGGATCAGACCTGCGTTGAAGTACATGGTGATGACCAGGAAACGATAGAAGAATTTCCGGCCCCACATTTCCTTCTTGGTCACGAGATATCCGACAAATGCGGATGCAAGGACCATGAGGGCTGTTCCGAGGATGGTACGCGCTATAGATACAAAAAGCGCATTTCCAAGATCTGTTACATTCCTGAGGGCCAGGTAGTTCTGAAGGTTCAGACCCCGGGGAATGAAATTGATGGATCCGCTGTTTACCAGCTTCGCATCGGAGATCGTGTTGATAAAGATGTAGTAGAACGGGAAGATACAGGACAGTGTGAATATGATAAAGAATGTATAATCACAGATGTAGAACGCTATATCCTTACCTGTATACTTATGCTTTGTGCTTCTGGCTGTAAGTTCAATCTGCCTGCCGTCCGGTGTGGTAGCAAGGATGATCTTCTTTCGGTCTTTTCTGCTTAATTCTTTTTCGCCGATTTCCAAAATTCCACCTCCTTACTAAATAATACTCTCATGCCGAACCAGCTTGGATACGCCGTTGGCCATGAATAACAGAACCACACTGACTAAGGATTTCGCCATACCGATCACGGTTGAAAGCGGGATACTTCCGCCGTCGAAACCGAGGTGGTATACATAGAGATCCAGGACTTCCATGTGTTCCATGTTCTTTGCGTTACTGAATACCAGGTACTGATCCAGACCGTTGGAAAGCATACCCGCTACGGACAGAAGGAGCATAACCATGTAGGTCGGCATCAGACCGGGGATGGTCACATGCCATATTCGCTGCCACCGTCCTGCGCCGTCCACCGTAGCAGCCTCATACAGCTGACGGTCGATACCGGCGATTCCGGCGATATAGATGATGGCTGACCAGCCCACGCCCTTCCATATACCCCAGAGCAGCATTTTCAGCCAGGTATTGGAGTCGCTCATCAGGTAGTTCTCATTTCCGCCGAAGATCGTATTGAGGAAACCATCGGTGGAGAAGATAGCGAAGGCAACGGTATATACCAGGATCCAGCTGATGAAGTTCGGGATCGTGGTGAATACCTGTACGATCCGCTTAAAGGGCTTGGATTTGATCTCAGTGAGGAAGATAGCGAAGGCAAGGGGGATCCAGCTCGTGATGATACCCAGACCACTCATTACCAGGGTGTTCCGGAGTACACGGACGATCTCTCCTCTTGTTGCTGAATTCTCAAAGAGATATTTAAACCATTTGAAGCCTACAAAGGTATCGGATGAAAGCTCACCACCTGCGGAATAGTCGAAGAAGGAATATCTCCAGCCCCACAGCGGAAGGTAAGCAAATACGAATGCAAGCATTGCGAAGGGAAGGAACATAAGGAAAAGCTTAAATCTCGATTCCATCGCATATTTTTCTTTGGCAGCCGGCCGCGGAGTAAAGATCATTTCCACGATGGTACACACAAGGACGATGGCGCACATGATCAGGTAAATGATGATACCCGTGGCGAAGATCGGAGCTGCCTTCTCAAGGTTTGCGGATTCTTTCATTTTGCCGTAGGCCATGATGGTCATGATGAGACCGCCGCCGAGAACAACAGATCCCAGAAGGTTCAGCATGAAAGAAAGCCTCTTACACTTGTTATTTCCGAGATTGATGCAGGTTGCACCTGCGACTATCAGTATACCCACAAGGGCAATGATCGCTGCAAAATAAAGGAATTTAAAGGTTCCCTCTTCTACCCATCCCCGGCGGAATCCACGTCCGACATCACTGATCAGACTGTCATAGGAAATCGCTGAAGTAAAAAGGGAAAGGTTTTTGGAAATGAGTCCGGAGATCGCTGTCGGGTTCATGGACGGAATGAAGATCAGGAAGAACATCAGCAGTGCGGTTACACGATGAACAGCGTAAACGATACCGACAGGTTCCTTTGTCTTTTTCTTCTTTGTCGTTGCCACAAGAACCATGGACTCCAGTTCTTTTTCCCGGGTCATATGGATCGCATAGGAATCCACTTCGCCGGGCTTTTTCTGTTTGTTTTTAATCTGTTCGTCGATCTCAGCCACTCTCTTGTTTAATGCTTCAATGGCTTCCTCAGCGGAATCCGGAGCATCATTATCAATTGCGCTGTTCGACTCTTCGAGAATCTTATTCAGCAGGACATCATCGGATCTCCCCGATTTATTCTCTCTCATTGGTATCCTCCTGTCTGTTAAGAAGACAGCATACCGGTTCGGAATGCGTTCCGATATGCTGTCTCCGGATTGTTTGTTTCTGCTTTAATTGATGGATATAATCTACAGATTTAATGAGGATTATTTCTTTTTCTTCTTAGAAACAAGGATACCTGCTACAGCTGCACCAACAACTGCTACACCACCACCTGCGATACCAACGATAGCACCTGTGGAAAGTCCGCTCTTCTCGGTTGTTGCTGTCTCGGTAGCTTTTTCAGTAACTGCCTGAGCCTCGGTAGTAGCCGGAGCCTCGGTAGTAGCCGGAGCTTCAGTTGCCTTCTCAACGTAACCCTTCTCCTCAAGATACTTCTCAAGATCTGTATCGCCTGCTGTACCAACGCCGGTACCGGAGATTGAAAATACAACTCTTACTTCCTTCTCGGGAGTAAGTGCATTTGTATCACATGCCGGATTCTCACCGATACCTGTGCCGGATCCGTCATATGCGTTGGAGATGTCGATACGGAAACGTCCATTACCCTCGATATCGCCAAGTACAAGATTGTCGCTGTTGGTTGTGATCTTGGTTCCGTCTACGAATACTGCGAATCTAACCTTTGCATCTGTTACCTTCAGTGCATCTGTATCATCCGGACGAAGAGTTCCAACGGACTTCATTGCTTTACCCATTTCCTGGATATCAACAAGGAATACCAGAGCGCCCTGCTGGGGCTCAGCCTTGGTTGTAGCTCCTACATCCTCAGCCTTGATGGCTACTTCATAAACACCATCACCGGTAACGGTTGCTTCCTGACCAACGCCGGGGTTGAAGTTCTGCCAGGACTGCTCCTTACCGTCAGAGAACATCATGAATGCTGTCCAGGGACCGGTTGTATCAACTTCTTCTGCTGCTGTTTCTACATAAGAACCGAAAGGAGTTCCCTCAGCTACAAGGTTAAATGTTACTTCTACGGAAGTAATATCCTTCTCGGCATATGCCTTAGCATCCAGAGCGGTAGGTGTAACATCGGATGAACCATCAAGTGTTCTTCCGCCGAAGTTTGCGTCAGCTGCATTAACCCACTCATTGTACAGGTTTACACGTGTGGTAACACCGTCATCTGAGCTTGTGTACGGCTTGCCGGTAAGTGTAACCTCTTCACCGTTGACCTTTACAGACTTGATGTCCATAACGCCATAGGGGAAGTACTTCTCACCTTCGAAAACCTCTACATCGATGAAAGCAAAGCCCTTAGCCGGAGCATCAGCTGCTGCCTTGATCTCTGCAGATACGGTGTACTCGCCTTCGCCGGTAACGGTAGCCTTGTTCATGGTTACCGTAGGATATTCCTTGCCGTCATTCCACCACTGGTTAGCCCATGCGGTATCGGAGAAGGTGATGTAAGCCGGAGTTCCTTCAGCCGGAAGAGGCTCAGCAACCTTCTCCTTAACTGTGGGAGCAGCTTCATTCTTTCCGAAATCGGATACGGTAAAGGTTACTTCTACAGACTTGAAGCCTTGCAGCTTGTCAGTGCCCCAGAGCATTGCAGTTGCCTTTGCAGCATCCTGCGTGCAACGGGTATCTGCTGCAACATTTCCGGAGTCATCGGTCGGTTTGTTCCATTCGTTGTAAAGGTTGACACGGGTGTCAGGACCCTTTCCGTCTACTGCGCAGGTGTAGCTGTAGCCTGCCATCTCGATCTTCTCACCGTTGATCTTGATCTCGTCCACGGTTACGATGGACTTGTTGCCCATAACATTCTCGCCGTTCTTTACCTGAAGAGCATTGAACTGTGCAAGGTTCTGAGCTTCCTTTGCTTCCATGGATACAGTGTAGGTCCCATCGCCTGTGATCTCTGCTGTGGTGTAGGTCGCTTCGAAATCCGCCCAGTCAGAGTTGTTGATCGTGAGATATGCGGTACCGTCTGCATATGCTCTCATGACCTTGAATCAATCCGAAGTGGTGCATGCGAATTTCGACATCACTCCGGAGGAAGTGGCTCTGCTCCGGGAGAAGTATGAGGAGTGGGACCTGGAGCGTACCTTCCGTTTCCGGGATATGCACTGTTATCTCTCCGCCATCGAGATCAGTCCCCGTTTCTCCGAGGACACCTATGAGATCATGACCCTACGCTCCGAGGTGGAGATCGCGTCGGTGGTTCAGGGTGTTGCCGCAAGATCCATACTGCCGCTGATCATCGCCGCACTGATCATGTTCATTGCCATCTTCACCATGAACAGCTGGCTTTCCAGGAGGATCGAGAATCTTGGAGAAGCCATGCATAAGGTCACGGAGAAACGGTATGATGTGGAGGATCCAGGGATCCGGGAGGCAAATGATGAGATCTTTGAGCTCTACAATGATATGAAGAAAATGGTGACGGATATGCAGAAGCTGTCCGAGGACGCCGCCAACGAACGGATCCAGCGGGAGCAGCTCTATTCCCGGCAGAGAGATGTGGAATTCAAGATGCTCACCACGCAGATCAACCCACATTTCCTGTATAATACCCTGGAAAATATCCGCATGCTGGCCATGATCCATAATGAACGGGATATCGAGGATATCTCCGTCCGGCTGACCCGGCTGCTCCGCAGCTCCCTGGAAGCCGGAGGAGAGCTCAAGCCCCTGGCCTGGGAGATGGATATCGTGGACTGCTATATCCGGATCCAGGATTACCGTTTCGGCGACCGGATCACCTCCTCCATCGAATATGATCAGGAGAAGGCAAAAGAGGTCATGGTCATGCCCTTTATCCTCCAGCCCTTCGTGGAAAATGCCTACGTGCATGGTATGGAAGAGATGGAAGAGGGCGGCAGGATCGAGATCCGCGCCCGGATCGAGGACTGCCTGAAGCTGGTGATCGAGGATAATGGCCGGGGAATGACCGAAAAAGAGCTTAAGGAGATCCTTTCCGGCATGAATGCAGTGGATGAGCTTGACCGTACCCATATCGGTATCGTAAATGTAAATCAGCGTATCCGGATCCGCTTCGGAGAGGCTTACGGAGTGAATTTCTCCAGCACCTTCGGCAAGGGGACAAGAGTAGAGATCCGTATGCCGCTGATCCGTCTGGAAAAGCCTGAAAACTGATGATAAATAATTATAGCAAACATGGTGCAAATAATAAGGTATTTTTCTACACCCCTTCTTGGTAAAATTTTAACAGAATTTAATGTAACCGTAGTGTGTTCCAAACAAATTCTACAAACAATCTATTTTCAAGAGGAGGAGTGAAAAAAGATGAAGCTACTCAAAAGACTTTCGGCAGCACTCGTTGCCGGTGTGGTTGCCATCGCAGCCGTACCGAACGTGGCGTTTGCCGGAGAAGCGAGAGATGCTGAGATCGCTGCTTAATTCTCCATGTCCATGATCAGATCGTTGGTAAGAACGGGATCCAGGGAAATGCTGATCACCCCCTCCTCCCGATGATACCGGTTATAGAAGATCCGGGTCAGCCGGATACTTCTTCTTCCGGTACCGAGATCCGTAAGGTAGGACCAGCTGGGCAGACCCCGTCGTTCCATGGTCTTCTTGAACCAGGGCTTCTCCCGGATGGTATCGGTGATCAGGCGATAGTTTTTATTATCCACGTGATCCACGGTATCCGGATAAACATAGACACAGATACTGGAGATGTTGCCGAAGTTCTTCCGAACGGTTTCCCGGAGCTCGCCGAATTGCCGGTAATCATAAAAGGTTTCGGTACCGGAGGAAATGGGTAACAGGCCCACACGCTGGCTCGACGTGTCGAAAAAAAGCTTATCCGACAGCTCTACCGCCAGGTCCATGCTGGCCTCGATCTCATCCCGGGCATCCTGCAGCATGCTCCGCTCATCGGACAGATGCATGGTGATCAGGGAATTCTTGGTAGAATAAAACATGAAGAAAACCACAAAAAGAAGCGGCAGAAAACAGCCGATGGCGTAAACCATCAGCATTCTCTGCCGTATCTTCAGATTCTTTACTTTTTGTCTGATCTTGGTGAACATACCCAACAGGTCATTCGTTATTTCTTATTGCACTTTATTTGCACTTCTGAAATACAGGGATCACATCCAGGGGTGCAGGTACGGTAACAAATGCTCCGCCCTCTACTATATCACCATTCTCCATGTTTTTCCACTTTCCCCTGGGGAGATACAGGGTTCTTTCCGTTGCACCGGCCGTAAGGATGGGTGCCACCAGATAATCCGGACCGAACATGTACTGCTCCGGAAGCTCCCAGCACTGCTTATCCTCGGGGAATTCGTAGAACATGGTGCGGATCAGCGGGGATCCGGTCTCTGCCGCATCCTTCATCAGACCTGCGATATACTCCTTCATGGAAAGGCGGACATCCAGGTATTTCTTCATGATGCGATAAGCCTCATCGCCATAGCTCCATAACTCGTTAGGCTGACCGGTATGCAGATAGCCGCCGCCGAAGGTACGGTCATCAAGAGGCGGAATAGTGAAGGGACCGCGGTCGCCGTGCATACGCAGGATCGGGCAGAATACGCCGAACTGGTACCAGCGGATCAGAAGCTCCACAAATGCGGGATCATTTACGTCCTCAGTCATGAAACCGCCGATATCTGTGGTCCACCAGGGGATACCTGCAAGACCTACATTCTGTCCTGCGATGACCTGATCCTTGAAGGATTCAAAGTTACTCTGTACATCACCGGTCCAGAGCAGCGTACGGTACTTCTGTCCGCCGACCCAGTTGGAACGAATCAGATTGACGAAGGTGTCATCTCCTGCTTCCGTAAGACCGTTGTAGAAGGCTTCCGCACACTTCTTCGGATATTCATTTACTACCTTGCTGCCGCGGCCTGTCTGATAACGTACATTGTTGAAATCATATTTTACCTGATCGGGCTCGCAGTTATCCAGCCAGAAAAGGTCGATGCCCAGCTCACGGTAATTCTTCTTGCATTTCTCCCACACATACTGCTGTGCTTCGGGATTGAAATAATCTACGGTTCCGCAGTCGCCCTGATAATCGTAGGTCTGCTCGGAACCCAGCTCCGTACGGGACAGATAGCCTTTCTCATACATTTCATAGAAATTCTCGCTCCCCTTATCTACGGAGGGCCATACGGAGATCATTACCTTGGTGCCGTAGCTGTGAAGCTCCTCCACCATGGCGCGGACCTTGTCCTCCGGCCAGTAGGTGGGATCGAAACGCCAGTCGCCCTGCAGCGGCCAGTGGAAGAAATCGATGACGATGACATCCAGCTTGATGCCAAGCTCCTTATATTTCCTTGCAACCTCCAGAACCTCTTCCGGTGTACGATAACGGAGCTTGCACTGCCAGAGTCCGAGATAATCGTCCTGCATTACAGGTGCACGTCCTACACAGGCTGTATAATTCTCCACCAGCTGCTTCGGTGTAGCGCCTACGGTGATCCAGTAATCCATCTCGTCGGTTTCATCCGCGATCCACTTGGTGATGTTATTGGCAAAGGATACCTCACCGGTTGCAGGGTTGTTCCAGAGCATGCCGTAGCCCTTGTCGGAAACCAGGAAGGGAACGGAAACCTGAGAGTTCCGCTGCTCAAGGGGAAGAACGCAGCCCTTGATGTTCAGGAACGGCTGCTGATACTGTCCCATACCGAAGAGCTTCTCCTCCGGATCGGATTCAAAACGAACGCTGAGACGGAAGGAATCGGAAGCAAGTCCCTGATATTCACGGGAAAGGATCTTGAAACAGATGGATTCCTTACGGATGGAGCCGCCGTAGAAGCTGTAGTATTCCTGCAGGATCAGCTTCCATTCTGCAGCGTCCTTCTTGTAGAAGCAGATCACGCCTACTTCATTTACCGTAGCCCGGATATCACCGTTCACGATCTCGGCATGCTGACCGTCAATGGAAACCGTTGCCGTATGGCTCACCGTTTCGGTAAGGGCATGGGCATTCTCGGGGATCCTGGGAAGGATCGTGGAACGAACGCGCAGGGAATCCTCTCCCCACCCCTCGATCCGAAGGGTCTCGTTATGGAATCTTACAACCAGTGCAGCGGGTTCTTCATAGAATCGAATCATGTTTTCTCTCCTTGATCTTCTTATATTTATTCACATTTTTCACTTTTTAAGGTATGCCTTGCTGATCATCGGGTCTCGATCCGGATCACCACCGGGAGATCCATGTCGATGAGATTTTTAAGCTTTGGTGAATCCCCGGGAAGTATTTTTACCTCCAGATATTCATCCTCCCGCTTATATTCCTGGGGCAGCTCGGAACCCAGTAAACGGACGTTTTGGATATGTCCCAGGAAGGCGATACTGTCGGCATTTCCCTTCTTGCTGAGGGACCGGATCCGTACGGAACCGCTCTTTGGATATTTCATCACGAAAATGTTGAGCTTTCCGTCGGTCACGGTAAAGCGGAAATCCTCTTCGGTATACTCTCTCGCTTCCTCCGAGAAGGAGCCCAGCTTTTCCGTAAGGGGGCCTTCCTTGCTGCTCCGCCAGGGGCAGGAATCATAGATCGCCTCATGGTTGATCTCCATCCAGTCGGCAAGCTCCCTGAGGATCTTTCTGTCGCCTTCGGGAAGGGTTCCGTCGGCCTTGGGGCCGATATTCAGAAGCAGGTTTCCGTTCCGGCTCACCGAGTTGATCAGCGTACCGATGATCACCTTGCTGCTCTTATAATCCAGGGAATCCGTATAGCACCAGGAATTCCAGGCTACTGCGGTATCGGTCTGCCAGGGGAAGGGCTTGGAGTCCGGGAAGGCTCCGCGTTCCACTTCCACAATGCCGGAACCGAAGGCCAGTGCATCATGCTTATAGCAGACTGCAGCGGATCTTCCTTCCTTTTGGGCCTGATTATAATAATACGCAAGGAATCGCTTTAAGTAAGGTTCAAAGGCTTTATGCTGGATCCACCAGTCAAAATACAGGAGCTCCGGCTTGTACCGGTCCACCAGCTCCACCGTACGGATCAGCCAGTCTGTAAGATATTCTTCGGTAGGTGAGGGTTCGCTCTCCATATCGAAATTGTCCCGTTCAGGCATGGCGGGCCAGTAGAAATCGCCCAGCTCCATGGGGTCCTTCACATCACTGTCGAATTCCTTCCCATGTCCCATGAACCACCAGTGTTCCGCTCTGTGGCTGGAGGTGCCGAAGTGCATCCCCTTCTCTCTGGCTGCGGAACTCAGTTCTCCCAGGATATCCCGTTTCGGTCCCATCTCTGCGGCATTCCAGCAGGACAGATCGCTGGCATACATCTGAAATCCGTCATGATGCTCCGCCACCGGGACGATATATCTTGCTCCTGCCCGGAAGAAGGCCTCGATCCATTCCGAAGGATCGAACCGCTCTGCCGTCAGCATGGGGATAAAGTCCTTGTAGCCGAATTCCTTCTGGGGACCGAAGGTCTTTACGTGGTGTTCAAATTCCGGGGTTCCCTGAATATACATATTCCGGGAGTACCACTCATTATTAAAAGCAGGAACACTGTAAAGGCCCCAGTGGATGAAAATGCCGAATTTACATTTCCCATACCAGTCCGGTGCTTTGAACTTTGTCAGGCTTTCCCACACCGGCTGAAAGGGACCGCAAGCGATCCCTTCATCAATATGCCTTAGCCAGGCTTCTTTATTATATGTTTTATTCTGCATATGGATAGATTCCTTTGCTTCTTCACTGTTCGGATCAGTTTTTGGAATTGGCATCATGCTCGGATACACCCTCGGCACCCGGCAGGTAATCGAAGGTGATCTGCAAAGTCTCGATATCGCCGCATTCCTTTTCCAGTACAGTGGGTGTACATCCGGTCTTGCCGCCGCCCTGTGTACGGGCGTCATCCGGAACAGCCGGTACCCATTCGTTATAGAGATTGGATCTGGTGCAGAGTCCGTCATCCGAAGAGGTATAGTTCCGGCCCTTCATGGTATAGGGCTTATTGTTGATCAGGATCTCCTTGATCACGATCACATAGCCCGGGAACAGTTCCTCGCCGTTGGCGATACCGATGGCGGAGAATGCGGTTCCTACAGACTTGCCTGCATCTGTTCCGGTGAAATCAAGTCCGATGGTGTAGGTTCCCTCGCCGGTCACCTCCACGTCGGTTGCCTTGATCCCTCCGGTCTTGGAATCCGGATCATAGGTATCGCCCACGCTATAAACGATGTTCCAGTCCATGGAATCCCACATGATCCATGCAATGGCGGTTCCGTCTCCTGCCAGCTTCTGGCTGGTATCAAAGGTCTCAGGAGCCTTGGCCAGGCCGTCGCTCATCCGCTGCTCTGCTGCTTTCCTGAGATCCTCGTAGCTCTTATCCTTCTGGCTGTCGTAGCTGTTGTCCAGGAGGAATTTCTTTACATCCTCATTGATCCACTTATGTGTGGTACGGTCCAGCATGTTTCCGGTATCCCACAGAAGAGGTACATAACCGTAAATGTCGCAGTTTGCAAAGAAGTTATCATACCACAGCTGCCAGTTGGGCTTCATCTCCCGGTTGGAGGTGGGAAGAACGCCGCACTCACC
>JAGBNH010000086.1 GCA_017634475.1 Eubacterium sp.
ATCTCAAAATAATTGTGATCATTATGACCACTGTAAAGGGCCTTGTGGAGGGTATAATTCGTTACACTGTGCAGTGTCCGGTCATTTGCCCACCGGGAATAATCCCCATGGATCACCTCTCCCATGAGCCAGAAGTCCGGCTTCACGGAATCTGCCGCATTGCGCAGGGCCTTCATGAAATCGAAGTCCAGCACATCCGCTGCATCCAGACGTATGCCGTCGATATCGAATTCCGATACCCAGAAACGGATCACATCACAGATATAATCCCGTACCGCAGGGTTCCTTTGATTCAGCTTCACCAGCAGATTATAGCCGCCCCAGTTGTCATAGGAAAAACCGTCGTTGTACTCGTTGTTGCCGTAGAAATTCACATTACAGTACCAGTCCCGGTAAGCCGAGGCTTCCCGTTTCTCCCGGATATCCTTAAACGCGAAAAAGTCACGGCCTGTGTGGTTGAACACACCGTCAAAGATCACCCGGATCTTTTTCTTATGACACTCCGCAACAAATGCGGTAAGGTCCTCATTTGTTCCCAACCGGGAATCCAGCTTCCTGTAATCCGTGGTCTCATAACCATGTCCCACGGACTCAAAAAGCGGGCCGATATAAAGCGCTGTTACCTCCAGCTTCCGTAAATGGTCGATCCAGGGGATCAGTGTATTCAGCCGGTGAACCGGCTCCTTATATTCATTCTGCTTCGGTGCCCCCGTAAGTCCCAGTGGATAAATGTGATAAAATACCGCCTCGTCATACCATGCCATGCAAATCATCTCCTTGTTGTTCGTTCTGTTCCCCGAGGATCATTCTCCGGTCTTCTTCTTTAAAAACTCGATCACATCCCCTACGGTCCGGATGCCGTTCAGTTCGGATTCATCATCAAGGGTAATATCAAAGGCTTCCTCAAAATCGCCCATCATGGTCATAAAAGCAAAGGATGTAAGTCCAAGATCCTCTGCCAGCAGAGTACTTTCATTAATCTCTGCCGGATCAACCTCTACATACTGCGCAAGTATCTCTTTAACCTTATCTAACATTTTTAACCTCCATTATTCTTCGCCCGTTCAGGGCATCTATCTATTGATCTATGTTCTTTGTTCTGCATCAGATCCAGTCCAGGATCTCGCCTACGGTGATGTTCGGATCCTCCATTCCCTTGAACAGGGTCCGGCAGATGTAGTAGTACAGCTTCTCCAGCTCATCCTCCGTCACCTCATTCTTCTGATACTCGAAATGGAAGGACAGTCCGTCATCGGTAGGCCGGTGCATAACCGTTACATAGATATGCTGCATGGCAACTCCGTTGGAGTACCACTCGCTCTTATAATTCATCTTCGGGATATTCTTCCCCTTAAGCGATGCGGCATTTACCGGCTGGTAGGTCAGGGTCGTACATTCATAACTCATTCCCTGGGGGATCCCATAATGCTCTCCGATCTCACCCATATAGCGGATGCAGTCATAGTTTGCATGCCGGAGCAGGGCATTTTCTTTGGTCTGAATGATCTTCAGCGCATCCATAAATGTGGTTTCCGGTGGAATGACGGTCCTAAGCGGGAAGAAATGGATCCTGGTGCCACCGGATTTCGTTTCCAAAAGCGTCCCTCTTCTGGCCACTGCGTTCTTCACACTGACATCCGGATTGTTGCCGGAGAACTTGGAAAATACGGTCCTGAGGGCCATGAGCAGCAATACCGCCACCGGTACATGATGCTCCCGGCTGAACTCTACGATCCTGCGGGTAGGCTCATCCTCCAGATGATAGACCTTGATGGCTGCTTCCAGATCCCCGGTGATATAGGTGGCCCGAAGGTTCGGATCCTGCATATGAGCCCGCATATCCTCCAGACGGTTATGCTCGCTGAAGGGGGTGTAAATGGGCTCCGGCTGATTCAATTGCTCCAACCAGAATTCCCGGTCTCTCTGATATGCAGGACTGTTCTGTTCGTATTTAAGATCCAGCACCAGCTGATCCAGATAGTGTCTGGGCAATGCGGGAGGATCCACATTTTCAAACAGCTTATGGCAGTACAGCTGAAGCACGTATCCGCAGAAGCCCATGATGGCGGTGGAGTCCATGGTGAGATGATGTACCTTCATATAGATCCCGTTATAATCCCCGGGAAGCCGGATCAGGGCGATCTCATTCATGGGTCCGCCATTCCGGTCTAAGGGTATCCTGGTCCAGCGACGCATTTCCTCGTGAGCATCCTCTTCCTTCCAGAAGGAGAAATCATACACCTTGATCTCCCGGTCTTCAGAGGGAACCAGATACTGCCAACCCTGTCCGTTCTCATCCGTGGTGAATCGAAGGCGCATGGAATCGAATTTCCGATACCCGTCGGCGATGCATTCCTTCAGCACATCAAAGTTTACATCCGAATACTGGATATAGAAACCGATACCGATATTCAGGAGCTCCTCCCGGTGACATGCGTTCACCGTGTAATAATGGATCCCCTGGGCCGCGGTAAGGGGATAAGCCTGCACCACCGCACCGTTGATATCCATCTCCCGATAAAGCTTCTCGGGCTGAGTCTGAGGTGCTTTCTGCTGCTCTGCCGGTTTCTTTTCGGCAGGTTTTTTAGCAGCTGTTTTTTTCTCTGCTGTTTTCTTCTCTGCAGGTTTTTTCACAGCTGTTTTTTTCTCTGCTGTTTTTTTCTCAGTTCCTGTTTTCTCCTCCGTTTTTTTCATACAGTTTCCCTCTTTTCTTTCCCTATTCAAAAACCTTCAGCTACTGTATTCTCAGGCGAATACCTTATCCAAAAATTTCTTTTCCTTCTCCACATAAAGCTCCGGAGCTTCAAAGGGACTGGAGCCGTGTCCTGCACCCTCTATTACCAATCTGTCCTTCATGGTCCTGCAGGCCTCATAGTTCTCCTCCGTCATCCAGGTGGGAACGAATTTGTCCTCGCTTCCGTGAAGGAACAGTACCGGTACCGTATCATTGTCCGCCAGTGCCTGAAGCGTGGAATAATCATTTCCCTTATACCCTGCCAGGAACTGGGAGAACATATTGCTTACCGGCATAAATAGAAATGGCGGCAGATGATAATTCTTTTTCATCACATGGGAGAATATGGCATCCGGCGAAGTAAATGCACAGTCTGCGATAACTGCAGAGATCTCTTCCCGGATCTCCGGCACACCGGTACACATCAGTGCGGTGGTGGCACCCATGGAGGTGCCGTGCAGAATGATCTTCATCTCCTTGCCGAACCGTTCCCGGACATACCGGATCCATTCCAGTGTATCAAACCGGTCCAGGATACCAAAGCCCACATACTTTCCTTCACTCTCACCATGAGCCCGAAGATCCAGCGCCAGCACATCATACCCCATTTCATGAAAGGCCTTGATGTGGAAGGACCCGTCCATTGCCTTACTGGTAAATCCGTGATGGATAATGGCCATTTTCTCATGCTTCTCTCCGGCAGGGAGATAAAATGCATGAAGCTTTATTCCATCCGGAGCGGTGATATAAATATGCTCAAATTCCCGGTTTTCTTCCTTCTTCTGTATCCATTCCCCGATGGGGGCCATCTTCACCATGTATTCCTGGAACTTCTCCCGATCGGCAAATTCATCAATGATGTCCGGATCCGTCTCTCCCGGACGCTTAACGGTCTTATAGAAAAGAACACCCGCTCCTATACCGACAGTGGCAACACCTGCGCCGATGGCTCCCGCCGCAAGGATTGGGATCGATTTTTTTTTCATAGAACACCTCCTGTTCCATTTCCACGCAAAATCCATCTTCTATTATCCTTTTTTCCCCACGATTCGTCAAGAAAAAGAAAAAGGCCACCAAATCGTGGTGGTCTCCTGAACCTTGCGGCCAGTGGGACTTGAACCCACACGGGAAGCCCCACAGGAACCTAAATCCTGCGCGTCTGCCAATTCCGCCATGGCCGCATAAAATAAAGAAAGGCCGAACCCGTTTCCGGGCTCGGCACTTAATTGCCTCGATCCGATATCGCTACGAAAAGTGAGCCACGGGGGATTCGAACCCCCGACAACTTGATTAAAAGTCAAGTGCTCTACCACCTGAGCTAGTAGCCCATATTGATGTAACAAGATCGAATCGACTGGGCCAGTTGGATTCGAACCAACGAATGCAGGAGTCAAAGTCCTGTGCCTTACCGCTTGGCTATAGCCCAAGGAAATTGAATGC
>JAGBNH010000087.1 GCA_017634475.1 Eubacterium sp.
GCCCTTGCAAGCTTGCTTGCATAAGAAACTTTGAGTGTAAAAAGAAGCCCCCTTCCGGGGGCTTCCGCATTTCCATTCTCTATTTATGCCTCTACATTATCCACCCCATCCACGATGATCCGGCCGCGGCCATGGGTTTTACCATAGTACATAGCCTTGTCGGACCGGTCCAGAGTTTTCTCGGTATCCTGAACCGTTGTAGGATAGGTGGCAACACCAAGACTCGTGTTGATGTTGATCTCGTAGTCTTCAAAGTGGATCGTTGTCGTGCGGATCATCTCATGCAGTTCGCCGGCGATCTCCCTTGCCTTCTCAAGGGGCGTATCCTCCAAAATAAGCAGGAATTCCTCACCACCGAACCGAACAGCCATACCGCCGTATTTCTTTGCTATAGCCCAGTCAGAACGCGCTACAGAGCGTATCGCTTCGTCGCCGGCCAGATGGCCGTAGGTGTCGTTTACATTCTTGAAGTGGTCGATATCCAGCATAAGCACGGAGATCGGTTTTCCTTCGTCCTCGGCACGCTTCAGCATATCCGGATAGATCTGATTGAAATAGATCCGGTTGTAGATCTTGGTCAGACCATCCTTTTTTGCCATATCTTCGGTGGTCCGGTACAGACGGTCCTTGATCAATGCTGTGGTGAAGTCCACCAGAACCGTATTGTAGAAGTCGTATCCGCCGAAGAAGTGATCGTAACGCTCTCCTGCGATGATCAGGACGCCGTATAACGTATCTCCCTCGTAAGCCGGAAGAGCGGTGATGCAGCATCCGCGTCGCTCGAAACAGGGGAATACATGGTCATAATTATTGCAGATGATCAGAGGCTCGCGGCTTCCGCTCTTCTTGAACTCCTCATAGATCTGCAGGGTTTCCCGTTTCATCCGCTCACGTCCGTAGTTCTTATCGGTATAAACCTCAAAGATCTGGTCCTCGTTCAGGCACACATCCTGATCGACGAAGAGACAGCAGAAGTTCAGGGATTTCAGCTCTGCAACCTTCCGGATCATGTGATTGATGCTGTCCTCCAGCTCGAAGGTGGAGGTGAAATACTCCATGATATCGATGAGAGTCCTGGTCTCTTCACTCTTTCGCTTCAGATCGGACAGGGCATCATTCAGCTGGATCCGCTGATAGTTGATGGTCTCATTTACCTCGGCCAGACGCTCCTGCGCATACAGCAGAGCCTGATTCTCTTCCCTGATATCCAGATTCTCGAAAAAGAGATTGGTGTTCTTCTTATCCAGGGTGATCACGCTTCGGGAAGCGAGATGACGAAGAAGGAAGAGGATAACATAGGTAATGACCATGGAGATCAGGATAACGATGATGATCACATCTCCAAACAGATCCCGATAGGGAAGCATGATGGCCACATCCAGCAGTGCGCCGTAAACGAAGAAGTTCTGGATGCTCATGATGGAATCGAAGATGTCGTTGTAGAACTGCATCTCACAGATCATGAACAGGCCGTAGAATACGAAGAGCACATGGATGAACACACTGGTGTTCCCGAAAGCCCCGCCGACGATCAGCGCCGCCAGGAAGAAGAATACCTTGATGGAGTATATTCCCGGACGGAAAAGATCTTTGCCTGCATAATTCAGAAACCACAGATCGAAACTGAAGAGGGCAATGCAGAGCACAAGATAGTAGATCATCAAAAATGTGCTGTCATATATGGATGCTATACGCCCGATCACGACCGAAGCAGCAAGCAGCCCCTGGATCAAACGGTGGTATTTGATTTCATATCGAAATAGGGAAGTCAGATACTCTTTTGGCATATTTGTAACCCCCTGCTGTATTTAGAGTCGCCCCATCAGCCATGCAGTCCTGCGACTGACCGGATGAAGCAGTCTATCTATTAGATATTTTACTCCAAATTTACAAATTCGGCAATTGAAATTATTGCCTTTTTGACAATTATTTACTATAGTTTAGAAGAAATTCATAAAAAGTATACAAAAAGATTCTTTGACAGAACAGGATAGGCAGGAAAATGAAAAGTAAAAATGCGGAGCGTGAGATAAAGATCGGAAAGCGGGTATATCCTTTAGGGAATGGCCGGATGTATCTGATGGGGATATTAAATGTAACAGAGGATTCCTTCTCTGACGGCGGGGAATATCTCAAGCCGGAGCTGGCCTTAAGACATGCTCTGGAGATGGCGGAGGAAGGAGCGGATATCATCGATATCGGTGCGGAGAGTACCCGGCCGGGGTATCAGCCCATTTCCCCGGAGGAAGAAACGGAGAGGCTCTGCAGGGTGATCAAGCTTGTGAAAAAAGAAACGGACATCCCCATCTCGGTAGACACCTACAAGGCGAAGGTGATGGATGCGGCCCTTACCGCAGGAGCGGATCTGGCCAACGATATCTGGGGACTCAGATATGAAGAAATGCATCCGGAGAAGACAGGTGAAAATGTGGAGACCATGGCCCGGGTGATCGCCCGGCACGGGTGTCCGGCGGTGCTCATGCATAACGACCTTATGGGTAGAGACGAAGAGAAAAGGACATCGGGTATGGCTTTATCCAGCCATGTGTCGGAGGAGAGCGTGGATGACCCGGTACGCAGAGTGCGGGAGGGACTGGACCGCTCCCTTGCCCTGGCGGATGCTGCAGGCATTGACAGGAGCAGGCTGATCCTGGATCCGGGCATCGGATTTGCCAAAAGCAATCGGGAAAGCCTGATCCTTCTGGACCGGCTTCGGGAGCTGAAAAAAGAAGAGGAATGCTGGCTGCTTGCGGCGTCCAGAAAATCCGTGATCGGTGATGCCCTGGATCTTCCGGTGGAGGAAAGAGAAGAGGGAACCCTGGTGACTACGATCCTGGCCATGGAAGCAGGATTTTCCTTCGTTCGGGTACATTCCATACCTCAAAATCTGCGGGCGATTCGTATGCTACAGGCGGTAAGAACGCAGAGTGGTTTCCATAATGCTTGAAAAAAGGACAAAATTAAGTGTTTTACCCCTAAAAACGCCCCAATATCTTGTGGAAAAGTGTTGCAAACCGCCGAAAACCATTGTATAATAAGGCTTGTAATTGAGGTTCGGTTTACATGACACCGCTTTTCGAAAGCTTATGGATCGTCATCAGACCGATAGCAAAAAACTTAATTTAGAAGAAAGGGAAAAACTATGAACAAGACAGAACTTGTAGCTGCTATTGCTGAGCAGGCAGGGATCACCAAGAAGGACGCAGAAGCTGCAGTGAAGGCATTTGTAAATGTTGTATCTGACGAGCTTCAGAAGAAGGAGAAAGTTCAGCTGATCGGTTTCGGTACATTCTCTGTAAGCGAGAGAAAGGCAAGAACCGGCCACAATCCGAGAAATCCGGAAGAGTCCATCAAGATCAAGGCTTCCTTCCAGCCGAAGTTCAAGGCTGGTGCTGCTCTTAAGGAGAAAGTAAACAGCAAGCCGGCTAAGAAGGCTAAGAAGAAATAAGTAAATAATAATTTGTTATTGTTTTGCGACAAGGGCTCCATGTGATCACTAAGTGGTCATATGGGGCTTTTCTTTCTGTATTTTCAGGGGAAATGGGGTGCTGCTTCTATCTTCATCACATTTTACAAAATATTGCATAAATTTTGTTGTTAATATTGACGAATAATATGGTATAATAAATAATAATTTTGACCATTTTGACGGAAAGGAGGAACAGGGAATGGGTGATGCATCCACATATTTCTATGGACACTATAATCCCGCAGGGGATATACTGGTCATTTTCATCTGTCTGGTCTTCCTTATACTGATGCACAGCTCCTTTATCACAAAGTCAGATTCTTTTGTCCGGTTCCGGGCGGCGGTGATCATGCTTCTGATCACAGGCTTCTTCAGCCTGGGTTTCCATTTGAGCCTTCTGAAGCTGGATGTGATCCCTCACGGGGTGACGTATGCGCTTTTGGGGCTGTATCATGTATCCTATTATGTGATCTTCCTCATTTATATCCATTATATGAAGCTGCCCCTCAGGGTAGGCCCGAAAATGGCAAAGCGGGTTTTTATTCCGGCCTGTATCGTATGCGGCCTCGGCGCGCTTTATGAATTCATCTTCCCCTTCACGGACTGGGGGTTCCGGATCCTGGAGGACAACAAGATCGTTGAGGGCTTAAATTTGTTCCCTTACATCTACATTTACTGCGCGTTAACCGTGATATTCCTTCTTTTTTACCACAGGAAGAGGATTTATCGTCAGGTTATCGTGGGCATCACCGCAAGCTGTGTGATCTCCTTCGTGATCCTGTTTATTCAGATCCTGGCCAACCATTCCTCCTATACCGTGGCCTCCTTCCTGTTCCCCACATTTTCAGTGCTTTATATGATCCATTCCAACCCCTATAATCTGGAGAGCGGTGCAGTGGATGCCTTCGCTTTTGAAAAGCTTCTGGAATATGCGCATCGTAACGACAAGGAACTGATCCTGATGGGCATGTATCTTCCGGACCTGGATCATGAAGGCGCTGAATATCCCGAACACATGAAGGAACTGATCCGGCAGTTTGCAGCGGAGTTCTTCCATGGGGCAACACTATTCCAGTTCACCAACGGCCGTATGATCCTGGTGGCGGATGTGGCGAAGAATCCCGATCACGAACAGGTGATCAACCGGATGCTGAACCGCCTGGATAAGGAATTCCCGCTGTTTCGGGTGCCCTTCAAGGTCGTGATCATGAAGACCATGGACCGGATCGGAATGGAGCGGGATTATCTCGGCCTGGCCCTTTATGCGGAATCCCTGATGCCGCTTAATTCCGTGCATTTTATCGAGAATAAGGATGTGGACGAGTTCCTGAAACGGAAATATATCCTGCAGGAGCTTCAGGATATCTGCAGAGGAGGAGATCTTGAGGATCCTCGTGTGGAGGTGTTCTGTCAGCCGGTTCTTAACATTGAGACCAAGAAATATGATACTGCCGAGGCGTTGATGCGGATCGATCTGAAGGAAACAGGCAGGATCTTCCCGGATGTATTTATCCCTCTGGCAGAAGAGCATGGCCTGATCCACGGCCTGAGTCTGGTGATCCTGCATAAGACCTGTAAGAGGATCCAGAAAATGATGGAAGAGGGCTATATGATCCAGAGGATCTCCATCAACATTTCCGCCCTTGAGCTTCGGGATGATAATTTCTGCGGCGATGTGAGCCGGGTGATCCGGGAAACCGGCATCCCCTTTGAGAAGGTGGCCATCGAGCTGACGGAGAGCCAGAACGAGAGCGATTTTATGATCATGAAGAATAAGATCAGCCAGCTGAAGGAAAACGGCATCAAGTTCTACCTGGATGATTTCGGCACCGGTTATTCCAACTTCGAGCGTATCATGGAGCTTCCCTTCGACATCATCAAGTTTGACCGGTCCCTGGTGCTGGCCACGGCGTCAGATCAGAAATCGGAAATGATGGTCTCCCACCTGGCAAAAATGTTCAGCGATCTGGATTATGCAGTGCTTTATGAGGGCGTGGAAACCCCGAAGGATGAAGAAAACTGCGTGCGGATGAATGCAAAATATCTGCAGGGCTATAAGTATTCCCGTCCCATCCCCATGGAGCAGCTGACGGAGTATTTTGAAAAGGCCGAATAATAGCGATCATGTTTTCCCAATAGTCCCGGGAAACCTTTACGGGAAGTCCGTGAGCATTATGCCCGCGGACTTCTTTCCTTTCTTTACTTTCAGGCATAAAATTGGTAGAATAGACGTTGTGTATCCTGCGGCACGGAAGTTTATTCCTGCTGCAAATCTATTAAAGGAGAATCAAGAAAATGTGCGGATTTGCTGGTTTCTTCGGAACCGGAGAGTATGATCGTGAACAGATCATCAAAGCCATGAGTGAGAAGATCGCCCATCGGGGACCGGATGGAGACGGGATCTATGTGGATGATCAGGTTGCGCTCGGGCATCGGAGACTGAGTATCATCGATCTGGAATGCGGCATACAGCCCATGTACAGTGCCGACGGTCGGTATGTGATCGTATTTAACGGCGAGATCTATAATTTTAAGGACATCCGGAAGGTACTGGAACGGGAGAAGGGTGCGAAGTTTCAGACGAATTCCGACACCGAGGTGATCCTTCAGACCTATATGTATTACGGTGAACGGACCGCTTCTTTGCTCCGGGGCATGTTCGCCTTTGTGATCTATGATAAGAAGAAGCATACCCTGTACGGCGCAAGAGACGCCTTCGGCATCAAGCCCTTCTATTATGCGAAAATGCAGGACACCCTTCTTTTCGGATCGGAGATCAAGGCATTTCTGCCGCACCCCGCATTTACAAAGGAAGTGAATAAGGAAGCCCTCAAGATGTATCTGATCTTCCAGTATTCTCCCATGGAGCAGTGCATTTTCAAGGATGTATATAAGCTGCAGCCGGGGAATTACTTTACCTACGACGGTAAGGAGTTTAAGACCACCACGTATTTCTCCGCAGGCTTTAAGCCCACAGAGCGGACAGAGGAACAGACGGCGGAGGAGATCCGCAGCGAGGTAGAGAAGTCCGTGCAGTACCATCTGATCGCGGATGTGGAGGTTGGTTCCTTCCTGTCCGGCGGCGTGGATTCCAGCTTTATCGCAGCCCTTGCCCGGCCGGATAAGACCTATTCCGTGGGCTTTGAGGTGGATGATTTCGATGAGAGCTATGACGCGAAGGCCCTATGCGACATGCTGGGGATGAAGAACCGCAGACGGGAGATCACCGCAGACGAGTTCTTCGATGCGCTTCCCGCAGTGCAGTATCAGTCGGATGAACCCCATGCGAATCTGTCTGCCGTACCCCTTTATTTCCTTTCCCAGATGGCGGCAGAGGATGTGAAGGTAGTGCTTTCCGGAGAGGGCGCGGACGAGTTCTTCGGCGGCTATGAGACCTATCACGGCAGCAAGTCCGGAAACGTATATAAGAAGGTGGTTCCGAAGAAGCTCCGTCAGGAGGTGGGTCATCTGATCGGTGAACGTGATCACCGGGGACTGAATTTCTTCAAGCGGAACGCCCTGAACCTGGAGGATGCATATATCGGTCAGGCATTTATCATGGATAATGAGCAGGCAAATCAGCTGCTCCGTGAGCCCTATCGCAGCGACCTGACCTATCAGGATGTGACGCGGCCGTATTATGAGCGGGCGAAGGGGATGGATGAGCTGCATAAGAAAATGTATCTGGATATGCATCTCTGGCTTCCCAACGATATCCTTCTCAAGGCGGATAAGATGACCATGGCCCATTCCCTGGAGCTCCGGGTTCCCTATCTGGATCGGAAGGTCTGGGACTATGCCAAGACCATGACCAGTGACCTGCTCCTGGATGACCATCAGACCAAGACCACCTTCCGGAAGAGTACGGAGAAGGTGCTGCCGGAGGACTGGGTAAAGCGTAAGAAGAAGGGCTTCCCCGTTCCGATCCGTCAGTGGCTGTGGGAAGAGAAGTATGCTTCAAAGTTCCGTGAAATGTTCAGCCAGCCCTTTGCTTCGGAATTCTTTGATACGGATATCCTGATGAACTGGCTGGAGGAGCATCAGGCCAGGAAGGCGAATAACCAGAGGAAGCTTTACACCGTATATGCGTTCCTGCTGTGGTATAAGGCGTACTTTGTGGAGGCGTAGCGGTCTCCGGGGACAATGGGTGATAACGACAGAAGATAAGGGGGAAATACCAGTATGAACATAAAAGTAACCGAAACTATCCGTTATATCGGCGTACAGGACAGGGATCTTGACCTTTTTGAGAGCCAGTATGAGGTACCCAACGGCATGGCCTATAATTCCTACGTGATCCTGGATGAGAAGATCGCGGTGATGGATACCGTAGACTCCCGGAAGACAGAGGAGTGGCTGGCGGAGCTTAAGGCTGAGCTGGGGGACCGGACGCCGGATTATGTGGTAGTACAGCATTTGGAACCGGATCATTCCGGAAGCCTGCAGAAGCTTTTGGAGGAATATCCCGAAGTCAAGCTTGTGGGAAATGCCAAAACCTTCCAGATGCTTCCCCAGTTCTTTGACCTGGATACCGAGGGGAAGACCCTGGTGGTAAAGGAAGGGGATACCCTTTCCCTGGGAAGCCACACACTGCAGTTCTTTATGGCGCCCATGGTGCACTGGCCGGAGGTCATGATGACCTATGAGCAGAGCGAGAAGGTATTTTTCTCTGCCGATGCCTTCGGCAAATTCGGTACGCTGGATACCGCAGAGGACTGGGCCTGCGAGGCACGCCGGTATTATTTCAATATCGTAGGAAAATACGGCGTTCCCGTTCAGGGACTTCTGAAGAAGGTATCCGCACTTCCCATCGAGATCATCGCGCCCCTTCACGGCCCTGTTCTGGGGGAAGGGCTGGTGCTTTATGAGGATCAGGAAGAGGGAACAGTACTCTGTGATTCCCTTTCTTATTATCTGGGATTATATGATACCTGGAGCGCATACCGGGCAGAGAGCAAGGGCGTGTTCATTGCCGTTGCCTCGATCCACGGAAATACACTGGCTGCCGCAAAGAAGCTGGAGGAACTCCTTCTGGCCAAAGGCGAGGAGCGGGTAGTGGTAAGCGAGATCTCCAGAGAAGATATGGCTGAGATCGTGGAGGACGCTTTCCGCCATGATCGTATGGTACTGGCGGCGTCCAGCTACGACGGAGGAGTGTTCCTGCCCATGCATGACCTGCTGACGCATCTGTCCTACAAGGGCTATCAGAATCGTAAGGTAGGCATCATCGAGAATGGTTCCTGGGCACCTTCTGCCGCAAGGACCATGAAGGGACTTCTGGAACCCATGAAGGGCGTAGAGATCCTGGAGCCTGTGGTCACCATCAAGTCTGCCATGAAGGATGCGGATCTGCCGCAGCTGGAGGCCCTGGCCGATCAGCTGGTGGCGGCAGGAAAATAACAGGCTGCGGAATATTGGGGAATAACCGTGAGTAATAAGTTTCGGGAGGGTTTACACATGAAAAAGCATTTCTACTTTCCGTCTACGGACCGTCGGACGAAGATCCATGCCATCCAATGGACCAATGAAAATGTGACGCCGAAGGGCGTGGTTCAGCTGATCCACGGCATGGTGGAGCATATCGAGCGTTATGATGAATTTGCCAATTTCCTTGCGGATCAGGGGTATATCGTGGTCGGACATGATCATCTGGGACACGGACGTTCCGTGGTAAGTGAAGAGGATTATGGATTCTTTGACGAGAACCAGCCGGCGCTGGTGCTGCTGCAGGATATTCACCGGCTTCGCATAGGAACCTCGAGACAGTATCCCGGGCTTCCGTACATCATGCTGGGACACAGCATGGGTTCCTATCTTCTTCGCAGATATCTGTCCTCTCATGGAGAGGGGCTGGACGGCGCCATCGTTATGGGGACCGGACAGGAGATAGATGCGGTAACCACCGCAGGACTTGCCTTCATTAAGGCTGAGGCCAAGAAGCACGGCTGGCACTATCGCAGTGAGAAGGTAGAAAAGATGACCTTCGGAGCTCCCTACCGTAAATTCGATCTCACCGGTGAGGACCCGGAGAGAAGCTGGCTGTCCAAAAATGTGGAGAATGTGAAGGCCTACTACAGTGATCCCCGCAGTGGCTTCCTGTTCACCCTGAACGGGTACTGGGCGTTGATCTCTACAGTGAAATTCGATAACCAGAAGAAGAATATTGCCGCCATTCCCAAGGATCTGCCGATCCTCATCGTATCCGGTGAGGATGACCCTGTAGGGAATCTGGGGAAGGGCGTAAAGAAGGTGTATAACGCCTTTGTTAAGGCCGGTATCCGGGATGTATCCTGCAAACTCTTTGAGGGCGACAGGCATGAGATCCTGAACGAGCTGGACCGGGATGAGGTTTACCGGTATATCCTGGACTGGATCGAAATGCATCTTGGCTGCGGTGCAGCTGAGGATATTCCGGATGAGACGGAAAGCAATAATGATCCGGAATAAAACAATAAGGCCCTGCCGTTTCCGGCAGGGCCTTATGTCTCTTCTTGTTTTTTTAGTCCTCCCGCTTCTTTCCGTAGAAGAACAATGCCACGGTACCAGGACCGGTATGTGCGCCGATGGTGGCACCGATGGGGAATAGCTGAACCTTACCCTTCAGGTTGGGGAAGGTATTCTCCACCATCTTCCGGAACTCTTCGCCGGCTTCGGGATCGGATTCGGAGATGAAGCATTTTCCGTTATAATCCAGACCGCCCTCTGCCTGCTCGATCATTTTCTGGAGCTGGCGCTGCATAACCTTCTTCTTGGTACGGATCTTCTCCCGGGGGATCAGACGTCCGAGATAATCCACATTTAACAGCGGGCAGATGGAAAGCACCTGACCGATAAAGCCGGCGGTCCTGGACACGCGGCCGCCGCGGATGTAGAAGGTAAGGTCGGTGGAGAAGAACCAGTGAACGATGTTCAGCTTGTGCTCCTCCGTCCATACGGCCAGCTCATCCAGGGTGAGACCCTCGTCTCTTTTGTCTGCCACGTATTCCATCAGCAGACCGTAACCGGAGGATGCGCCCAGAGAGTCAATGACGATGACCCTGCGATCGGGGAATTCGTCCTTCATCTGCTCGGCAGCAAGCTTTGCAGCATTATAGGTTCCGGAGATTCCCGTAGACAGAGTAAGGTGAAGGATGTCCTTACCTTCACTCAGGTATTTTCGAAAATGTGTCACGTACTCACCGAGACTTACCTGAGAGGTTTTCGCTTCTTCACCGGCGAGCATGCGTCGGTAAAGCTCGGCAGGCTTCATGCTTACCCAGAGATCATCCTTGTATTCCACCCCATTCAGAGAAAAGGTAAAACAGATATATTTGAGATCGCGTTTCTCCATCCATTCAGGGGACAGATCTGCAGCGGAGCAGCAACTGACGATGTAATCTGACATATTCACACCTCGTTTTTTTACTTACTATTATTTCTTGTTGAACTTCTCCTGCTGTCCCTGAATCAGAGCAGCGTCCTCGAAGTAGTTGATCCGCATGGCAGCCTTTACCCGGGCAAGAGTAGCGTTGGCAGCTTCCCTGGCGGCGATGGTACCGGCCTTCAGTATCTCATAAACCGCAGGAATATCCTTCTCGTATTCGGCACGTCTTGCGCGGATGGGTTCCAACTCCTGATTCAGTACATTTAACAGGAATTTCTTAACCTTGACATCGCCAAGACCGCCGCGGCGATAATGATCCTTCATCTCATCCAGGTTCTTGTAATCCGGGCAGAAGGTGGCGAAATCCTCATCCTTGCAGAAGGCATCCAGATAGGTAAATACCGTATTGCCTTCGATCTTGCCGGGATCCTCGATCTTAAGATGACCGGGATCGGTAAACATGCTCATGACCTTGGTCTTCACATCCGCCGGTGTATCGGAAAGATAAATGCAGTTGCCGAGGGACTTGCTCATCTTGGCCTTGCCGTCGGTACCGGGAAGACGGGAGCAAACGGAATTCTGGGGAATCAGTGCATCAGGTTCCACCAGCGTCTCGCCGTAGAGAGAGTTGAATTTCCGGACAATCTCCCGGGCCTGCTCGATCATGGGAAGCTGATCCTCGCCTACGGGAACAACGGTTGCATTAAATGCGGTGATATCCGAGGTCTGGCTGACGGGATAGGTAAAGAAACCTGCAGGAATGCTGGTCTCGAAATTCCGAAGCTGGATCTCTGCCTTCACCGTGGGATTCCGCTCCAGACGGGAAACGGTAACCAGGTTCATGTAGTAGAAGGTAAGCTCCGTCAGAGCCTCTACCTGTGATTGGATAAAGATATTCACCTTGGACGGATCCAATCCGGCGGAAAGATAATCCAGAGCAACCTCGATGATGTTGTCGCGGATCTTGTCCGGATTGTCGAAATTATCGGTCAGGGCCTGGGCATCGGCGATCATGATGAAGATCTTATCGAATTCTCCGGAATTCTGCAGCTCCACCCGGCGCTTCAGTGAACCGACATAGTGACCAAGGTGCAGCTTTCCGGTAGGACGATCACCGGTCAGGATGATTTTCTCCATATTTAGTATCCTCTTTTCTGTAATAGTTCCATATATAACAGTTCGAAATTCACCCATTTATAATATAAAGTTACGTGTCGAATGTCAAGGATTGCGGGGCTCTGTGGGGAAATTTCGTAAGAGGCGGGGGCGAAAAACTATTTGCTATTCGCGGCATTTCCAAGTAAAATGTATAGAAGAATGTTTTTTTCGGGTATTTCCGTGAAAATCCGGATCCGGAAGAGGAAAGAGTTTTTCCTGGAAGGGAGAAGAGTGTATGGCTTTTCGAATCGTAAGAAATGATATCACCAAGGTGAAAGCCGACGCCATTGTTAATTCGGCAAATCCGGAACCGATCTGCGCCGGTGGGAGCGACAGAGCGATCTATGAAGCGGCAGGAATGGAATTGCTCCTTTCGGAACGCCGTCGGATCGGAAGGCTGAACCCCGGTCAGGCAGCGGCAACCCCGGCCTTTGCCCTTCATGCCAGATATATCATCCATACCGTTGGCCCCAGCTGGGAAGGGGGAAATGCGGGAGAGTTCGACCGCTTAAAGGAATGCTACGAGAACTGCCTTCAGATCGCGGAGGAAATGAACTGTGAAAGCATAGCCTTTCCGCTGATCTCTACGGGAGTGTATAGATTTCCCAAGGCAGAGGCCCTTCAGATCGCCGTGGAGGTGATCAGTGCATTTCTGCTGGAACATGATATGAAGGTCACGCTGGTGGTCTTCGATCCGGAATCCTTTGTGCTTTCGGGACGGCTCTTTGCCGAGATCGATGCGTATATCGATGACAAGACGGCTGAGGCGAAACAGAAGGAGGAACATTTCGGGGGCGTTTACGGAGCGCCCATGGCAATGTCCCGGGCGGACATGCCGAGACCGGTTGCTGCAGAAGATGCCATGGTGGCGGAAGATGAAGAATGCGCGTCCATCAGCAGTGAAACCCTGGAGGAGCGGATGGCGCATATTGCCGATACCTGGCAGGAAGCCCTGCTCTGGTGGATCGATCAGAAGGGCTACACGGATGTGGAGGTTTACAAGCGGGCAAACTGTGACCGCAAATTGTTCTCCAAGATCCGCAGCAAGGAAGAGTATCAGCCCAAGAAAATGACGGCAGTGGCCTTTGCCCTGGCGCTTCGCCTCAATCTGGACGAGACCCGGGATCTGCTGAAACGCGCGGGCTATGCCCTGTCTCACAGCAATAAGTTTGATATGATCATCGAGTATTTTATCGAACAGGGTATCTATGATTCCTATACCATCAATCTGGCGCTGTTTGAGCATAAGCAGCCGTTGCTGGGAGAATAAATTGCAGTTGGAGATAATGTATGAATGAACTGAAGGACCTTCGATTGAAGGAGTATGACGATTCGCTGGAGAATCTCAGGAGGCTGGAGGAGATCGTTTCGGAGCTTCTGGAACGGACGCTGAGAGAGGGAGGGATCCGGATCATGCAGATCGCGCACCGGATCAAAACTCGGGAATCTGTCGCGGAAAAACTGGAGAGAAAGTCGGAGAAATATCCCAGAGTGTCACTTCTCACGGATCTGGTGGGTTTTCGGCTGATCTGCTATTTTGATCATCAGGTGGATCAGATGGCGGAGCTTGTCGGGCAGGTGCTGGAAGTGGACCGGAAGAAGTCCACGGATAAAAGGAAGACCATCGAGCCTACCGCCTTCGGGTATCTTTCCCTTCACTATATCTGTTCACTGCCGAAAGGAAAAGGTTATCCCGAAGAGCTGACGGGCTTTAAATTTGAGATCCAGTTCCGGACGGTTCTGCAGCATGCCTGGGCGGAGATCGAACATGATCTGGGGTATAAGACCGAGTTCGGCATTCCCCTGGATGTACGAAGGGAATTCTCCCGGGTGGCGGGACTTCTGGAGATCGCAGATGAAACATTTGAAGTGATCCGAAACAGGATCGCCGTATATGAAGATAAGGTGCGTAAGTCCATTGCGGAGGACAAGGCAGATCATCTTCCTCTTGACCTTGTCACGCTTAAGGAATATATTAAGCGGAGTAAGACCATGCAGGAGCTGCTTCAGTCCATCAGTGATATTTCCGGGGCGGAGCTGGTGGAGGTATCGCCGGAGAACCAGCTGGAGCGCCTGAATTTCTTCGGGATCAAAACCCTGGGCGAGCTGAACCGGCTGATCGAAGAAGAAACAGAGCATGCACGGCTTCTGGCCGCGGAAACACTGACCGGTGCGGATCTGGATGAGCTGGCAGATACCGTGGGGCTGTATTATGTCATGCGGGCCAGACTGATCTTCGGAGGGTATCGTCCGAATGAACTGCTGGCATTCTGCAGGATCATGTATCCGGACAGCGACAGAGCGGATAAACAGGTGGATATACTTCTCAAGCAGAGGCAGCGGTATCTGCAGTAGGTTTCGGGAGTGAAAAAAGGAAGAGGGAACTGTTAGCAAGATGAAGAATAAAATGAAGTTTTGTCTCGGCGGGATCAGCGGCGCGCTGTTCGTACTTTTGATCCTGCTGGTACGTACAGTGGATGTAGATGCCATCGGGCCGGAGGGAAGTTCCGTGGGATTTTCAAAGATCAACGGAGCAGTAAAGGATACCTTCAGCTACAACGAAACCTGGTATAAGATCACACAGTATCTTGGATATGCGGCACTGGCCATCGCCGGAGGCTTCGCCCTTCTGGGACTGGTTCAGCTGATCCGGAGAAAGAGTCTCTTCAAGGTGGATAAAAATATCATCGCCCTGGGAGTGCTGTTCACCGTAGTGATCATTCTGTATGTGATGTTTAACAAGATCGCAGTAAATTATCGTCCGGTGATCCTGCCGGATGAAGGAGTATTGGAGGCTTCTTACCCGTCATCCCATTCGGTACTTACCTGTGTGGTCATGGGCGGGGCAATGCTGCAGCTTCCGTATTACGTCAAAAATCAGGGCTTAAGACTTGCCCTGAACACCATTCTGGCACTGATCATCCTGCTTACCGTGGGCGGACGGCTGGTGTCCGGTGCACACTGGCTCACGGATATTCTGGGAGGGGTCCTGCTGAGCGGTTGTCTGCTGTTCGTTTTCTCCGGTGTACTTGACAAGATCGAGTCTACCGAAAAACAGGAGACTGTGGTATAATCATATAGAGTCTGAAATTCGGGGCTTAGGCCCCGTTTTTTTGTCTGATGGTTAAGGGGTTGGCAGTTTGTTTGAAACAGGAGGAGGTTACAATGTTAAAGGAGTGGGTAAAAGAAGATCGACCTTCGGATGAGGAGATCGCAGAAAGACTGGAAAAAGCAAGAGCCCAGCTGGCACTTCGCCAGACGGCCATCAAGGAGAAGGGCCTTCCGGTGCTGGTGGTCCTTGACGGCTGGGGCGCAGCGGGAAAAGGAAGTGTTCTGGGGAGAGTGATCAAGGGGCTGGATCCGCGTTTCTTCAAGGTGGAGACATTGTCCCAGCCTACACAGGAAGAGATCCGTCGACCATTCCTGTACCGGTATTTTGTCCGGATCCCCAAGCAGGGGCAGTTTTCCTTCTTCGACGGAAGCTGGATGGGTGAGGTAACCACACATTTCCTTCGCGGAGAGATCGATGAGGAGACCTATCGTTTACAGATCACCAGCATCAAACGCTTTGAACGGCAGCTAAATGACAATGGTTATCTGGTGGTGAAGTATTTCTTCCATATCGATGAGAAGACCCAGAGAAAGCGTCTGGAAGCCCTGGAGGAGGACAAGAACACCAGGTGGCGGGTATCCGCTGATGACCAGTGGCAGAACAAGCATTACAAGGAAGCGCTGAATGTCTATGATGAATATCTGGAAACCACCAATCAGTTTGTGGCGCCCTGGTATTTCATTGACGCGGAGAATAAGAAATGGTCCGAGCTGCAGATGACGGAGATCCTGGTGGCCAGTATCGATACGGCCCTCAGCAACATGGAGTCCAAGCAGGCTGCTCCGATGCTGCAGAATGTATTCCCCATGAAGCCGGTACCCAGGCTCTCCGAGATACCGCTGGATAAGACCTTGTCCGATGAGGATTACAAGAAGGAGCTGGACCAGCTGCAGAAACGCCTGAAGGAGCTTCATAATGAGCTGTACAGAAAGAAGATCCCGGTGATCATCGCCTATGAGGGATGGGATGCAGCCGGAAAGGGCGGAAATATCAAGCGTGTGGCAGCGGCACTGGATCCGCGGGGATATGAGGTACATCCCATCGCAAGTCCCGAACCGGCGGAGAAGGTCAGACACTATCTCTGGAGATTCTGGAACCGTCTGCCCAAGGACGGACACATCGCCATTTTTGACCGTACCTGGTATGGACGCGTCATGGTGGAGCGCCTTGAGGGCTTCTGTACGGAGCAGGATTGGAAACGGGCCTATAACGAGATCAATGAGTTTGAAAAGGAACTGGCAGACTGGAATGCGGTCATCGTGAAGTTCTGGGTACAGATCGATAAGGATACCCAGCTGGCGCGCTTTACCGACCGGCAGAATACGCCGGAGAAGCAGTGGAAGATCACGGATGAGGACTGGAGAAACCGGGAGAAATGGGATCTTTATGAAGAGGCAGTGGATGAAATGCTGCAGAAAACCTCTACGAAGTACGCTCCCTGGCATGTCCTGGAATCCAATGATAAGAAATACGCCCGGGTCAAGGCCCTGAAGATCATCATCAAGGCCATCGAGAAAAAGCTCAAGTAAAGCGCCAAATATAGAAAAATACTGTTGCACCTCAAGTACGGTATTTGCTATAGTTGTATGTGCGAAAATGCTCCTGTTTTGGGCGTAGTAAACTAAAGGATAACAGTGGATCATGGATATCATCAGTGTGTTGCAATTATTCGGTGGCATAGGTCTCTTTCTCTTTGGGATGAATTTTATGAGTTCATCCCTGGAGAAGGTGGCCGGCTCCGGTATGGAAAGGATTCTGGAACGGGCAACTACCGGCCGCGGTAAAACCGGCGGTCGGTTCAAGGGGTGGTTTTTCGGCGCTGCCATTACCGCCATCCTTCAGAGCTCTGCAGCCGTAACGATCATGGTCAGCGGCTTTGTAAATGCAGGGATCATGAAGCTGGGACAGGCGCTTCCCGTAGTATTCGGTTCCAACCTCGGAAGTACCGCGACCGCACAGATCCTCCGACTGGGAGATCTGGATACGGATACGCTGATCCTGCAGCTGCTCCGCCCGGCGGCCATTGGTCCGATCCTTGTGGGTATCGGAGCATTTATCCGCCTGTTCACCAAAAAGAAAAAACTGAAGGACTCTGCCGGGATCCTCATCGGACTCGGCATGCTTTTCTATGGCATGACACTGATGGAACAGGTCTTCGAGCCGTTTAGCAAGGATGCTGATTTCCGTGCCATGTTCGCTTCTTTTGAGAATCCGCTTCTGGGGCTTCTGACGGGACTCGTCATTGCAGCAGTGATCCAGAGCTCCAATGCAGCAGTGGGTATCCTGCAGGCGCTTTCCGTAACGGGAGCCATCACCTATGGGATCACCATCCCCATCGTGATCGGGATCAATCTTGGAAAATGTATGCACATCGTGTTCAGTATGCTGAGCCGTGACAAGAAGGCGAAGAAGGTATCCTGGGGTTATGTGCTCTTTAATGTCTTTGGCGCTTTATTCTTTATGCTCCTGATCTACGGACTGAATTCATTTCTTCATTTCCCGTGGCTGTCCCATGTGGTGGACCGGGGAAGTGTCGCCACCGTGCATCTGGCATTTAATCTGGTTACGAGTCTCCTCCTTTTGTTTGGAACGGATCGTATGGCGAAGATCTGCGACCGTCTGGGAGGAAAGGAAGAGGAGAATTCGGCTGCGAAGGAGCTGGCCAAGCTGGATGATATGCTTCTGAATACACCGACCATCGCACTGGAACAGTGCAAGGACCTGATGATGAAGATGACGGATGCGATCCTGGATAACTACAGGACTGCAACCCGGATGATCTATCATTATGATGCAGAGAAGTTCCCTCTCATGGAGGAGAAGGAGGAGTTCCTGGACCGGTGTGAAACGGTCCTGTCTACTTATGTGGTGCGGATCGACCAGCGGCGCCTTACGGAGGATGATAAGCGGGTTGTATCTGAGATCCTGAATTCCATTGGGGATCTGGAACGCGTAGGCGACTACTGCATGAACATTGCCTATGTGGCCAGAGAAAAAAATGAGCAGTCGGTACATTTCTCACCCTACGGACACCGTGAGGTGGATACCATCATTGGTGCTGTGGAATACGCCATGGAGACCTGCTTCAAGGCATTCCAGAATGACGAAGAATCGCTGGCCGTCCGTGTTGAGCCCCTGTCCGAGACGGTTGACAAGCTGAAGGAACTGATCAAGTCCCGGCATGTGGAGCGGCTGCAGAAGGGCATCTGTACGATCCAGGGCGGTGTGTATCTGTTCGATCTGATCAACAGCTTCGAGCGGATCTCCGCGCATTGCGCAAATGTATCGCTGCACGTCATCAAGCGGATCAGGCAGAACCGTGACTTTGATGAAATGCACGGCCACGCAAATGACAGTTTCAGTGAAGAATACAAGGCAATGTATCACTATTACACATCAAAGTATGTGGATCCCATCCTTAAGCCTCTTACAGAGGAGGAGCTTGCAGTTCTTACCGCCGCCTCCGTTACCGAGAACATGACGGATGAGGAAGTGGAGAAGGCTGAGAAGGCAAAGGAACGAGCTGCCGAGAAGGCCGGTAAGGCGGAAAAGAAAGCCGCCGAGAGAACCGGGAAGGCGGAAAAGAAAGCCGCCGAGAAGAAAGCTGTCGAAGGAACCGAGAAGGCTGAAGAGAAGACCGAGAAGGAAGCTGTCAAAGGAACCGAGAAGGCTGAAGAGAAGACCGAGAAGGAAGCTGTCGAAGGAATTGAGAAGGCTGAGAACATCGCGGAGACAGAATACCACGAGAGGTCGGGAGAGTCTGAAAAGTCAGAAAGATCTGACCGGGCGGAAATCCTCGGACAGAGGATGGACGAAAGGGCTGAAGATGTGACGAAGCCGGAAAAAGCGGAAAGACCTGAAAATCCGGAAAAAGCGGAAAGGCCTGAAAAGCCGGGAAAAGCGGAAAGATCTGAAAGGTCAGAAAAAACCGAAAAATCGGAAAAAACCGTAAAATCAGAAAAATCAGAAAAATCACAGAAGTCGGATAAACCTGAAAAGCCGGGGAAAACCGAAAAACCGGAGAAAACCGAAAAACCTGTAAAGGTGGAGAAACACGAAAAATCCGGAAAGGATGAGAAAGCCCGGAAGAACGACAAAGCTGCGAAGACCGAAGCTCTTGCCGGAACCGAAGAAGAACTGAAAGCTCGAAAAGATAAAGAGAAAAACAAAGAAAAGTACAAAGAAAAGTATAAAGAGAAAAACAAAAAGACAGATAAGGAAAAGGATAAAGAAAAAGATCAGGGCGGCAGACCTGCAGAGAAGAAGCATGCGGACAAGAAAATGAGTGATAAGAAGGAAGAGAGAAAAGACGACAAAAAATCATCGGATAAGAAGCCCGGAGAGAAAAAAGATCAGGAGAAAAGAAATCCCGATAAATCTGAAAAAAAAGGAAAGCACTGAGCATTGCCCTGTTAGTAAAGGTGATGCAACCATTGTCATCCTGAGGAGCGAAGCGACGAAGGATCTTTAGCGACGAAGGATCTTTAGCAACGAAGGATCTTTAGCAACAAAGGAACTATAAGAATTACGAAGGAAAAAATCATGGAACGTAAGATCGCATGGGAAACCTATGACAAGAAAGAAATGAAGAAGCTGGAAGCACTCTGCGACGGCTACAAGGACTACCTCTTCAAAGGGAAAACCGAGCGTGAGGGTGTCCGCTACTGTATCGAGCAGGCCAGGAAAGCAGGCTACATCTCCCTGGAGGAAGTCCTGGAGAAGAAGCTCAAAGTAAAAAAAGGCGATAAGATCTACGCCAACAATATGGGCAAGTCATTAGCCCTGTTCCATATCGGTGAGGAGCCGTTGGAAAAGGGAATGAACATCCTGGGGGCGCATCTGGATTCCCCCCGCCTGGATGTGAAGCAGAATCCATTGTACGAAAACCAGAACCTGGCATATCTGGATACCCACTACTACGGAGGAATCAAGAAATATCAGTGGGTTACCTTTCCCCTGGCCATTCACGGCGTGGTGGCGAAGACTGACGGAACCGTGGTGGATGTGGTGATCGGTGAGGACGAAGAAGATCCGGTATTCTGCGTAACAGATATCCTGATCCATCTTGCACAGGATCAGATGGCGAAGACTGCAGCGAAGGCTGTAGAGGGCGAGAATCTGGATCTGCTCATCGCGTCCCGTCCCATCAAGATCGACAAGAAGGATAAGGCAGAAGAGAAGAAGAAAAAGAACCCCGTGACCGAAGAAGTGCTTCGGATACTGAAGAATAAATACGACATGGCAGAGGAGGATTTCATGTCCGCCGAGCTGGAGATCGTACCCGCCGGAAAGCCCAGAGATATGGGGATCGACCGGTCCATGATCATTGCCTATGGCCAGGATGATAAGGTCTGCGCCTATACGAGTCTGATCGCGCAGCTGAATCAGAAGGAGCTTTCCAGAACCGCCTGCACACTGCTGGTGGACAAGGAAGAGATCGGTTCCGTGGGAGCGACAGGCATGCAGTCACGATTCTTTGAAAATGTGGTAGCCGAGATTCTCGTTGCCGCAGGAAACAATAACCCGCTGGCCCTTCGCAGGTGCCTTGCCAATTCCTGCATGCTGTCCTCGGATGTAAGCGCAGGCTATGATCCCCTGTATGCATCCTGTTTTGAAGCAAAGAACGCCGCATTCCTCGGCAAGGGTATGGTATTCAACAAATTTACCGGTGCCAGAGGAAAGTCCGGTTCCAATGACGCAAATGCGGAATATGTGGGACGGATCCGCGGGATCCTTGAGAAACGATCCATTTGCTACCAGACAGCAGAGCTGGGCAAGGTGGATGTGGGCGGCGGCGGAACCATCGCCTATATCCTGTCCCTGTATGATATGGAGGTCATTGACTGCGGTGTGTCGGTTCTTAATATGCACGCGCCATGGGAAATCACTTCCAAGGCAGATATTTATGAAACCGAGAAAGGATATGAGGCGTTCCTGCAGGAAGCCTGAACAATACACGAAAATCACAGGAAAAAGCATGACAAGAACAAAGTCTAACCGAATACTCGCGATATTTGCGGCGTGCCTTGTTCTTCTGTCATGCCTTTTTTTCGTTCCCGCAAAGAAGACAGATGCCGCATCCCCGGATGAATTCCTGGCGGGATTCAAGCAGACGGTCTACGATCAGGAGAGCGGTCTCGGCAGCACAGAGGTGAACTGTATCTATCAGACAGCCTCCGGCTATATCTGGATCGGTACCGACGGCGGCCTCTATCGTTTTAACGGCAAGGAGTTCCGGATCTTCAACCTGTGGAATACGGAAAAGGATGATGTATATTTCATCAACAACCTCTTTCAGGATACGGAAGGCAGACTCTGGGTATCTACGGAAAACTATGGCCTTTTTTACATCCAGGGCAGCAAGGTGGAACATTTTACCGACGCATATTATTCCGGCGTGAAATGCATCTATGATGTGTGCCAGACGCCGGACGGGACCATCTACGTGGGCACAAACGTCGGACTCTACACCGTCGATCCGGAGAACACGCAGCTTCGCCTGATGGAGCAGCTGGCGGGAAAGAGCATCCGGGATCTGACCATCGCAGGAGGAAATCTCTGGGGGATCACCGGAGTGAACGGTTTCTTCCTCCTTTCGGATCAGGGAAATGTGGTGCAGCTCAAGGCCTCGGATTTCACACAGGAGGAGGTTTCCTGTATCCGGGGAATGCCGGATGGAACGGTTTATGTGGGAACCCCCGGAACGGAGATCCTGCATATCTCCAGGACCTTCAGCTCCAAATCCTATTACTCGGGCAAGGACGGTATCAACAGCCTGTATCATGACGGTAAAAGGCTTTTTGTCTGCGCGGACAGTGGTATGGGATATTTCGATACGAGCGGAACATTTCACTCGATCTATGATGCAGAGGTGAACCGGTATATATCCTGTATGATCAAGGATTATGAAGGCAATTACTGGTTTGCGTCCAGCCGGATGGGCGTGCTTCTGCTGGGACGGAGCAAGTTCCGGAATTACAACGAATATTACGGTCTGCCCCAGACGGCCACGAACTGTATTACCAGCAACGGCACACTGACATTTCTGGGAACGGATGACGGTCTTACCATTATCCGGGAATCGGATATGTCCGTGGTGCAGCACGATCTGGTCACCATGCTGAGCGGAGCGAGTATCCGGGATATCATGCTGGATTCCTCCGGGAATCTGTGGATCTCCACATCCCGCCGGTTTGGCGTTGTACGGTACAAGCCCAAGGGGCTCACCACGAATTTCGGCAGAAATAATCTCCTTACCACTAATCAGGTAAACTGCACCCTGGAGCTGTCCGATGGAAGGATCGCCATAGCAACGGAAGAAGGCATCGCCATCCTGAACAAGGATGATACACTGGACCGGGCCTATTCCGTTGATCAGGGCCTGAAGTACCCGAACATCCTCTGTATGTATCAGGCCCCGGATGGGCGTCTTTTCGCCGGCTCTGATGGCGGCGGGCTTTATGTGATCAAGGGGGATGACATTAAGAATTACACGGATGATGACGGACTTACGTCAAATGTGGTTTCTGACATCGTTCCCGGTGAAAGCGGGATCTGGATCGGTACGGACAACGGACTGTCCATTTTTACCGAGGGAATCCGTCCCGTCAGCAATATCGATTTCTCCAACAATATTTACGATCTGATCCTGGAGGAACCCGAGGAGGGGAAGTCCAGGCTCTGGGTCATGGGCTCGAAGGGCGTGCTCTGCGCCACCGAGGAAGAGCTTCTTGGCACGGCAGCGCTGGAGGGAAGGTATCTTGCCCAGGGTGATGGTCTGGCGCAGAGGCTTTCTCTGAACTGCCACTGCAGGCTGGAAGAAGGTCTGCTTTACCTTTGCTGCAGTAACGGAGTGATGACGCTTCCCACTGCATCTCTGGAGATCAACGAGATCCCGCCGAAGCTTACGGTTTCGGAGATCAATGTGGACGATCAGGTCTTTCATCTGGAACAGCTGGGAGGGAGTCTTACCATCCCATCAGAGACCCAGCGTCTGGCCATCTCCTTCGCAGTGCTTTCTTATACCAACCGTGAAAATGTTGTGGTTGAATACAGGCTGGAGGGCTTCGACGGCCAGAACATCAAGATCTCGCCTTCAGATCCCATGCAGGCCGTTTACACGAATCTGGACGGCGGAACCTATACATTTAAGGTGCGGGCCATCAATGGCGACGGGATCGTGAGTACGCAGGATATCACATTTACCATCAATAAAGAATACGGCTTCTTTGAAAAGCAGTCCACAAAGAACCTGCTGTTAGCGGTTGCCGCGTTGGTTGCGATCCTGATCATCGTCAGTATCTACAGTCTGACCAGACGAATGCGCGGTCAGGACCGGGAGATCGAGAAGCTGGAGAAGGAGCATGAGGTGGCAGTGAAGTCCAGTACGGCTAAGTCCGACTTCCTGGCGCACATGAGTAATGAGATCAAGATTCCGGTGAACGCCATCATCAGTCTGGCGGACACGATCCAGCGGGAACAAAGTGAGGAAGTACGACGGGAAGGACTGCAGGCCATTGCCACCTCCGGTCAGGAGATCCTGGGCAAGGTGGATGAGACCATCGAGCTTGCCCGGCTGGAGTCAGGCCGCGTTGCAGCGGTAAATGCACCCTATTCCATAACCACCCTGGTGTGTGACATTTCCGACCGGATGATCAATCTTCTGGATCAGAAGCCGGTGCGGTTTCTGGTGGATCTGGGAGAGCATATCCCGGATATCCTGGTCGGTGATTACGAGAAGATACGCCGGGTGCTGGAGATCCTGCTGGATAATGCCGGGAAATATACCCGGGAGGGCACCATCACTCTGTTTGTGGATTATTATGAGATCCCCGAGGCAAAGGGTAAGAACCGGCTGATCTTCAATATATCCGATACGGGGATCGGAATCCAGAAGGAACGACTGGAGCATATCTTCGAGGTATATAATATCGCAGACAGCAAGAAACAGGCCGGTTACACCGGCAGCGGGATCAGCCTTACCATTGCGAATCAGCTGACCGCCACAATGGGCGGTGAGATCGAGGTGGAGAGTACGTATGGCGCAGGATCCACATTTACCGTAACTCTGCCGCAGGAAATGGCAGACCAGAATATGGTGGCTTCTTCCTTTGCCGGTGAGGCAGGGCTTCGGATCACCCGGGAGGAGGCTGAACGTATGGCCGCGCCGGATGTGGCGGTTCTCCTGGTGGATGATGTGGAGATCAGCCGGACGGTGGCCCTGGGCGTGCTGCGTCAGCTGGAGATCGAAGCGGATGTGGCAGATTCCGGCATGCGTGCGCTGGACCTGGCCATGAACCGGCAATACGATATCATTTTCATGGATCTGGCCATGCCGGTAATGAATGGTATGGATGCCATGAAGGAGCTTCGGGAAATGGAGGGGGCGAAGGACGTTCCCATTATTGCCATGACGGAGGATGCGCTGAATGAGGACCGGGATGCGCTGGAGAAGGCAGGCTTCTCGGATATGATCGTGAAGCCGCTGGAGCTTACGGTGCTGGCGGAGATCCTGGCGCAGAATACGCCGGAGAAGCTGGGGCCCAAGGAGAGAAAGATCCCGGTATACACGGAAAATGTGCAGAATCTGGAAGGACTTCAGGAACTGGAGGCATATCTGGATGTCAGCGGAGTATTGGAGAAGATCGGCGGAAGCGTAGAGGTATATAACCGTATCCTCAGTACATTTTACTCGCAGAACCAGAACGCAGAGGAGGAGCTTAAGGAGAAATTCTCGGATAATTACCGTTCCTTCCGAAGCAGGATCCATAACATCCGAAACGGTGCCCAGAATGTCGGTGCCATTGAGCTGCAGAATCATATCCAGAGGATCGATTCAGCCATCAATATCGGTAACAAGGGCTATGTCCGTGATAATCTGCCGATGCTGCTCACTCTGCTGGGAGATGTTCTGAAGGCGATCCGGGTGTATCTGGACCAGACGACGGAGCAAAAGACCGTTGCTGAGCAGGTGGACCGGCAGAAGGAGAAAAAGCCGGAGAAGCGGAGTCAGATCGATTTCGCCATCCTTGACGCAATGCTTGAAGCAGCCGAGCAAGGGGACCCGGAGGCGCTCAAGGATGGACTTGCGGAGATCAGCTTTGATATCTACGAGAACGAAGATACCGAATTCCTGCAGGTGTTGAAGGAAACCGTGGAGAAGCAGGATATGGCCGGTGTGACGGATCTGATCGGAACGTATAAGGAATTGAAGAAGTGATGACGTTTGGAAAATGTGCAGAACTTAATGTCATTCTGAGCACGCAGGGGAAGAAAAAGTATCCTGCGGCAAAGAATCTATTATAATCAATTGGGAGGAACAAAACCATGCAAGACACACTGAGACGTCCGGAGGATATGGTCCGGATCACCACACCGGAGCTGGCTGCCGGATTTATCGACGAGCAGATCGCAGCCATCAAGAAACAGGTAGGCGATAAGAAGGTGCTTCTGGCACTTTCCGGAGGAGTGGATTCCTCCGTGGTAGCTGCACTTCTCATCAAGGCGATCGGTAAGCAGCTGACCTGTGTTCATGTTAATCACGGCCTGCTCCGTAAGGGTGAACCCGAGCAGGTGATCAAGGTATTCCGTGATGAGATGGACGCAAACCTGATCTACGTGGACGCAGTAGACCGTTTCCTGGACAAGCTGGCCGGCGTTACCGACCCGGAGCAGAAGCGCATGATCATCGGTGGTGAATTCATCGAGGTATTCGCGGAAGAAGCACGGAAGCTGGACGGCATTCAGTTCCTGGCACAGGGAACCATCTGGCCGGATATCCTGGAGAGCGAAGCCGGCATCAAGGCCCACCATAACGCAGGCGGCCTGCCTGAGGATCTGGCCTTTGAGCTTGTAGAGCCTGTGCGCATCCTCTTCAAGGACGAAGTTCGTATGGTAGGTAAGGAACTGGGTCTGCCTGATAATATGGTTTATCGTCAGCCCTTCCCGGGCCCCGGCCTGGGCGTACGATGCCCCGGCGCCATCACCCGTGACCGCCTTGAGGCAGTCCGCGAATCCGACGCCATCCTTCGCGAAGAATTCGCAAAGAACGGCCTGGAAGGCAAGGTATGGCAGTATTTCACCGTTGTTCCCGACTTCAAGTCCACCGGCGTAAAGAACGGAAAGCGCACCTTCGACTGGCCCTGCATCATCCGCGCCATCAACACCACGGACGTAATGGAAGTAACAGTGGAGCATCTCTCAAACGAACTGATCGACCATCTGGTACAGCGGATCATCAGTGAAGTTCCCGGCATCAACAGAGTGCTTTTTGATTACACCCCCAAGCCGCCGGCTACTGTGGAATATGAGTAAGAAACAAAACCCGCGAACCACAAAAGCTGGGATGTTTCCTGAGGATCCGAACACACACAGCGTTGTCTCTGATCGTAGAAGCAGGTGACTTTAAGCGTTTTGGAAAAGGAAACACCTATGCGGCATTTCTTGGTCTGGCACCCGGTGAGCGTTCCAGCTCGACAAATGTGAACCGGCTTGGAATTTCCAAAGCCGGAAACACCCATCTGCGCTGCCTTCTGA
>JAGBNH010000088.1 GCA_017634475.1 Eubacterium sp.
CTTACCATCTGAGATGTGTAAGAATTCTCATTATCATACCATGAAACTACCTGTACTTCATACAGATCATCTGCAATCTGAGAAACCATGGTCTGTGTTGCATCGAACAGAGAACCATATCTCATACCGATAACGTCAGAAGAAACGATCTGATCCTCGTTGTAACCGAAGGACTCGCTTGCTGCTGCCTTCATAGCTGCATTGATACCTTCCTTGGTAACGCCAGCCTTCTTAACAACTGCGGTAAGAATGGTGGTGGAACCTGTCGGAACCGGTACACGCTGTGCAGAACCGATCAGCTTACCGTTCAGCTCCGGAATAACAAGGCCGATAGCCTTAGCTGCTCCAGTGGAGTTCGGAACGATGTTAGCAGCGCCTGCACGTGCACGACGAAGGTCACCCTTTCTGTGGGGACCATCAAGGATCATCTGATCACCTGTGTAAGCGTGGATGGTGCTCATGATACCGGACTGGATCGGAGCATAATCATTCAGAGCCTTAGCCATCGGTGCAAGGCAGTTTGTTGTACAGGATGCAGCGGAGATGATCTTGTCATCAGCGGTCAGTGTATCCTGGTTTACAGAGAATACGATTGTCTTCAGATCATTACCGGCAGGTGCGGAAATAACAACCTTCTTAGCGCCGGCATCGATATGTGCCTGAGACTTATCCTTGGAGCAGTAGAAACCTGTACACTCAAGTACAACATCTACACCGATCTCTCCCCAGGGAAGCTCAGCTGCATTGGCCTTTGCATAGATCTGAAGGGTCTTGCCGTCAACTGTGATTGTACCAGCCTCATCATCAGCAGTAACTGTGTGAAGATTCTGACCGATAACTCCTGCGTAACCGCCCTGAGCGGTATCATACTTAAGCAGGTGTGCCAGCATGGAAGGCTTTGTAAGATCGTTGATCGCAACAACCTCATAACCTTCTGCGCCGAACATCTGTCTGAAAGCCAGACGACCGATACGACCGAAACCATTAATTGCTACCTTAACTGCCATTTCTAATTCCTCCTAGAAATATACTTTGTGAACGTATCACTCACATAGAACAATAATACATTTTTTAAAGGTACATTTCAAGAGCGATTTCATAGTTTTTCATATCGGCTGCATTCAATTGTATGAAAAAATAACCGAAACCCCGGGTATGCCTTTTATCTTTTTTTCTTGAAAATATGCATCCTTGCTCCTATAATCTTTCTGTAACTTAGAAAATATGACCCTTGAAAGGACATGAATATGTATCCCGATTATCATTTACATACCGGGTTTTCCGCCGATTGCCGGACCCATATCCGGGATCAGATCGAAGCGGCCAGAAGAAACGGGCTGAAGGAGATCTGCATCACCGATCATTATGATCATGATTTTCCGAAGGATGCCGCAGAGGTGGATTTTCGACTGGATTTTGACCGCTATTTCGATACTCTGGTCCGGCTACGGGAGGAGCTGGTGCCTGACCTTACCCTGAAGATCGGTATCGAACAGGGGCTTATGCCCTCGACCTGTAAGGTCCTGTCGGATTTCTCGAAGCGTTACCCTCAGCTGGATTTTATCATCTGCTCCTCCCATGTGGTGGATGGATTTGATCCTTACTATCCTCCATATTTTGAGAAATGGGGAGAAAAAGGCGGTTATCGCCGGTATTTTGAGGAGATCCTTTATATCGTCCGGCATTTTCAGGATTACTCCGTTTACGGTCACCTGGACTATATCCTTCGTTATGGCCCCACGAAGGCAGAGCATTTTGATGTGAAGGACTATATGGAGATCTTTGAGGCTATATTCCGGCAGATCATAGATAACGGCAAGGGAATCGAGATAAACACCGGTTCTCTGTACCGGGGCATGGATTTTGCCCATCCGCATCCGGATCTGCTCAGGTTATTTAAGGAAATGGGGGGCGAGATCATCACCTTTGGCAGCGACTCCCATGACCGGATCCATGCCGGATACAGATTTGACGAAGCCGGTGAACTCCTCCGGTCTCTGGGATTTAAATACTATTGTACCTTCAGCAGACTTAAACCGGAATTCCATCCGTTATGATCCTGCAGACGGGAAGCACGATGCCCGACGGTTATCTATTGCAAAAAATGGGGACACAGCGTATTACCATGGTGCCAAGTGCACCGGGCGATATGCTGTGTCCCCTTTTTATTTCTTATTGATATGAAAGTCCAACGCCATGTCTTTCGATTCAGTAAACAGATCAGAAAGACAATGTGTTTCACGTTAGTGAAATGACCAAGATCCTTCGCGTCCTGTGGACGCTCAGGATGACATTTCGCCTACTGCTGCCATACGCCGTATTTGTCGAAATAATAGATCGTTCCGGCAATATTCTGCTCTCCGGTGACCATCACGCCGCTTCTGAGATAATACCAGTTGTTATCGATCTTTTGCCAGCCGGTCAGCATGGAACCGTTTACAACATCAAAATAATACCAGTAGCCGTCAATCTTCTTCCAGCCGGTGACCATGATGCCGCTCTGGAAATAATACCATTTGTTGCTGATCTTCTTCCAGCCCACGGCCATGGCGCCGTTGGAATTCAGGTAATACCAGTTTCCCTGATAGGGCTGCCATCCGGTTACCATAGCACCGGATCCGCCGAAGTAGTACCAGACGTTATTGATCTTCTTCCAATCGGTATCCATCACACCGCCGCCGGTAAAGTGATACCACTTGTTGTTGATCTTCTTCCAACCCGTGGCTGCTGCACCGCTGGACTCGAAATAATAGTATTTATTGCCGATATAATCCCAGCCGGCTTTGTGCATCATGCCCACACGTTCATCAAAATAATACCATTTCCCACCGATCTTCTGCCAGCCGTAAAGCCGTTTTCCGTTGGAGTCATAGTAATAATAATCATTAATATAGTGGTACCAGCCGGTACGCTTGGCGCCAACGGTAACCGCTACGCTGCACTTGATACCGGTAGTCTGCCAGGAACTGTTAACCTTCTTATACTCTACGAGATCGATCCGGTAGGTTCCGGTCCGGAAGAAGTCGATGTAGACATATAATTCCTGCTCCTTCTCGGAAATGTTGGTATATTCATCCACCAACTTGCTCTGTGAACCTGCAAAAGCAGTGATGGTAACCTTGGTATCAGCGGTTGTGGGGATATAATCGAAATAGATCTTCGTCCGGTCGCTGAGGGAAGATACCACGTACTTTTGCATGGGAACAAGCTTGGCTGCCTGAGCGGCCGATGCCTCCATACGGGGGATCATCACAACGGATAAGATCATAGCGATACCCAGAACCAGGGATAACCATCGGGTTGATAAACTTCTTCTCTTCTCCAATCTCTTTACCTCCTTCATATAAAAACAGTGATATTCTGATTATAAAGGATCAGGATATTACTGTCACTTGTCGAAAAGCACAATCTGATTTGTTTATTCTGCCTCATGTTATTCCGGATTGACCATATACCCGGGTTTACCACCGGTCCAGGATCTGAAAGATGGTTATCTTTGAAAAAAATCATAATTTTTCAGAAAAAATTAACTCTTGTTAAGGATTTTTAATAAAGATTATGTTATAATTCCAACTATGATTGCCAAAAACCGGTTAAGGTAAAGAATAATTACGGAGACAGATCATGGATAGTCGAAAGGTGATCTATTACAGTGATGAGCTGAATGATGAGTTCTCCACTGCGGTGATCGAGCCTCGGAGCATAGACGAAAACTATATATATGTCCATAAGACATGGTTTAAGCGGTTTACCCACTTCTTCTGGTATCGGATCGTAGCTACCCCCATCGCGTATGCCTATGTCAGGCTCACCTTCGGACACAGGGTCCGGGGAAGGCGCAAGCTGAAACGGCATCTCAGGGATGGATACCCCGAGGGTTACTATCTGTATGGAAATCACACCCAGGATATCGCGGATGCGTTTATACCCTCCATGACATGTTTTCCCGGGACAGTGTACGTGATCGTTCATCCGAACAACGTATCCATGCCGGTCCTCGGAAAGATCACTCCCTCTTTGGGAGCGCTGCCGATCCCGGACGGAATGAAGGCCTATAAGAATTTCCTTGAAGCAGTGGATACCCGTATTGCGGAAGGCAATGTGGTTACGATCTATCCGGAAGCACATATATGGCCCTATTATACAAGAATAAGGAATTTCCCGGATACGTCCTTTACCTATCCGGCAAAGTCAGGCACCCCGGTTTACTGCTTCACCAATACCTATCACAAACGTAAGCTTTTCGCCCATCCGAGGATCGTTACCTATGTGGATGGCCCCTTCTATCCGGACATGGAGAAACCTCTTAAGGTCCGTCGGAAGGAGCTTCGGGACAAGGTATACCGCTGTATGGTACGGCGGTCGAAATGTTCCGACCATGAACAGATCCGCTATATTAAACAAAGTACAACACCACAGAATATGGAATCGGAGAATAACAGATGATCGATATCCTGTATTGCGGAAATGACGGTGTGTATGACGGTGTTCTCACCTCTGCCCTGTCGATCCTGATGCGAACGACTACAGAAGAGTCCTTCTGCTTCCACATTTTTACCATGGATGTATCGGAGCTCGATGAAAAATATATCTGCATATCAGAGGAACATGTCCGTATCCTGGAAGAGACAGTAAGATCCTTCAATCCGGAAAACAGGGTCAGGCTGTATGACGTTAGTCCCTATTATCGTAAGGCCTTCTCGGGCTGTCCCAATGAAGGGGCTTACTGTTCGCCCTACACGCTGATCCGTCTTTTTGCGGATGTGGTTAAGGGGATACCGGACAAGCTTCTGTATCTGGATGCGGATATCATGTTTAACCGGGATGTACGGCTGCTTTGGGATACGGACCTTACCGACCGGGAATATGCAGCCGCCAGGGATCATTACGGGAAGTACCTGCTCTACCCCAATTACATCAATGCGGGGGTGATCCTCTTTAACATGAAGTACTCCCGAGAAACAGGGCTTTTCAAAAAGGCCAGGTGGTGGATCAAAAAGAAGAAGCTGGTCTTCGCCGATCAGAGTGCGTTGATCCGCTCTACCACCAGAAAGAAGGTACTGCCCCAGCGCTTTAACGACCAGAAATTCCTTCACCGGCATACGGTGGTGCGGCATTTCTCCAAGCGGCTTTTCTGGCTGCCCTATCCGCATACGGATAATATAAAACAATGGCACATCGATAAGGTGCATTCCGTATTTAAGTACAGACAGTTTGATGACATCTACGAACGATATCTTGAGATCGTGGGTGGAGTATCACAATAAATTCAGTTATTTAAAGGATCTATCATGAAAGAACAGTTAATCCCTATCTTCTACGCTTGCGATGACGCATTTGTAAAGTTTACCATTGTGTCCATGCATTCACTGATCCGTAATGCATCAAAGGAATACAGATATGTGATCCATATCCTGCATACCGAGATCTCCGATGAGATGAAGGCTTTGGTCAACGGATTCGCAAACGAGAACTTCGAGATCAAATTCATTGATGTTACCAATTACCTGCAGTCCATATCGGACAAGCTTCCGCTCAGGGACTACTATTCCAAGACCACCTACTACCGCCTGTTTATAGCGGAGATGTTCCCGCAGTATTCCAAGGCTCTGTATCTGGACAGCGATACCATCATCCGGGGAGATGTAAGCGAGCTCTACCGGACGGATATCGGTGATGCGTATCTGGGAGCCTGCCATGAACAGGTCATGGTACAGACAAAGGAATTCGGCAACTATGTAGAAAAGGTAGTGGGCGTATCCCGCTATAACTTCTTCAATGCGGGACTCATGCTGATCAACTGTGACCGGTTCCGCCTCCATTTCGTCCTGGATAAATTCATTGATTATCTGCATTATTATAATTTTGTGGTGACCCAGGACGAGGATTATCTGAACCTGATCTGCAAGGATCATGTTTACTGGCTGGATCAGCGCTGGAATACCGAAACCTTCGGCAATATCCCCTATCCCGTGGAGCAGGCGGAAATGATCCATTATATCATGACCAACAAGCCCTGGCACTATGAGGATTGTCTGTTCGGGGAAATCTTCTGGAGCTATGCGAAGGAGACCTCCGTATACGAGGAGCTTCTGGCCATTCAGCGCTCCTACTCCGACGAGGAGAAGGAACGGGATGCACGGTCCTCTGAGAAGCTTACCCAGACGGCCATAAACGAAACCAACCGTGAAGACAACTTCCTGAACCGGATCAACCGGGACAAGCGGGATAAGGACCGGGTGGAGATCCTGCATCGCATCGACCAGTTTGAACGTGAAGGCCGGTTCGACGAGGATGTGGAGAATGATCCTCCCGGAAGAATGCTGATGCCGGACGAGATCGAATATGTCCGTAAGACCAAGGCGGAGAAGCTGAAGACCAAGGTTGCGTTCAAGATGGCGCACAAGTTCATCGATGAGCTTGTGGAAGAAAAGAAATTCATCATCAAAGAGATCCGAGGCGTGGAGAATTTTAAGAATCTGCAGTGTGGTGCGGTGATCACCTGCAACCATTTCAACGCCTTTGACAGTTTTGCCATTCAGCTGGCCTATGAAGCAGCCGAACAGCCCAATCGTTCTTTCTGGCGCGTGATCCGTGAAGGAAATTATACCTCCTTCCCGGGATTCTACGGGTTCCTGATGCGGCACTGCAATACTCTGCCGTTATCCTCCAACCCCGCCACCATGAAGAAATTCTACAAGGCGATTTCCGAGCTGCTGCAGACCGGAGACTATGTGCTCTTCTATCCGGAGCAGAGTATGTGGTGGAATTACCGGAAGCCCAAGCCCTTAAAGCGCGGGGCGTTCCAGTGCGCTGCACGGGGCGGCGCTCCTGTTCTTCCCTGCTTCATCACCATGAAGGATTCCGATATCATGGGAGAAGACGGATTCTATGTACAGGAATATACCATTCATGTGCTTCCGCCCATCTATCCGGAACCGGGTCTTCCTCTTCGGAAGCAGGCAGAACAGATGATGTACAGGAATTTCGAAATGTGGAAGGAAATATATGAGACGGAATACCATATTCCGCTTTCCTTTACCACAAGCGAAAATATGTCCCAACTGAAAGGCTTTGTACCTGAAGCTTAAGGTGCATTGTTGCAAAAGAAATGATAGCTCTGATAAAAAACGATCTGAAACAACTCCGGAATATCTCCGGAAAACATATCCTTTTTGCAGTTCTTGGAGCTTTGCTCTATACCGGTCTGGGGGTGCTGAGAGCACCCCTCAGGCTGGAGGGCTTAAGCTGGATCCAATGGATCTTTCTGCTTCTCGCCCCTCTTTCTTCCCTGATCTTCTATCTTATGCTGACCCGTATACCGGGACGATTTGTCTTCTGGTTCCTTCAATGTACCCTGAATCTGGGAATGCCGTTTCTTCTTGCCTGGATCAGTTCGATGTTCTTTGATAAGACCAGAGATGCTTTTTATACGGATAATTTCTTTAACCGGTTTCTTCCGGCGTGGGCTGCCATCTGGTGGCTGGGCATGTGCCTCGTCTATATCCTGGTCCGTGCCATCGCCGCTGCCGTTAAGAAGTATCTGGACAGGGACAGCGCGGGTGCAAGACATCTCCGGGATCTGGCCGTCATGTACACCCCGCAGAAAAAGATCAGCTCCGAGCCGAGAGACGGAAAAGGAAAATGGGCAGTCATGTCCATCTGCATCGTTCTCATCGCCATTGGTTCCTTTGCCTTTGCAGTGGCCCTCTTCCTCTTCAATGTTTACTCCAATATGGAATTTGAAGCGATCCTGTTCACCATTACCTTTGCCGAAGGCGGGCTTGCCCTGGAGGATGTCATCGCCGGCGTGGAATACACCTTGCTGTTCGTGCTGATCTCCGGCTTCATCTCGTTAAATATGGCAAAGTGCTTCCCCAATAAGAAGCTTGTGGTGGCTGACGGTGAAGGAGAATACACCCTGCATATGACAGGGAAGAAAAGAGCCACACAGATCGCCATGTCCGTTCTCCTTATGCTTGGATGTGCGGCCTTCTTCTCCATTCAGACCAATTTCCTGCATTATGTGAAAATGAAGACCGACCGGTCCACCATTTATGAAGAGTATTACGTTAAGCCCGAAGCAAGTGTGCTGACCTTCCCGGAAAAGAAAAGGAATCTGATCTTTGTTTATCTGGAATCCATGGAATGCACCTATGCTTCCACTGATCTGGGAGGATCCCAGGAGAAAAACTATATGGCAGATCTTACGGAGCTTGCGGACAGTGAAGACTGCGTGAATTTCTCCAATACAGAGAATCTTGGGGGTGCATCGGTATTCGTTCCCTCCATCACCTATACCCAGGGATCAACGGTGGCACAGACCTCCGGCATTTCCCTGAACACGAAGATCTTTCCGCCCAACGGGTTCGTTGAGTATCCCACCATGACCAGGCTGGAGGATATCCTCCATGATAACGGCTATAATCAGCTGTATCTCCAGGGTTCCAAGGGCGTGTTCTCCATGTATGACAGGTATGTGGCAAGGTATGAGGACAGTGTCCTTTACGACCGGACAAGACTGGTGGATGAGGGCTATGCGGAAGAAGGAACGGATTATATCTGGAAATGGGGGATCGAGGACCGGAAGCTGTTTTCCATCGCTAAGGAACTCCTCACCAACATTTCCAGGGAGGATAAACCCTTCTTCTTTACCATGTATACCATGGATACGCATTCCTTTGAGTGCGGTCATCGTTGTGTCCTTTGTGACGAAACCATAGATAATGATTATCTTGCTTCCGTGGATTGTACCTCCAGACAGACGGTGGAGTTTGTCAACTGGATCAGACAGCAGCCCTTCTACGAGAATACCACCATCATTCTGGTAGGGGATCATCTCGGCAATAAGAAGACATCTCTTGTGGAATTTGATGATGATTATAAACGTACCACCTATAACTGCTTTATCCATGCGGCAAAGGAACCGGTACAAAGCAGGAATCGTTTGTTTTCTTCACTTGATATGTTCCCTTCAACGCTTTCAGCCATCGGCGTTACCATACAGGGCGACCGGCTGGGCCTGGGAACCGATCTTTTTTCCGGGACACCTACACTTTCTGAAGTCCTGGGGGAGGAAGAATATAAGAAGCAGCTGGAACAGACCAGCGACTATTACGATACGGTATTTGTACAGCAACACTGAAAAAAGGATCCCGGTGCTCTTCTTCAGGCATCGGGATCCTTTATTAATATTCCTCAAGGAAGTTATGTCTTACGCCTTTCTTTTTGTACGTAAGCACGGTATCAACATTTACATTTTCCATACTGTTAAAGATATTTGTTTCCACAAAGGGATTGTTCTTCTTCAGCTCGGCGATGAGCTTCTTTGTTTCCAGACGCTTGGAATTGGATTCTTCATCATTGCGATATGCCGCGCAGGCTTCGGTAAAGTGGCATGCACACTGCAGGAAGCGAAGCCGGTTATGATCCCGCCACGCCAGGATATCACTCTCCCGGATGAGATACATGGGGCGGATCAGCTCCATTCCTTCAAAATTCGTACTGTGAAGCTTCGGCATCATAGTCTGGATCTGAGCTCCGTAAAGAAGTGCCATAAGGATGGTCTCGATCACATCGTCATAATGATGCCCCAGGGCGATCTTATTGCAGCCCATTTCCCTGGCCTTGCTGTAGAGATAGCCACGACGCATTCTTGCGCAGAGATAACAGGGGCTCTTTTCCACAGTGTCAACGGCATCAAATATATCACTTTCAAAGATAGTGATGGGAACCCCCAGGTCTCTGGCATTGCTTTCGATCAGTTCTCTGTTTTCCCGGTTATAGCCCGGATCCATGACGAGAAAGGTCAGTTCGAATCGCATCTTTCTGTGTCGCTGAAGTTCCTGAAACAGCTTGGCCATCAGCATGGAGTCCTTCCCGCCGGATATACATACGGCAATATGATCTCCTTCGCTGATCAGCTGATAGTTTTTACAGGCTTTTGCAAAAGGCGAAAAGATCTGCCTGTGAAATTTCTTCCGGATACTGAGCTCTGCTTCCTTTTGAATATCCGAAACCCGAGGGAGATCGGACACTGTATTTGAAATCGACAGTTCTGTTTCCTGCATTTTGGGTTACATCCTTATTCTTCGAGGTAATGACGACAGCAGTTATGATATCTCTATTCTTGTCAAATTGCAAGATTTCGAATATACTTTTCTTATTCAAAGTTGGTCAGAAAGGTAAGATCTTATGGAAAGGAAAAAGAAGCGGATCGTATATGTGGCAGTACTTCTCTTTCTGCTGAGTGCCTGCGGAAAGGAGTCACCCACATCCGTCCCGGGAACCGTATATACCACCGCAATCACCGAGACTGTAACGGAAAGCCCGGCTACAGAGTCCGGTACGAACAGCCAATCCACGGAGGCCGGTTCGAACAGTTCAGCCACAGGAGCCGTAACGGAAAGCCCGTCCGCAGAGGCTGATACGAACAGTTCAGTCACAGAGTCCGTAACGGACAGTCTGACCACAGAGACTGCTACGGAAAATGTTGAACCCCGAAGCGTTGCCATGACTCTGGCCACATATAACATCAAGCACGGGGCTGACGGACTTGACCGGATCGCGGAGGCGATCCGTGAGATCTCGCCGGATATCATCGGCCTGGAAGAAGTGGATGTGAACTGTGAACGTTCCGGATATGTTGATGAACCGGCGGAGCTGGCCCGGCTGGCAGGTTATTCCTATTATGCCTTTGCCAAAGCCATTTCCCTGGGGGACGGAGAATACGGAACTGCCATCCTCTCCCGCTATCCCATTGACAGCTTCGATATCATCTCACTGGAATCCGGAAACGGGGAAGACCGTTCCCTGGGACATGCAGTGGTCTTCGTGGATGGACTGAAGGTGGATGCATTTGTTACCCATCTCTCCTACCAGAGCAGTTCGCTCAGGATCACCCAGATGGAGACCATAGCCGGTCAGCTGGCCGGATGTGAGCATTATGTCGTCATGGGGGATTTTAACAGCTTCAATCTGGAGGATATCTTCCATCTTGGCGGGGACTACTATGTGAACCGGCCGGACAGAAGCTATATCACCTTTCGCCGTCGGGATATGGCCATCGATAATATCGTAGTGAGCAAAAGCTTCACGGAGCTTTCCAGCGGGGTGTCCGAGAAGGAAGGCTCCGATCATAAGCTGTTATATGCCGCATTTCAACTGTCAGGCATTCCCGTCCTTCAGTAATAAGGACTTAAGTGTTCTTATTATGGCGGGAATATCATAGGGTTTTGCCAGAAATCCGTTCATTCCCGCATCCGTCACAAGCTTCCGGTCTTCCTCAAATACATTTGCGGTAACGGCTACAATGGGGATGGTCGCTTTCTCTGGATCTTCCATGGCGCGGATCAGTTTTGTGGCTTCATATCCGTTCATATTGGGCATCTGGATGTCCATCAGGATGATATCATAGTATCCTGCGGGCATGGACGCCATCTTCTCAACGGCTTCAGTCCCGTCATTGGCTATATCCACACTGAATCCAGATTCCGTCAGGATCGCCTCGGCGATCATCTGGTTCATCTCATTATCTTCTGCCAGCAATACGCGCTTCCCGTGGAAATCCGGTTTCTCCTCCGGTGCGGTTTCGGTCTCTGCGGGAACGGTGCTGAACCTGCAGGGGAGCTCCACGATAAACTCACTTCCCTCATCCACCTTGGAATTGACGGTGATATTTCCCCCCAGCATATCCACGATATTTTTCGTGATGGCCATGCCGAGTCCGGTTCCCTGGATACCGCTGACGGTACTGGTCTTCTCACGGGTAAAGGCTTCGAAAATGTTTTTCCGGAACTCATCACTCATGCCGATGCCCGTGTCTTTGATCCTGAATTCATAGTCGGCACCGGCGCTGTTGGAGGTTTCCTTCTCCGTCACCAGGAAGCTGATGGTTCCACCGGCAGGGGTAAACTTGATGGCATTCGACAGGATATTTAACAGGATCTGATTCAGCCGAAGCCGGTCCGTTACAATATCCTCATGGATAACACCCCGGGTATCGATGAAGAACTCCAGCTGTTTGGAAGTTAAGTTCGACTGAATGATGGTCTCTATCTCCCGGATCACATCCGGCAGATGCACGTCGGATTCTTCGATGGACACCTTGCCGCTTTCGATCCGGCTCATATCCAGCACATCATTGATCAGGGAAAGCAGATGACGGCTGGATACAGTGATCTTTCCGAGATAATCCTGTACCAGCCCTTTATCGTCAATATGTGTGGTGGCAAGCTCCGTGAAACCCACAATGGCGTTCATGGGGGTTCGAATATCATGAGACATGTTATTCAGAAATGCGCTCTTGGCCTGATTGGCGTGTTCCGCCGTGACCAGAGCCTCCGAAAGAGCTTTCTGGCTCTCGGCAAGCTCCGTGTTCTTCTCCTCCAGGGTCTGCCGGGCCACTTCCTTCTCCGCCATCTCTTTTCTTGTGTGCATCACATCCCGGACAAGAAGAAATACGACCAGTGCCACGATGACAAGACCGACGGTCATGAACAGCATCGCATGTTCCCGCAATACATCCATAAAGGTATAAGAGTACAGATCTGCCGAATACCGGTAGGAAATATTCTGTGCATAATCGCTGCCCAGTACATTTATCCCCCGGTTCAGGAGCTTCAGAAGACCCTCATTTCCGATCTCGATACCGAAACACCGGGGATCATTATAGCTTGTCTGATAAAGGGAAAGATCCTCGTATTTGCTGTTCCTGAGGATATCATTTGCCCTGCGACCATTCAGGGTAACGCAGCCGGCCTTACCCTCAAGTACCGCTTTCAGACAATCCTCGCTGGAGGGATAAAAGGTGATCTCTGCATCCGGATAATTGGTTCGTATGAAATAATACTGCATGCGGTTATTCTCGTTTGCCGCAAAGTGCCTGGTTGTTTCTTCGGTGAATCTGTCCTTATAGACCAGTTCCGCCGGGGAGGAGGAAACCGCATTGGACTGATAGATCCCGTTTTCCTCCGAATAATACAGACCGCCGCCTACAGGGAATGCCACGTCGATCTTCCCGGTGTTGATCCCTGTGATCATATTGTCATAGCTCTTAAACCCTGTATAGGTAACCTTGATATCCTGCATGCCCAGAGCCGTAAGGATGCCAGGGATGATATCCTTCACGATGCCGGTGGCCTGCCCATCGGAATCGGTGTCACTGTAGGGAAGGTAGTTCTCCAGGTATCCTACTTTCAGTGTGCTGTGGGTATTCATCCATTCCCGCTCCGCCTGGGAGAACGCCCTTGCATTAACGCTGACGGAGTAGTATTTTGCACGGAGTGTATTCAGATAATTCGGCTCCTCTGCGGCCAGAAGCGCCTGGGCGGAATTCAGCTCGGATAAAAGGTCGGGTCGTTTAATGTTCACGCACAGATAATAGTCCGACGCACCGAAAACCGTCAGCACCTCCGCATGCTCCCGTCCATGGGCACCGTCACTTTCCGCGGCCAGCACCTGGACCGCTTTGGAATCAAAGGCTTCGAACAGCTGTGTATAATCAGAATAGGTGACCACTTCTGCGGTTACATGATGTTCCTTAAGATACTGTTTCAGAACGCCCACCATGGCGCTGTCCAGTACCCCGATCTTACATCCGTTCAATGTGGCAGGGTCGGCGGTGATCTCTGTCTCCTCGTCGTGTTTCACCAGATAGTAGGCTTCATTTCCCATGACCGCTTCCGGATAACCGATGATACCCACCCGGTCTTCTTTTCGGGCAAGACCGGCGAGCATATCGATCTCGCCGTCCAGAAGCATCTGATACAGTTCCCCAAAATCACCGTATACATACTCGTATCGCCAACCGGTGTACTCGGACAATTTACGGTAATATTCGTAGGCATAACCGGTCTTGACTGCGCCTTCCTCCGCGCCCTCCTGAAACACCTCATTTTCATAGTACCCCACACGGACAGTCTCCGCATCGGACTCAGCATATGCCACAGCAGTCAGGAATTGCAGAGTAAAAATAAGTATAAGAAAAAAAAGGAAAAACGGCCGTAATGGAAGTTTTTTTCTTTTGACAGTTTTCATCCCCGCCCCTCTCATGTTGCCTGTTTTTTGGGATCCTCTGTTCCTTATTTTGGTTCATCTCCCATGGCGATCCAGATCGATCCCTCTGCATCGATATTTACCCGGATAAATTCCGTCACATTCTGACTCTTACTGATGGCCAGAAGCAGGGTGCTTCCGGAACCA